>NZ_JBMDXE010000078.1:0-23077 GCF_048594845.1 Rhodopseudomonas sp. | reverse complement strand
GATCAGGCCGAACAGGTTGAAGATGTTGGTCGGATCCGGCGCCGACAGGTCGTGAATCCAGCCGAAGAACGGCGCGTGCCGCATTTCGATGGTGACGAACAGCACCTTGTACAGCGAGAAGAACACCGGGATCTGCAGCAGAACGGGAAGACATCCGGCGACCGGATTGATCTTCTCCTTGCGGTAGATCTCCATCATCTCCTGCTGCTGCTTCATCTTGTCGTCCGGATGACGCTCCTTCAGCGCAGCGAGCTGCGGCTGAATGGCCTTCATCTTCGCCATCGAGGCGTAGGACTTGTTGGCCAGCGGCAGGAAGATCAGCTTGACCAGCACGGTCACCAGCAGAATGGCGACGCCGAAATTCCCGACCAGATGGAAGAAGAAGTCGAGCGCCAGGAACATCGGCTTGGTGATGAAGTAGAACCAGCCCCAGTCGATCAGCAGGTCGAAATGGTTGAGGCCGAGCTGCTGATTGTAGCCGCCGAGTCCGGCCAGCGGGAAGTTGAGGCCGACGACGCGCGCTTCCTTGGCGCCGGCGAACAGCCGCGCGGTGGCGCTGACAGTGCCGCCGATCGGAACCGTCTTGGCGTCTTCGAGGTAATCGGTCTGGTAGGTGCGGGTGGTGCCGACCAGGTTGGACGAGAAGCGGGCCTGCAGCTGCGCGTTGGTTTCGGGCAAGAGCGCGGAGGCCCAGTACTTGTCGGTGATGCCGAGCCAGCCGTTGGTGATGTTCTTGAAGTCGACCACCTTGGCTTCGTCGATCTTGGCGTAGGTCTTTTCCTGCAGACCCTGGTCGCCGAGATAGCCGATCAGGCCTTCATGCAGAATGTAGTAGCCCTCGACATGCGGGGTGCCGTGGCGCGAGATCAGCCCGAACGGATACAGCGTCACCGCCGCGCCGCCGGTGTTGGTGACATCGTCCTTCACGGTGAACAGATAACGGTCGTCGACCGTGATCTCGCGGTGGAAGGTCAGGCCTTCGCCGTTGTCCCACTTCAGCTTGACCGGGCTCGACGGCGTCAGCGCGCCGGAGCCTTCCTGCTCCCACAGCGTGTTCTGGTCCGGCAGTTTGGCGTTGGAGCCGGCGGCGCCGACCCAGCCGAATTCGGCGTAATACGGATTGGCGCTGCCCGACGGCGAGAACAGTTGGATCGGCGGCGACTTCGGGTCGACGGTCTCGCGGAACTGGACCAGCGACAGATCGTCGATCCGGCCGCCGCGCAGCGCGAGCGTGCCGCTGAGCCGTGGGGTTTCGACTTTGATGCGCGGGGAGGCGGCGACCGCGGCCTCGCGGCTGACCGCCGGAGCGGTCGCGGCTCCCGGCGTTGCCGGTGCGCCAGGCGTCGCGGGCGCAGTCGGGGCGCCGGGCGTGCCCGCGGCCGGCGTATTCGCTGCGGGCGCCTGCTGCTTGGCGGCGGCTTCCTGCTGCTGCTGCGCCTGCTGGGCGGCGCGCTGCTTTTCCATTTGCGGGATGTTGAAGAAGTACTGCCAGCCGAGCAGCACGAGGCCCGACAGGATCACGGCGAGGATGGTGTTGCGATTGTCGCTCATCGGCTCAGGTCTCGCTTCAATCCGGTTTCGACGACCGCCGCGCAATGCGGTCGAGCGCGGAGCGGAGATCGCCGAGCATGACAGCAAAGTCGCGGCTCAGTGCCGCGCGGCGGCCGACCAGCACATAGTCGCTGTTCGGCATCATGGAGCAGCGGTCCGTGTGTCGGACCACCTCGCGCAACCGGCGTCGAATGCGATTTCGCTCGGTTGCGGTGCCAATCTTCTTGGTCACGGTAAAGCCGACGCGGATCGGACCATCGTCGTCACGGCGTCGGCTTTGTAGGACGAAGGCAGGCCCGTTGATCCGCGGCCCGTTGGCAACGGCGATGAAGTCCGCCCGCTGCCGTAACCGGTCCATGATCTGATCTCGGGAGGACCCGCTCAGGCGCTCAGACGCTTGCGTCCGCGAGCGCGGCGCGCTGCCAGCACCTTGCGGCCACCGGCGGTGGCGAGACGGGCGCGAAAGCCGTGGCGGCGCTTGCGCACCAGTTTGCTGGGTTGATAAGTCCGCTTCACGGCAAGTTCTCCGCTGGCCCGGTAAGTGCTTCAGAAGGTTGAGATAAGCCCGATAATGGGGCTCACGGATGAGCCGACCGCAGTCCATAATGAACCGCCCCGGGAGAACCGGGCCATCGCGGACAGTTGGCGCGGCTTATACGGGAGCGACCTGTTCTCGTCAATTGCGGCCGACCGTGCTTTTGCGGCGCCGGTGCGCGATCCGGAAACCATGCGACGCCGGAAACGTAGATGGTCAAACGGTAATTTGACCTGACGCGAACGCAGGCGCATCTTGACTTATATCATTTGCGCGCGATCGGCACGACCATGGAGGCGGCAGCAGCGGTGCAGCCAGCGGATCAGAAGCCCGAAACGCAGGTATGGCGGCGTGGCCTGGAGCCGAAGATCGGCTTGTCGGGCAAATTGCTGCTGCTCACGATTCCGCTGATCCTGATCGCCGAAATCCTGATCTATGTGCCGTCAATCGCCAATTTTCGGCTGAACCGGCTCAACGATCGCCTGGCCGCCGCCAATACCGCCGCGCTGGTGCTGGACGCGTCGCCGTCCGGCATGGTGCCGGACACGCTGGCGCGCCAAGTGCTCGACAGCATCGACGCCCGCGCGGTCGCCATCAAGATGGGCCAGCAGCGCCGGCTGCTCGCGAGTTCCAACCTGCCGGCCGCCGTCGATCACGTCGTCGACATGCGCAACGTCACGCCATGGGCCGCGATCATCGACGCCTTCGTGGTGATGCTGGAGAGCGGCAACCAGACCATCCGGGTGATGGGGCCGGCCGAGGGCAATGCCCAGTTCATCGAGGTGGTGATCGACGAGGCGCCGCTGCGGGTCGCGATGTACCGGTTCTCCAGCAACTTGCTGCTGGTGTCGCTGACCATCACCAGCCTGACCACGGCGCTGATCTATCTGGCGCTGCATTTCCTGTTCGTGCGGCCGATGCGGCGGCTGACCGCCAATATGGTCAACTTCCGCCGCGATCCGGAAAGCCCGGCGTCGATCGTGATCCCCGGTCCGCGTGGCGACGAGATCGGCCTCGCCGAGCGCGAACTGTCCGACATGCAGCGCGACCTGGTGTCGATGCTGCATCAGAAAAGCCGGCTCGCGGCGCTCGGCCTCGCCGTCTCCAAGATCAACCACGATCTGCGCAACCTGCTGGCGTCGTCGCAGCTGCTGTCCGACCAGCTGTCCAGCGTGCCAGATCCCCGGGTGCAGCGGTTCGCGCCGAAGCTGGTGCGCTCGCTGGAGCGCGCCATCGCGTTCTGCCAGTCCACGCTGTCCTACGGCCGCGCCCAGGAAGCCGCGCCGGACCGCCGCATGATCCTGATCGAGCCCGTGGTCACCGAGGTCCGCGAGACCGCCGGCCTCGCCGCGGATGGCGGCGTCAGCTCGATCACCTGGGTCACGGCGATCGAGCGCGGGCTGACCATGGATGCCGATCCCGACCAGCTGTTCCGGGTGCTGCTCAACCTGGTGCGCAACGCCGCGCAAGCGCTGGAAAGCCAGCCGCGCAGCGACGCAGCCTTGCAGCAGATCCGGATCACCGGCCGCCGCGAGGGCTCGGTGACCATCCTGGAAGTGTCGGACACCGGCCCCGGCGTGCCGCAGAAGGCGCGCGACCACCTGTTCGAGGCCTTCCACGGCTCGGTGCGCGCCGGCGGCTCCGGCCTCGGCCTGGCGATCGCCGCCGAACTGGTCCGCGCCCATGGCGGCGAGATCAATCTGGTCGAGGGCACGCTCGGCGCCACATTCCGGATCTCGATCCCCGACCGGCCGGTCGATCTGCACAGCCTGCGCCACGAACGCGCCCGCGCCTGATCGGCTCGCCCCGCGGGCGTTTGCGCTGTCTTCGATCTTCGTCTGTCGTGCGAGCTCTGACCGGCCCTCTCCGGCGGCATGAAAAATGGGTGACAAAAGAGCCATCCCGGCGCTTGCCAAGCCGGAGCTGAGCCGCTAGCTATGGCGGCCTTCGCAGCGGACACCGCTGCGGATCGCCGGCGGCTCCTGGTTCATTCCTGCGAGACCCGCGGCAAACGCGCCCGTAGCTCAGCTGGATAGAGCACCAGACTACGAATCTGGGGGTCAGAGGTTCGAATCCTTTCGGGCGCGCCAATTTGCCACCATTCGGAACATAACTGCGAACAATTCATAGACCAGCCCTCAGGTCCACCAGCAATATCGTGGCGAGGGCTTCTTCGGCGATGGCGAGCCCATGACGCTGCATAACCTCCATCAACCTGTCGTCCCAACGTGCATGTCCTGCCGGTCCCGCGAGGGACTGCCCTGAACAGGAAGTTTGTGCGACGGCCGCTTCGTAATCATCTGCGCCGAAGCGCCACGGCTTCGCGCCGTGTTGATCTATGACCTGATTGCCGATCCGAACGCCGGGCCAATCGAAATCGCCGTGATAGAGAAGCTGCGCGCCGGCATCGGCCAGTTGCGACAGCAAGCACCTTTGGGCTGCGGCGGGCATCCCGTCAGTGCAAACCAGCGGAGCGCAATCGCATCCCAAGTGATCCGCTGCAATTGCCACCACGTTGGGATTCTCACAGACATAGACCCTGCGACCCGCCACATCCCAGGCCGGCGGCGATCTCAGCAGGGATCGCAACGAAGCGTAGACGGGCTCGCCCGAGGTTTGACTTTGATGGCCTGACCTGCGGACAGGCAAATTGAGGAACAAGACCGGCCGGGCTAATTCATTGACGAGTACGCCGGCTTGGGCCCAAACGTCGCGGTCGCGCTCTATCCCGCTGCCCGCTTCGCCGTCCTCCAACGATCCGAAGTTGATGCCCCTGCCTGCCTCGGTTCTGCCAGCCATTTGGCGCCGGACAGCGAGCACCAAGGTCGCGGTCGCCTGACCGGCATCGAGCGCGTGGGGATCCCCCAATATGTCTGCGGCTAGTTGGGATCGCGTGATGCCGCTCGACGGCAGACATGCCAGGACGGCTTCGACACGACGGCAGAGTTGCAATGCCGTCGCTGCCTTCTGCCGCGCAAGGCGCTTCAATAACCCGAAGCCTCGCGGCCTCCGCACAAACTCGATCAGATCGCCGTGCGAGCAGCCGTCCAGCACATCCGACCACTCGGCCTGGCGAGCGAGCCTTGTCGCGGCGAGATTCGCGATCGGACCGTCGAGTTGTTCAAGTGCGTCACGCAGCGACTTGGCGACGCCGGCGCGTTGAAAAGCCGCATCGATGCTTTGAACGTCAATCTGCAGGGAGTTGGAATAGCGCAATGGGCGACCGAGCAAGGACGCCAGCGCGGTATGCTCCTCCCGAGTAAGATTGCCGATCCGAAATGTCTCGGCCGCCAAATTGTGCGGCGCGCGTTCGAAACGCTGACGAAGGCGCTTGCGCAACAAAGCAAACTGATCGCCGCCGAGCAAGCGCCCGAGTCGAGGGTCAACAGAGACTGTCATGTCGGCGGCAACCTGCGATCGGGGTCGCCATCCAGGATCTTGTCCCGGCCATCCCAACTCCACCGCGACACGAACACGGCGTCGATGCCTTCGCGCCGCTGTAACTGACAGATTGCAACCCCGGGCAGCGCGGCATAGCAGCCCCATTCGCGTTCGCTCGTGATGACAAAATCGAGATCGAACTCGCGGATCAGCCCCATGCAATGCGCCCGAGCGGAATCGTCGATGCCGGCGAAGGCTTCGTCGAGAAGCATCAGTCGCGGGGCCAGTGTTGAACTCCCCTGGCTGTAGAAACTCGCGACTGCGGCGAACAGCGGCACCGTAAGGCCGAGCGCCCGCTCGCCGCTGGAGGCAGGCCCGGAGAGTTTACGCCAATGCCCATCCTGCCAGCGTTCGACGCGGAAGCGATGCCAGCGGCGATAATCCAACGCGCGCGCCAACTGGTCGATCAGACCGGCGCCGCCATCGTCGACCGCACCCGCCTCCGTGCGCTCGCGTTCGGCAGCGATACGTTGCTGCAGCATCGTCCCGACCACGGCGCGATCCTCCGTCGACCAGAGATCCGCGCTGGTGTTGAGCAGGCGCCGACGCGCCGCTTCAAGTCCGATCGGGGCGCCCTCGTCTTCGGATATCGGCTGCCACAGCAGGCGATAGCGCACGCCGGTGGTCGTCGGCCGGCTGTGCAGTTCCTTGTTGATCGCGTCGCGCTGCACCTCGGCAGCTTGCAACAGCCGCTGAATTTCCGAGGCGATCTCGGCTTGCAGGTGATTTTCCAACACCTCGCGCTCTTTGGCAGTGAGCAATTCGCTGCGCTGATAGATCTCATCGGCGAGACGCGCAGCCAGGCGATCCGGCGGTTCGGGCCGATTTTGATAGATCACGCTGACAGTCAGGCCCCAGTCGGTGGTCTCGGCCTGGGCCTGATGCCCGAGCGCGCTTAGCGCACGTTGTAATTCGGTGAGGTCGACGGTGATCTCCCGCTGCACACGCGCCCACGTTTTATCGTCGTCCTCGCGGTCCGACAGCGCCTGCTCAGCGCGACGCGCAAGCGTCAGCGCGGGATCGATCGTCCACGGATTGCGGATATCCGGTAATTCGACCTGCGGCAGCGCAGCCGAGATCAGGCCCGTCGACGCGAAATACTGGAATCGAGCTACGGCTTCGGCGCGTGCATCGCTCCGCTGCTTGAACAGTTCGTTGGCCGCGGATGCTTTTTCTCCGGCCGCCGCGAGAGCCGCGCTCGACGCAATCAGAGCTTGGCGGGCGTCGCTCAAAGCGGCGTCGCTGGCCTCAACGGCGGCGCGAGCCTCCCTCAGCTGTCGTTGCAGTTCCTCGACTTTAGCGCCGACGGTCTCGCGGAGGACTGTCAGACGTTCCGCCGCCTCCTCAGCTTCGGCGCGAGCGTTCGCTCGCTGTTCGATCTGCTTGGCGAGGTCGTCGCGCGCTTCGACCTCGCGGTCGCGGTGTCGGTTCAAGTCGGGCAGCGCAAGGCGTAGTTCGTGAACCGCTTGCGCGAGACGCGACTGAGCGTCGTGATAGTGGTTCAGGGCCGTCTCGACCGCGGCCAAGTCAGCCGCCGCGGTCGGCAGACGGAGGTCGGCGGCATCCACGGCTAACCGTTGCCGCACTGCTTGCAGGCTCTGTTCGGCTTCATGAAAGCGCGCGTCCGCCTCCGACAACTGACGCAAGGCGTCTTGAGCGGCACGTGCACTGACAGCGGCTGCTAAATGAGCGCTGCGTAGCGCATCATCGGTCGGTGCACATCGCCATTCCTCGCCGGCTTGATCCTGGTCCTGCGAAAGCTGCGCGACCATTACCTGCAAAGTGTCGAGCTCGCTGGCGATTATCGTCAGGCGATCGGCGATGTCGGCCAGTCGCCGCGCGCGGGCCGCCGCGCGAGCGGCATAGCCGATGTAGACCGCGGCCGGCTTGTCCCAGGTACCGGCCAACGCACCAAGGCGAAAGCGACCGTCTGGGTTGACCCAGGCTTCGCTCTCGGTCGGGTCCGCCTCCGCGCAGGCGATGCCGGCAAGGATGTCGTCGACGATCGCGGCGGGCACCGGGCCGTCCGCCTGCACGTCGGCATGCAGCCAACCGGCAAGCGATTGCGATTGCGGCAATCGCCTCATTATCTGCGTGTCGTGCAACACCTTGCCGCCATCGGCGGACTGCAGACCGCCGTCTGGAGAAATCCAGGCGTCGAGCAGACCGGCAGCCTCCAGCGCGGCCTCGACGCCGGCGCGCTGCGGCGCCTGGACTGTGTCGAGAAAGTCCACCAACTGCCACAGCGGCGCTCCCGCTCGTGCCTCGCGTGCCCTGGCGTCGCGCGCATAGGGAGGCGGCGGGGCCGTGTCGCCTCCGGCTTGCAGGCGATGACGCTCGTCCTCGAGGGTCCTGCGTTCGGTCTCCAGGAGCTGACGCTGGCCGACCAGCGCGACGCGGCGCTGCGCGAATCCTTCGCTCGCGAGTTGTTGCGCGACCTGCAAAAGCTGCCGCGCGGGGTTGTCGCCTTCCAGCGCGACGACCCAATCGGCGAGCGCCGTGAGTGCGGCGAGGCGGTCGTCGGGTGCGATCCGCAATTGCCTGACGCCGGCGAGGTGGCGGTCCCAGACCTCGACGAGATTTCGGCCCTCGCGCTCGACATCAGCGTCGGCCTCTTCTCGTCGGCAGGTGGCGGCCTCGGCGAGGTCCCGCCGCTCGTCCCGTGAAGTGCGTCGCTGTTCGAATACAGTTTCCGCCGTCGAGACCTCTGCATGACGTCGTCGCAACAATGCGATTTGCTCGCGTCGATCGATGACGGCCGCGCCGAGTTCGACCCGCGCGGCATCGAACGACTGCGGCGTCAATCCGGCCAACTCTATTGGCGCGCATGTTGCGAGTAAATTGTCGGCATGAACCGCAGCAAGGCCCGCAGCTTCGGCGAGACTCGCGCTCCCGGAACGCAGACTACCCACTCGAAGCTCGGCCTGCTCAGAACGCGTCGCGGCGTCGCGTGTCTCGTCCGCGCTGCGCTGCAATCGCCGCTCGGCCTGCGCGGCTGCCGCGGTAGCATCCTGCAAGGCCCGTTGCCGCGTACTCGCATCCTTCTCCGCGCTTTCGAGCCGATTGGCGTCCTGCATCGTGGGATCTGAGCGCAAAGTTTCCAGCCGCACTTGCTCGCGCTTCAGAAGGATTTCCGCCTCATCGTGGGTCGTTCGCGCCTGCGTTTCATCGATACGCGCCTCGTCGAAACGTGCCAGAGCCTCGCTACGCGTCCGGCTGGCATTGTCGAACTCGGTCTGCGCCTGGCGCAATGCGCGAGCCTGGCGCCTCGTCTGCGTACCGGCATAGACACGGTAGCGCTGATCGAAGCGATCGACCGCTTTGGCCAGCGCCTGATATTCGATCAGTTGTCGGCGATCTTCCTCCAATTGCCCGAGCGCCTCGGCGACATCGGCGAGGAGTTCGGACGGCAGAGGCGGCAGGGCTTCGGTGAGCGCATTCGACAGCGCGGTCTCGTCCGGCTTCTTGGAAAGTTGCGGCTGACGCAATTGGATCAGCGTGTCCATCAGAGCGTCGTATCGTCTGGTGCCCAAGTGAAACAATCTCTCGTCGACCGCACGGCGGTAGTTCGAGGCTGTTTCGAACACTTGGCCCCGGCCGTGCAGCGCATCGCGCAGCCGCTCCTTGGTCAGGACATTGCGCTGCTCGCTGATCAACCAGAGATCCTGGTTGAGCCGCGGCGCACCGCCGGCCTCATCGACGATAAAGAACCAGCTTTCGACTTGCGGCCGAGCCGCGACGGCCGACAACCCCGCGCCGAGCGTTAAGTAACGCGGCGTGCCGTCGTCGCTGAGACGGCCGAACTCGATCCACGCATAGCCGATGCGCCGAGGATAGCTGTTCATCAGCAGATTCCAGGCCATCTTCTTGCCGCTGTCGCCGTCCGGCTCGATGCGCGATGATTTGAGCTGTGCATCGAACAGGAAGGGCAACGTCAGCGACAGCACCTTGGACTTGCCGGTCCCGTTATTGCCACGCAGCAGCAGGTGGCCATCCCGAAACCAAAACTCCTCGCTGTCGTAATGAAACAGCTCAACCAGCCCAAGCCGCAGCGGCTGCCATCGTACCCGCGTCGGGACCGGCAGTGCAGGTTTTTCGGATTGCGGGAGAAACGATACTGGACGGTCATTCATGGCGATGCGATGAGATTCCCGGGCGCCGCGTAGCGTGCGCGATGTGACTCGAGGACCTCCGTATCGCCGAGGGCGAAGCGGGTGAGTGCCGGCAGCGGATGCACCCTGTCGCCGTCCCGGCGGATCAGATCCAGTTTTGCCAGACGTTCGATTGCGATTTCCTTCAACTCTTGTTCGGCGCCAGGCTCACGCGCCGATTTGCGCCAATACCGACCATACTTGGTCTTGGCTTCTCGCAAGAAGGCGACAATGTCCTGCTCGCGGTTGAATTCGACCACATTCGCCGTTTCGGCCGCCTCGATCAGCCGCTTTCGGTACGCGGACGCCAAGTATTCGGCAACCAGCAGGGTGGCATGGGCGTCGGTGCCTTCGGCCGGCATTGCGACATCCGTCAATTCGCCAGTCTCATCCACCAGCGCCAATCCTTCAGCCCGCTGTTCCGCGGCCAATCCGGCAGACTCGCACAAGCGAGCCGCCATAGCCCCACGCTGATTGACGAAGTAAGCGCGAGCCTCCTGGTCCAACGTTTCCAAGTAAACAACAGGATCATCCAGCAGTCTGCGCGCAAGCCGATGGCGCAGCGCTGTGCGCCGCCCGTCGTCGCTGTCGGCCACATATTCGTCCGTCAGCGCACGCAGCCGATCATCGAGCGTGAGAGGCGATTCGTCGGCTCGCCAGGTGGACGGCCCCCGCACCGCCGCCAATATACCGGCGAGCGCGCGGCGCTGTACGTCGTAAAGCGCGTCGGCCTGATCGCCACCGGAACTCACGAACGCGTCTTCGTCACCGGCGACGCGCGCCAGAATTCCCAATTCCAACAATGTGCGGCACACGGCCACCAGTTCACGCCGCTCGTGCGGAGCGCCGAGCGTAAAGCGGAAGCCGAGAGCAGCGAGCGCCGGCTCCGCGGCTAGTTGCAGCAGCCTTTCGCCCAAAAGGCGGAGGGTGATCTGCGGGTCGGCGCGTTCAAGCACCGCGCAAGCGAGGCAGAGCAGCACGTAGCGACGGCGATCATATCCGGGAAGTCCGCGCGTCGGGCTGGTACAATCCGCCGGCCGCTTGTAGAGACGCGCGCCCTCGTGTTCGATCTGCAGAGGCCAACCGGTTTCGCGGCCGAACCAGTCGCGCAACGCGTCCGCATGGCGGCGGATCGCGGGAAATTCCTCATGTTCAGGACTCATCAGCGGCGTCATCAACAGCGCACGGACTGAATTTCGAAACTCCTCGCGGTCGTATCGCTGCTGCTGCCGGCCGATACTGCGACTGTCCGTGGCGCTGCGAACACCATTTTTCATCGGATGTCTCGCGTCGACGTGATGGTGATCAAGTGATCTCGACCGGAGAAAACGCCGAGCGGCGTCTCGATCCTGGCCACACTGCCCGGCGCAAGCGGCGTCAAGCTGATATGGAGTAGTCCGTCGCCGGTCTGGCGCTCCACTTTGGCATCCGGGTCGTCCTGATCCGTCAGCGCTTCGCCGAGCAGACCGAGAAACAATCCGAAAGTATGACGATCAAGTTCGCCGAGGTCGGACAGACGCGTCGGCTGGCCGGTCGCGAGGCGTTGACGAGCTGCCTCGACTTGCTGCGCTTCCTCGGCGAGTTCGTACGCCAGCCGCGCCCGGTCGGCGGCGCGATCGCGCACACGGGCGAGCGGCCCACGTGGTGCAGCCTCGCCGTATTCGCGCAGCCGTGGATGGATTCTCAACGGTGGCGCGTCGGCCCAGCGCGTACCGGCGGACAGCTCCACGTCCGCGTCGGGATTGAGCGAATAATGCCGCGCTGGGTTGAGCGCAAAAGCGGCGCGGGCCAATCGATGGGCTTCGTCGTTATCTGCACAGTCGACGAACCAGGCTCCGAGCGTCCGGAAATCCGCCGAACGGTCGCTGCGGCCGGCGCGGCGTTCATTGAGCGCCGCGATCGCACCGAGCAGTTGCGGGATCGCGGATCTCGCACGCGCCCGCAGCAGTTCGGCTTGGGATGGCTCGTGGCCAGTGCGGAAGAACCAGCCGCGCAAGCCCCTCCAGCGCTCGCGCCAGGTGTTCCAGTAGATCGCCTGGGTTGCGACGCGGTCCTGATCGTCGCCTGGGGCTGCGTCCTGAGCCTCGCGTCCGGCGACCTGCTGCAACATACCATCGATGCTCGGCTCGAGTGCGAGGATGAGCCCCGCTATAGTGTCCGAGCGACGCACCAGATCGCCCATAAAGCGCTCCAGATAGTCGATGACGCGTCGCTTGTAGCTCGCGACCGCGGTTGCGTCGGCCTGCTGCAATTCGACACTACGCGCGGCGCCCGCCATAAATGCCTGGGCATTGTCGGCGAGGCTTTCGAACACGCGGACCAGATCCCGCAGCGTCTCGTGGATCTTGGCAGCATCCGGCTGAGCTTCGTTGGCCAACGCCTTGAGGGCCTGCAGCCGACTTGCGATGTCCTCGAGCGCTACCGTCTGTAATTCGGCGCGGCGCCGGAGGGTCTGCTCGAACACCACCAACGCCGATTCGACGGCTTCGCCGCCCTGCGAAAGCCGATACAGAAAGCGTGCGCGATAGAAATCACCGAGGCTGGAGACGCGCGAGGTGTCGGGCTGAGACTCTAAATTACCCCACACCGCAAGCTGGGTGAGCGCGGCGTTGACGTCCTCGATCGGCGGAGGCGAGCTCGGCCATTTGGCTTCGACCAAGACTTCGTCAGGCCTGAGCTGCAATCGGTATTGCCGCTTGGCTGCAGCGAACACTTCCATGATACAGCGATAAAATGCCGCTTTCTCGGCACTGACATGCCTGAAAAGATCCGTTGAATTGCGGATGGCCGGCATCGATCTCTTCTCGGAAGGGCTCCATGAGAAAGTGCCAGTATTTGGGGTAGTGTGCCAGCATTTCTACCCGCCCCTGACGTGCGCCCTCGCCGAACTTCGTTCGTCGCTGCGGTGAGCAAGCCGATTTTTTAAGTAATTCAATAACTTGGTAGCTTTGTTCTGATCGGCGCCGGCTGCGGCACCTGCCGCGGCAGATAGCGACAAAGAGCTCATATGGCCGCTAAATCGCGGTCGGCCGGACTCCGCAGCCATCCTGCCCTTCGCAACTTCAATGGACATGAAACCTCCTGGTTTACGTAAAGGTAATTTTACAAAGCACAGCTTCGCAAAAGATATAATCTTCAAACTAGACTTAGGTTTGAATCCGTTCTATTTTACAAAGTATGGCTCCGCGATCCAACGGAAAGCTAAACTATCTAGAGAAGACGCTGCCAGACGGGTTGCTCGTGGATGCGGCCTGGATGGAGAGGCATGGCTACTCGACGAGCCTGCGCAGCCAGTATGTGAAGGGTGGCTGGCTCGTACAGCCGGTTCGCGGGACCTTCAAACGGCCCCGGGGCGTCCTGACGTGGGAAAAAGCGGTTATATCGCTCCAGACGCTGATGGAGCGTTCTCTGATCGTGGGTGGCCGGACCGCGCTCGAATTGCAGGGCTTCGGTCATTACCTGTCGCCAGACGGCCCCCGGGTCGTGCATCTGCATGGCCCGGAAGCGCCACCCAACTGGCTCGCCAAGTTGCCGCTCAATGTAAGCTTTGTCTTTCACATGTCGCAGACGCTGTTCAGGTCCGAGCCGGTCACGAAGGGGCTGAGCAGCTTTGCGTGGGATATCGATGCGAACAGCGGGCAGCACGCGGAAGGCTTCGCCGGCGGCGCAGTACGCGCGTTCCAGACTGACGCGGAGTGGCCGCTGACCATCTCGACCACGGAGCGGGCCTTCCTTGAAATGCTAGACGAGCTGCCGAGACGGGAGACGTTTCATAACGTCGATATGATCGCTGAGGGGCTGCGCACGCTCAGCCCGAAGCGCATGCAGAAGCTGCTGGAAGACTGCCGCAGCATCAAGGTAAGGCGGCTCTTCTTCTGGTTCGCCGAGCGCCACGGCCATCGCTGGCTCAACCAGATTAATCGGGAGCGCGTGCCGCTTGGCAGCGGGAAACGCCTCCTTGTCAAACGCGGACGGCTCGACACCAAATACCTGATCACGGTGCCGGAAGACCTCAGTGTCCCCGGTTAACCGTTATCGCGCGCAGGTTGCGCTGCTGATCGAGGCGCTGCCATTCGTCGCTGCGGAAGAGGACTTCGCGCTCAAGGGCGGGACGGCGATCAACCTGTTCTTGCGCGACATGCCTCGCTTGTCGGTCGATATCGATCTTGCGTATCTGAAGGTCGCCGAGCGCGCAGAGTCGCTAGCCGCCATCAACGCCGCGATGACGCGCTTGGGGGCAGCGATCCGGGCGGGCCTTGGTAAGGTACGGGTCAACGAGGTCGTGAACACTGCCGAAGGCATCGTCACGAAGCTAACGATCCAGCGGCTCGGCGCACAGATCAAGATCGAGGTCACGCCCGTGCTCCGCGGCTGCGTGTTCGCGCCTGAGGTCCGCGCTGTTGCAGCGTCCGTCGAGAACGCGTTTGGCTATGTCGAGACGCAAATCGTTTCTTTCGCCGACCTCTATGGCGGGAAGATCATGGCAGCGCTCGACCGCCAGCATCCGCGCGACCTTTTCGACGTGCGAGACCTGCTGGCGAACGAGGGGATAACGGACGAGCTCCGGCAAGCCTTTATTGTCTATCTGATCAGTCATCATCGCCCGATGGCTGAGGTGCTGCGCTCGCCGCAGAAGGATATCAGCGCCGCCTTCGCGGGCGAGTTCGCTGGCATGACGACGGTCGATGTGCCCCTGGCAGAGCTCACCGCCGCACGCGCGATCCTTGTGTCCGAGATCATCGGAAACATGCCGGACGCGCACCGGCGTTTTCTCGTCGGGTTCAAGAAGGGAACGCCAGACTGGGCGTTGCTCGGCGTGGCCGGAGCGGCGGATTTACCCGCGGTGCGCTGGAAGCAGCGCAACCTCGACAAACTGACGGAGGAGGCACGCGCACGTTTGGTGCACGCGCTGTCCGAAGTGTTGGACGTGAAGCACTAGCCGCATGCCAACTCTGGAAGAAGTAACGAGTTGGCTGGACCATATTATGGCGGGAAGGCCTTCGGGGGCCCGTCCTTGGAGCCAGTCATGTGCAGGCTGAGCGGACGATGCTTGGCGCGAAGAAAGGTCTGAGCTCACCACCAAAGCAGGGAGCCGCCTTCACGCGTTTACACAGCCGCCTTTCCCCGCGAAGTCAACGGGTGGCACCGAACGAAGCGCGCCAAATACCGCAGCCATAGAGGCCGCCGGCCAGCAGACCGGCCACTTACGACCATTGCGACACTCTTGATATCGCGGAGAACATTTCCGCCGCGCCCTGACGGAGTGGGTCCAGCGACTCGGCCCGCTCGCGGGCCCATGCGATCCAATCGCTCAAAGCGATGTCACCGACACAAGCATTGCCCTCCTCAAGGGCTCGCCTTTCTACTTCAGCCAAGAAAAGAAGCAGCTTGTCGTGATTTTCCCAGTCGGCCGCAAACCCCCGGAATTTGTTCCAGCGTTTGTCATCGATTTCCCTGAGGCGGCGGGCCTCGTAGCGCCGGGCCTCTTCCTCGCGGTATCTCTTTTCGCGCTCCTCCCGTTCGCGCTTTTGCTCTTCCAGGATGGGCCCTGCTGCCATGATTGCGCCGACGATCTCAGGCAGGAGACCGTCCATCTTGATCTTCTGGCTCTCAATCCACTGTCGCTGATGGCCATTAAGGTAGGTCGTGATCGACACGCGTAGGAAACCCGAGGAGTCTAGTCCAGACTGATGGTGATCGGGATAGGCTGTCCACTTCCGCGTTTCGTCCCGCTGCTTGAGCGACTTAACCAGCTTCTCGACAATCGAGCATTCGACAGCATGGGTCGCAATCAGGAAGGTCACCCTGCCAGTCACGGGCGATTTCTCGATTCTGCCTCCGGCCTTTTCGACGCCCGTGAAGATCGCGCTTGTGACACAAAAGCGGTACAAGTCGCGGGCGGTCAGATCGGAGAGCAACCTCGATGTCCACCAGGTTTCGTGCCTTCGCCGCCTGCTCTCCTGCTCACGTTCCTTCTGCTCCTTCCGATGCTCTGCGATCCATGCTTTCACGCGTGGGTGAAGTGTTTCAAGGTCTTTCGGAATGGCAAGAGCTTCCACCTTCGCGGTGGCCACCGCCGCGGACCTCTCGGCTTCTGGCGGCCGCACAGGTTTGGGAGGCGTGGGGTAGATATCCGTGGTCTGCAGAATACCGTCCTTGCGCGGCGGCAGCCTGAAAGCAACCACCGGCTTGCCCGCCTCCTTTTTTGCCCAATAGCCGCGTGGCGGATAGGGCACGTCCATCCTGTCGCAGATCTTGGCAAGGCCGTTGCCGCTGATCCCGAACTCTTCCGCCAGACGGATCAGCGGTTTCTGCCAGACCAGTTTGAAAAGCTCCTCACGACTCACGCGCCGCGGCCCTTGGTGCACCGTTAAGTCGGACATATCGATCCCGCATCAGACCTGGATTGACCGCAAGATACGGCGGAAACTGTAAGGGACGATAGCCGCGCCCGCCGACTAACCTGCGGCGCCGTCGATTAGATCGAATTATATCGTGATTTCAATCACATACCAGTTCGCAGTCTTATTCTGAATGGTGCGCCATTTCGGTCCTGTCGATCAATTCTGCAAACACCTGAAGCGCACCAGTGCGGCTGGGCGGATGCGTCCTTGGTCGATGTTGCGGGTGCTTGCCGGATGGCGGGCGGCGGCGTCAAATGATGGCGTCGGATTCCGATTGCTGGGCGCCGTATGTCAGGCTCGCTGCTGAACGATGCTGCCGGTGAGGATCCCGATCGCTGGTATTGCACCAACATGGTCGGCGTGCCGGTCGGGTTGATCGGTTCGATCGCGTTCAATCGCTGCCTGCGGCGGATCTCGATCCACGGCACGCGTGAGACGCATCCCGGGTTGTTTCGGTTACTCGCGGGCTGCGATACGCAGGCCGCGGCGGCCGACGTGTTCGAGCATTACATGCAGATCGAGTTCGGACTCGATCTGGCCCGGAGCGGCGAGCCGCCCCGGCGCGCCACCAGCTATCTCGAATTGCTGCGGGGGTGGGGCGTCGACGCCAATTGTCCGAAGGCGGCGGTGCTCAAGGGCTGGGTGGAGAGCCGATTCGGCTTGGTGCCGATCTTTCATCGGCAGCGGCTCGGCCGGTTTCCATCGCCGGGCTGGTCGACTTATTTGCAGGACAAGACCGACAGCCGCTTTCACACCAACTGCATCTATCAGCAGTTCGACCTGCTGTACGAATATTGCCAATGGAGCATCCGGCACTTCAAGGCGCCGGGGCCGCGCTTCGTCCGGCTGTGGCGCGGCACCAATGCGATCGAGCAGCAGCTCGTCGACGGCGATGCGCGGCAACGGCTGTGTACGGTGAGGCTCAACAATCTGGTGTCGTTCAGCGACTCCAAGGAGCGCGCCGACGAAGTCGGCGACTGGGTGCTCGAAACCGAAGTGCCGACGGTGAAGCTGCTGTTCTTCCCGGGGCTGCTGAGCGGCCACGTGCTCGGCTATGAGGGCGAGTACCTGGTGATCGGCGGGCGCTACAAGGTGCGCGCCCACCACGGCTGGTTCTAGAGCCGGCGTAGCCGCGGAGGATTTTGGAGCGACGGGACTGACCGGTCGCCCGCTAGCCCGTCTCGCCGGGCTCCTCCGGCCGCGGGTCGCCGAAGCCGTAAGCCTTGCCCCTAATGCTGTCGATATCGATGCGGATCACTTTGGTGATGCCGAGCTTCTCGGGCGGATAGTCGAATTTGCGCTCGGTGAAGCGGCTGACGATCAGGTCGAGCGCCTTCACCTTCTCGGCGTGATCGTCGACGAAGCTGGCGTGGCCGAAGCCGATCACGGTGCGGTGCCGGGCTTCGAAATCGCAGGCCGCATCGGCGCTGACGACGCCATGCTCGGTGGTCACCTCGAAGCACACGCGGTTATTGGCTTTGAGGATATCGATCTTGGTGCCGGCGCTGGCGGAGTGAAAATACAGCGCCGCGCCGTCGAAGCCGTAGAACACCGGGACGAGAAACGGCACGTTGTCGCGTGCCAGCGCCAGATGCATCACCTTGTCGCCGGCGAGGATCGCATCGATCTCGGCGCGATTGGTGATCTCGCGGCTGCGTCGCCGCATCGGGCGGCCGAGGATCGTGCTGGCTTGTTCGGTCATTGGAATCTCCTGGAAGAGGTCGGCGGCGCCGTACGGCCCGCGGAAAGGGATCAGCAAGCGCAGCCCAGTTTGGAAGCGAGCGTTGTGAGGTCGGTCTGGGCCATCGGCACGGGGTAGCTCGGCGGCACCGACGCGATTGTCGCGAGCGCGTCGATGTGAGTCGCGGGCAGGCCGCGGGCGCGCGCACCGGCGATGATGAAGTCGAGGTAGTCGCGGCTCGGCGATCGCGGCGGCCCCATTTCGGTCTTGCGATGAAACAGCGCGTCGAGCGCCCGGCCGTTCTCGTCGATCACTTCGACCGGGTAGTGGAAGTACGATCCGCCGCCGTCGAGCTTGACGCCCTGCCAGGCGTCGAAGCGGTCGAGCTCGGTGGCCGACAGCTCGTACAGCACGCCCCACACCTCCGTGCCGGGCTGATCGACCAGAGTTTCCACTCCGCCGTCCCAGACCGCGGAGTAACCGTAGAAGGCGAGCGCGTAATCGGTGAGGCGGGCCACCGCAACGGGTTTCGGTCGGCACAGCCGCACCATGATGTGGTCGGGGTTCAGCGTCGCCCCATAGGCAAACAGCAGCGTGGTCGGACGGCGCGCCGGCTTCGGGCGCGGCACGGTCGGGAGCGGCGTGGTGATGGTCGGGGTCATGTTGCCTCAGCCTGTGGTTTCGGTGTGATGGTGGCGGCGACGCCGAGGCCTGGCAGCTCCATAATCTCGGCGTCCATGTTGAGCGCGCGCATCGCGCGCGAGAACCAGCGCGGAATGTGGTCGCAAACGAGATCGAGCTGCCGGAACGGCGTGCCAGCGAGGAAAGGGATCAGGATGTCCCAGGAATTCAGCCCCGGATCGTCCTGTAACAGTCGCACCAGATCGAGCCGGAAGTGACCGCTGTCGTCATCGCCCACCAGCACCGGCTTGATGTCGTCGAGCTCGCTGCCTGCGCCGTCCTGATGATGGCGCCGTCGGCGCGAGCGCCGCTCGGCTCGGGCGGCCTTCGCACTCTGCTGCGCGCGCTCGTGCTCCTTGCGGGCGATGGTTTCGAGCTGGGTGAACAGCGGGCCGTGCGACTGCCAGGTCTGAACGCCCATCTCCTGCAGCAGCGAGTTGACGACGCCGCGCACGCTTCGGGAGAGAAACAGCCGGCAATCTTCCAACTCGGATACGACGGCGGCGAGCGAGGCGTGGATCTCGGCGAGTCCATCGTCAGGCCGCACCGCGAAGCGGATCGTTTTGCGGACCTTCCAGACCTCGCCCTGCTGCTCGAACATCAGGATCACGCCCTTGTCGGAGAGTTTGACGATCTCGCCCTCGGCATCGACGTAAGCTGCGATTTTCATCACTGGTCCCGCGGCGGTCGGTTAGGAGGAGGAGTCCGGCGGCGGACATGGCAAACCGCCGCCGGACCAGATCTTGAGCGTGGTCACCACACGTTCAGGATCCATTCGCGGTTCTTCTTGACCTCCATGTCGTTGAACAACGTGTTGGCCATCTGTTCGGCGAGCCAGGTCGCGCCGGCGTAGCCGACGACGGGGTAGCGATACAGGCCGGCGCGGTCGTAGGTCGGAAAGCCGACCCGCAGCATCGGAATGTTGTAGTCGATGGCGACGAACCGGCCCTTGGAGTGGCCGAGGATCAGGTCGAGTTCGAGCCCGTTCTTGATGCGGTCCTCGAGTTCGAACAGGTCGGCATTGGTGATGATCTCCATCGGATAGTCGACGTTGTCCTTCAGCGCCGCGATCCGCGGGTCGGTGGCGTAGCCGGCGTTCTCGTCGCCGAGCAGCAGCAGCACCGGCTTCATTTCCAGATCGAGGCAGTATTCGGCGAGGCCGAGCACCAGATCCGGATTGCCGTAGATCGCCACCTTTTTGTCGGCCAGGAACATGTGGGCGAGGTCGGTGATGGCGTCGAGCGCGATGCCGCGTTCCTTGACCAGCGATTCCGGGATCGGCTTGCCGGTCATGTCCTTGACGTTGCGCAGGAAGGTGTCGGTGTTGCGGATCCCGATCGGGGTCGGGCCGATCACCGCCGGCACATCCCAGCGAGTCTGCAGCCAGGTGGCGGCGAGGCCGCCTTCGTAGCGGTTGAGCGCGATGGTGCCTTGCGCGTCAGCCGTAGCGGTCAGCTCCGCGATCGTGGTCGAGCCGTGCGACACCGCGCTCTTGTCCGGCATCAGCGGACTGTCGAAGCTCTCGATCTCGAACAGCACGTTGGCCTCGACCTGCATCTCGGCGAGCAGATGCTTGAGCTCCTTGACGTCGCCCGGATTGACCCAGCCGGTGATCAGATTGATCTTCAGGCTCGGCTTGTCCTTCTTGGAGAAGTGCTTGACGAAGTCGCGCACCGCGACGTCGTAGCCCGTCACCATGCTGCCGACGAAGCTCGGGCAGTGGATCGGGATCAGGTGGACCTCGCGGTCCGGATACTTCACGTCGAGCAGCTCTTCCTGCAGCTTGGTGACGACGCCGTCGACGTCGTCGCCGATCACCTCGGTCGAGCAGGTGGTGATGATCGGCACCACCTTGACGTGCGGATAGCGCATCAGCAGCACGTCGACCGCTTCCTCGACGCGGTCGAGCGCGCCGAACACCGCGCCGTCCTCGTGCACCGACGAGGAGGCGATTTCGAAGCTCTCCTTGAGGTGCTGCGAGATCAGCAGGCGGACGAACATCACGCAGCCCTGGCCGCCGTGGACGATGCCGATGCAGTCCTTGATGCCGATCGAGGCGTATTGTGCGCCGGCCGGCTGGCAGGTGAAGATCGGATTGATGGTGCCGATCCGATCCTTCGGCTTGAATTGACAGTTCATGGCGGGATCCAATCAGTAGTTCTTGTCGGTGAGCTCTTCGTTGAGCGAGCCGGTGACGGTGAGATAGTCGATGCGGGCGTGCAGCTCTTTCATCAGGGCCTTGATGTCGTCCTTGGACATCGTGGCGAGCCACGGGCAGGTCGCCTGATAGGCGCGCTGCAACGTCACCGAATCGACCCAGTAGCAGCGCTCTTCCGGCGTCTGGGGCGTGAACGGCTCGCCGGCGAGCAGCTTGGCGGCGATCGTGAGGATGCCCTCGTTCTGCCGCTTGCGGTCCCAGGCCCGCGAGTGGAACTGCCACAGGCAGTTCTTCATGATCCAGTCGACCATCTGGTCGACCCGGGCTTTGGTGACGTCGTCCAGCGCCTCATAGGTGGCGAGCGCGGCAGCCGCGGCGGCGGCGTCGGCCGGGAACGGATGTTCCGAGGCGACTTTGTAGGTGATCTTGGTCATGGGGCTCTCGTCTCACTCGGCCGCTACGGCTTTGGCGATCGGGGTGAAGTAGGGCGCGTTCTTCTTGCGCAGGTCGGAGATGATGTCGTCCTTGCCGGTGTAGCGGCGCAGCGTCTCCGACTTGGCGATGTCCGCCGGCAGCTTCGCGTCGGACAGCATGCGCTGCGTGACGAAGCCGCGATCGGTCGGGATCTCGTCCTTGGAGATGTCGAGGCCCGAGAGCTGGTGCATCGGCGAGTAGATGCCGTTGTAGATGTCGCGGGCGAACCGCACCCAGCCTTCGAAGCCCTTGTAGGGGCCGTTGTGATAGGCGTGGGCGTTGAGGTACGGGACGCGCACCTTCTTGGCGACTTCGCCGGGGCGCTTGCCGGTGAAGATGATGTCCGGCTGCAGTTTCTCCAGCGCCTCGAGCCCCTCGAGCTCGTTGGGATCGTCGATCGCCAGCGCATCCTCGCCGCAGCGCGCGATGCCCTTTTCCATGTCGCCCTGGTGGCCGAACTTGGTGTAGACCGAGACGACCTTGACGCCCATCTCCTCTTCGATGGCGTGGGCCCAGTGCCACAGCTTGGAGCCGCCCGGCCACAGGCAGACCTTCTTGCCGCGCAGCCGCTCCTTGTACCAGTCGAGCTCCGGCTTCCAGCGCGCGGTCTCTTCGGCGATGATCGCTTCGGCGCGGTCTTCGATGCCGAAGAACATGCCGATCTTGCGCAGCGACTGCGACAGCGCCTCGAAGCCGAAGCCGTCGATGTCGAGCCGCGGAATGCCGTAGCGGACGCGCAGTTCGTTGCAGATATATTCGGCCGAACGGGCGCATTCGAGCACGTTGAGATGCGCGCGGTGCATTGCCCGTAGGCCGTCATAGGTGCCGTTTCCGGTGAAGGTCGACAGCACCTGGATGCCCATGCGGGTGAAGTAGTCGAGCATCACCTCCTGGTCGCCCTGGATGTTGTATTCGCCGACATAGTTGATGACGTAATCCGAGGTGATCTCCGGCTCGACGGTGCCGACCTTGTCGTTGATCCAGGCGATATTGATCTTGTGATGGCCGCCGGATTGGCTGGGGCCGCCGAAGCCGGGCGAGTTGCAGGTGAAGATATCGACGTCCGGCATCTCTTCCATCACATCGGCGGCGACCGCGTTGATGTCGTCGCCGATCAGCGCGGTGGCGCAGGTCTGGTAGATCGTCATCCGCTTGATGTCGGGGCAGGCCTTGAACGCCTCGATGATGTTCTGCTTGAGCAGGCCCTCGGCGCCGAACACGATGTGCTTTTCGCGGACGTCGGTGGCGAAGGTGTATTTGAGCTGGAAGTTGTTATTGTCGGAGATGTAGCGCTTGGTCTGCCAGGTGTCGTAGGTGCAGCCGACGGGGCCGTGACTCATGTGAATCACGTCCTTCATCGGCGTACCGATCACGTGCTTGGCGCCGCAATAGGCGCAGCCGCGCTCGGAGATCGATCCCGGGATGGTGTTGAGATAGCCGAGCGGCAGCGCGGTCGCGAGGTTATCGCCGGCGCCCTTGGTGACGGCGTGCTTCTGGCGTTCGGGGAGACATTTCGAACAGTCGAACTCGTGATATGGCATCTTGGTGTCCTCGTGCGGGAAGTACGCCGTCAGGCGCGGGTGCGCAGGTCAGTCCATCAGACCGTATTTCACGACCATCTTTTCGAGTTCATCCATCGTCAGCGGCTTCGGAATCACGAAGTCCTTGTTGTCGATGATGGCGGCGCCGAGCTGCTTGTATTCATGGGCCTGTTCGGCGGCCGGATCGAATTCGGTGACGGTCTTCTTGTTGAATTCCGCCTTCTGCACGATGTTGTCGCGCGGCACGAAGTGGATCATCTTGGTGCCGATGGCGGCGGTGAACTCCTCGAGGAACTCGCGCTCGCCGTCGACCTTGCGGCTGTTGCAGATGATGCCGCCGAGCCGCACGCCGCTCTGCTTGGCGTATTTGACGAGGCCCTTGCAGATGTTGTTGGCCGCATAGATCGCCATCATCTCGCCGGAGGCGACGATGTAGACCTCCTGCGCCTTGCCGTCGCGG
>NZ_JBMDXE010000077.1:0-42696 GCF_048594845.1 Rhodopseudomonas sp. | reverse complement strand
GGGCCGCTCATCAGGATGAGGCCTCGTGTGTTGCGAAGCCGTGCCATCGCCGCCGCCGCTACAGCGTCACCACGCTTGGTCCGGTGACGCGCGCGAGGAATTCGTCGTCGGCGCGCATGAATTCGCCGGGGACTTCGAAGTGCGGCATCGCGCCGGTCTGGAACACGGTGACGGTCCAGTTCGGCCGGCCCTCGACCGTGTTCTTGAAGCTGTAGTCGACGAAATCGCCGCGCACGCCGTGGCTGAACCACACCGGCATCGGCAGGTCCTGATAGATCCGCAGGATGTCCTGGCTGAACAGGAAGCCTGAGACGAAGTAATAAGGCGCATGCTGCGCGCCGGGCTGATGCGTCGTCAGATAGTCGTAGTCGAGCATGCCCTGGTCGATGTTCGGCGAGCCGAACGCCTTTTTCAGAAACCAGCCGATCACCGGCTTGGCGGTGAGCGCCTTGAAGATGCCCTCGCTCCACAGCGGGTTCTCGAAGAACGCATGCAGCCACGGAATCGCGCGCGAACCGCGCGTCCAGCGCTGGTTCTTCTTGTCGAAGCCGGTCGGCGCCACCAGCGCGAGGCTGCGGAACGCGGCCGGCGTCTCGCTCGCGGCACGGGCGAGAAACTCACTGCCGAGCGATAGCGCCAGCGCATCGATCTTTTGACCGGGATGCGCCTTCTCTATCTCGGCGACTACGGAATGTATCGCATCCGTCATCATCCGAATGGTGTATTGACGCTTGGCACGCGACGAATGTCCAAACCCGGGCAATTCCACCGCGTAGACCGGGCGCTTGGCTGCGTAGTGCGTAAAGATCGGCCGCACTTCATAGGCGGATCCGGCGGCATTGATGCTGTGAATCAGCAGCAGCGGCGGCTCCGACGACGGCTCAGCCGGCGCGGCCGACCAATAGGTCAGCCGTCCGCCGAAGCTGTCGATGTCGTGCTTCTCGCCAGGCACCGGCGGAGGCAGTGCCGGGCCTTCGTTGCGCGTTGCGGGAGATGCTGGGGTGGTCGCAGTGTCGGTCATCTCGAATTTCCTGTTCGCGGCGCCTCCGCCGCAGGTCGGCGTGGTCAAGACGGTGTTCGCAGTGTATCAGACCGTCAAGGTCGCTTGTCGTAAAACAGTGGGTAGCTCTCTTGACACAGAATCTGGTGACGAAACCGTTCATGGAAGTGCTTTCCGGCAACCGGCAGGCCTCTCCCCCGATGTGGATGATGCGGCAAGCCGGTCGCTATCTGCCGGAATACCGCGCGACCCGCGCCGAGGCCGGCAGCTTCCTCGATCTGTGTTACAACGCCAAGCTGGCTGCCGAGGTGACGCTGCAGCCGATCCGGCGCTTCGGCTTCGACGCCGCGATCATTTTCTCGGACATCCTCGTGGTGCCGCATGCGCTCGGCCGCGCGGTGCGCTTCGAAGTGGGTGAAGGCCCGCGGCTCGATCCTCTGGATACGCCCGACAAGGTCGGTACGCTCAACAAGGCTATCGATCTCGGCAAGCTCGAGCCGGTGTTCGAGGCGCTGCGCATCGTCCGCAGCGAACTGCCGAAGGAAACCACGCTGATCGGCTTCTGCGGCGCGCCGTTCACGGTCGCGACCTATATGGTCGCCGGCCAGGGCACGTCGGATCAGGGCCCGGCGCGGCTGATGGCCTATCAGCATCCCGGCGCCTTCGCCAAGATCATCGACGTGCTGGTCGAGAGCTCGATCGCTTATCTCTTGAAGCAGCTCGAAGCCGGCGCCGACGTGCTGCAGCTGTTCGACACCTGGGGCGGCATTCTGCCGCCGCGCGAATTCGAGCGCTGGGTGATCGAGCCGACGCGTCGCATCGTCGCGGGTGTGCGCAAGCAGGCTCCGGGCGCCAAGATCATCGGCTTCCCGCGCGGCGCGGGCGCGTTGCTGCCGGCCTTCATCGAACGCACCGGCGTCGACGCGGTGAGCATCGACTGGACCGCCGAACCGAAGCTGGTTCGCGAGCAGGTGCAGACCAAGGTTGCAGTCCAGGGCAATCTCGACCCGCTGCTGCTGATCGCCGGCGGTGCTGCGCTCGACGAAGGCGTCGACGACGTGCTGAAGAATTTCTCCGGCGGACGTCACATCTTCAATCTCGGCCACGGCATCACGCCGGATGCGTCGATCGCGCATGTCGAACAGATGGTGAAGCGGGTCCGCGCCTTCAAAGGCTGATCCGTCATCGTCACCAATTGGCGAAGGGCCGGCGCGCAAGCGCCGGCTTTTTGTTTTCCGAATTGAATCGAATTGGGCGCGTGCCGTGGGTAAGCGCGCGCGCTGAGGCAAATTGCTCATGGTCGAGCCGACCACGGTTGCGTCAGTTCCAGTTGATAACAAAGCGTTTCGACACCGGCCCGGATCCCTAAGCACTCGATAACCACGGCGCCACTCAATCGCAATTCTACTAGGCACCGAATGGCGGCACGCTTAGTTATGGCTCCGATCCAACGAGGAGACTTAAGTGTCGGTCCGGGCGTTTCTGAAGCAGCGAGCCGTCAACATCGCCCTGGGCGGGAACTACTCCTTGGCGAACTGGTACGATCAGAATGGCAAGCCGCGAAACTTCGCCTGCCGCACCAGCCGCGTTTCGCCGTTTCGCATGATCATCGACGTTCCCGTGGTGGGCCGCGTCGGCGATTCGATCTCGTCCTATTTCAGCGACTTCGGCAAGCTCGACGGCCATATCAGCGACACCGTGCCGGGCGGCTTCCTGCTCGAGCTCGCCGTCACGCGCGCGATGCGTGAGCGGCTCTCGAACCAGCTCACCTGGCTGGAGAAGCGTCAGAACGATCCGGCCATCATCGACTCGCGGCAACAGGCCCGCATCGTGCCAGCCTGCCCGCATTCGAGCCTGATCCTCGCCGACGGCAGCGTGCACACCTGCTTCGTCATCGACATGTCGATCTCGGGCGTTGCGGTGTCGGCGGACGTGCAACCGGACATAGGCACACCACTCGCGGTCGGCGGTTGCGTCGGTCGCGTGGTTCGCCACAGGCCCGACGGCTTCGCGGTGAAGTTCTCCGAATTGCAGAACCGCAGCGAGTTGGAATGGCGCATCGCGCGCCCGGCCGGGCGTACCAACACCATCGAGTCTCGCGTCGAACGCCTGGCCTCCACCGACCCGTCGCAATGGATCGACGGCAAGCCGGCGAGCCCCAGCAGCGAGACCATCGAACTCGACGTGTAAATGGCCCCCCGCTGCAGCCTGAGCGCTCGTCGTCACTTCGCCGTCGGAGGGACGACACGGCCGACCAATGTTGACATCTGGTCAAATCAACAGACGTCGCGTGTCGATCAGCCCGCCCGCGCGGCGGCAGTGACGGCCTGGGCCAGCACCGTCGCATCGGCATGCGGCAGCGGCAGATAGCGCGCGTCCATTTCCTTGGCGAAGGCTTCGGCTTGGGGGCCCGGCCGCGGCGACATGTCGATCACCACCGCGTTGATGCCGGCGACGCGGAATTGCCGCGCCGAGGTCTTGGCGTCTTCTTCCGCCTGCGGCCGGCCCGGCGCGCCGTCGCGCGCGATGTTGGCGCGGCCGTCGGTGAGCACGATGACGGTCGGGGTCTGGCCTTTGCGCTTGATCGAGTCGGCCATCATGAACGCGGTGTCGAGCCCGGCCGCGAGCGGCGTGCCGCCGCCGCCCGGCAGGCCCGCTAGGCTGCGCTTGGCGCGCGCCAGCGACCGCGTCGGCGGCAGCAGGATTTCCGCAATGGTGCCGCGGAACGACACCATCGCGACCTGATCGCGCCGCACGTAGCAATCCGCAAGTAACAGCTCGACCGCGCCCTTGGCTTCGGCGAGGCGATGCAGTGCCGCGGAGCCGGAGGCGTCGACCACGAAGATCGTGATGGTCTCGGTGCGCTGCTTGAAGCGCGCGATGCGGAAGTCGTCCTTCTCGACCAGCACGCGCGGCGCGCTGCCGGGCCGGCCCTCTGCCTGGCGCCGGCGCAGCGGCTGCCACGGCGCCGCGGCGCGCAGCGTCTCGATGACGTTGAGCTTGCTGCCGTCGCGTAGTTCGCCGCGCAGCGAGCCGGCCGGGCGACCGCGCTTCTTCGACTTCTGCAGTTCGCCCGCTTTGCCGGCGGAGCGCGACCGCGAGCGGCCCGCGGAGGCGCGCAGCGCCTCCAGCACGCCGGGCGGCATCGCCGCCTTCACGGCGGCGAGGATGACTTCGTCGAGCGCCTTGTCGAGATCCGGCGTCGGCGGCTCCTGTTGATCGTTATTCTCGCTGTTATCGTCCGGCGGCGGCGGCTCGGGCGGCGGCGGCTCATCGGATTGATCCGGCGGCTCCTGCTGCGGGAAGATGGTCGCGCGCGGCGCCAGCACCAGGCGTGCGGCGAGCGTGATGTCGTCCTGCTCGATCGTCCGGCGATCGAACAACGCGGCGCTCGCCTTGGCGGCGCGGATCGCCAGCAGCGGCGCGCGCAGCGAGACGATGCCGAGCGCGGCGGCCGCGGTGCAGATCGCCTCGATCTGCTCGCTCTCGACCTTGATGCCGCTCAGCCGTCCGCGCGCCGCCATGATGGCGTCGAGCTCGACCGGAAAGTCTTCGGTGTCGCGCCAGCCGAACTGATCCAAATCCAGATGAAAGCCGAGCCGGTCGCGCAAGCCGGCGGGCGCAAACTCGTCGTCGATGCCCTCGTCGAGCGCCACCACGCCGAACCGCGCCGGCATGCGCAGCGACAGGCCGTCGCGCTCCACCGCGGTCTCGTGCGCGTCCATCGCGGCGGTGAGATACACGTTGGTGGACGACTGCAGCCGCTCCGCCATCGCCACGACCAGCACGCCGCCGTCGGCTTCCGACAACAACCCGCGCTCGGCGACGGGGCGGCCGGCCAGCAGCGTCGCCGACAGGTCGAGCCCGCCGAGCAGGCGGCCGTCGGCGATGTGCAGCGGCAGATGCTTGTAGGGCTGATCAGGCGGCAGCGCGGCGCGCAGCAGCGCCATCCAGCGGTCACGCACCGGGCCGGCGCGCGAGCGCAGCAGCACGCCGCCGGTGCCGACCGGGTCCACCGCGAACAACTGCGCCGCGGTCACTGCATCGGACCATGCGGGCGAGATGCTCATCCGAAGATTTCAGCGAGCGCCCGATCGACACGCACGCTCGATCCGGCGTCGTCCAGCGGATTGCGACGCAGCCGATGTCGCAGCGCCGACGGCGCGATGCGCTTGAGGTGATCGTCGGTGACGGTCTTGTCGTGCTCTAGCGCCGCGAGCGAGCGGGCGGCGCGCATCAGCGTGAGTTCTCCGCGCAGGCCATCGGTGCCGAGTGCCATGCATAGCTTCGCAGCGCGCTCCAGCGCCGCATCGGGCACGGTGACTTCGGGCAGACGCTCCTTGGCCTGCGAGATCTTGCGGCGGATCTTGGCTTCTTCCTTGGCCCAGGAGTCGTTGAAGGCGACCGGATCGGTTTCGAACGCATCACGGCGGCGCACCACTTCGATACGCTCCGGCAATGAGTCCGGCGTCTTCACTTCGACCGACATGCCGAAACGGTCGAGCAGCTGCGGACGCAATTCGCCCTCTTCCGGGTTGCCCGTGCCGACCAGCACGAAGCGCGCCGGATGGCGAATGCTGAGGCCTTCGCGCTCGACCACGTTCTCGCCGCTGGCCGCGACGTCGAGCAGCAGGTCGACGAGGTGATCTTCGAGCAGATTGGCTTCGTCGATATAGAGGAAACCGCGATGCGCGCGGGCCAGCAGGCCCGGCTCGAACGCTTTCTCGCCCTTCGCCAGCGCGCGCTCCAGATCGAGCGCGCCGACGACGCGGTCTTCGGTCGCGCCGAGCGGCAGGTCGACCACCGGCACCGGGACCTGCGCGGTCTTGACCTTGCCGTGCTTGAGCTTCTCCTTGCACTCTTCGCAATAGCGCTCGGGCTGGTCGGGATCGCAATTGTAGCGGCAGCCGACGACCGTCTTCATCTTCGGCAGCAGCGCGGCCAGAGCGCGGACCGCAGTGGACTTGCCGGCGCCGCGGTCGCCGAACGCCAGCACACCGCCGACCTTCTGATCGACCGCCGCGATCAGCAAGGCGAGCTTCATCTCTTCCTGGCCGACGATGGCGGAGAACGGGAATACGATCGCCATGGGATGGGTTACTCCGGCCGCGTTTTTTCGATGATCGCGGCGGCGCCCTTGCCGAGCAGATCGAGGCCGACGCTGCGGCCGAGTTCGCGCGGGCGATCGGCTCGCCCGGTGCGGGTGGCTTCGATGAACATGCCGCCTTCCTGATCGAGCACCGAGGCGCTCAGCGTCATCTCCGAGCCGTTGATGGTGGAGTAAGCGGCCATCGGCGAGTTGCAATGGCCGTCCAGCACCCACAGCACCTCGCGTTCCGCATCGCAGCACAGCCGCGCCTTGGGATCGTCGATCATCGCCAGATATTTGCGGGTCTGCCAGTCGTTGATCGGACACTCGACCGCGACGATGCCCTGCCCGGCCGAGGGCAACATCTCGTCCGGCGTGAAATCGTGGACGATGCGGTCAGCGAAGCCGACGCGCTCCAGGCCGGAGCGCGCCATGATCAACGCGTCGGCGGGACCGACCTCGCCGCCGTCCGGCAGCCGCTGCTTCTCGCCATTGTCGAGCTTGCGCAGCCGCGTGTCGGCCGCGCCGCGGAAGTGAATGACGTTGACCTCGGGGAACAAGCGCTTGGCATAGGCGGCGCGGCGCACCGCATTGGTGCCGATGGTGTAGCCCTTGCCGCGGCTCTTCTTCAGTTCGTCGAGCGTCAGGCCGTTGCGCAGCACCAGCGAGTCGTTGGCCGGATCGCGCGCCAATGTGGCGGCGACGATCAGGCCGGGCGTCTCTTCATTGGCCGGCATGTCCTTGAGCGAGTGCATTGCGCAATGCAGGTCGCCGCGCAACATCGCGGCGCGGATTTCCGCCACGAACGCGCCGCCCTTGCCGCCGTGCGGCAAAAGCTTGCTGACCTGATCACTGTCGCCGACGGTTTCGAACTTGACGATCTGGGGATCGAGTTCACTCGCGGCTGCACGCAACTGGCTGGCAATGTCCTCGGTCTGGGCAAGCGCCATCACGCTCTTGCGCGTCCCAATGCGGACTGGAATTTTCACCACACGCTCCATTCGACGACCGCGAAGGGCCCGCGGCGACTGACGGCCGAACCATACCAGTCCGAGCCAGATTGCAAACAGATGACTACGGATTTTTCGTAAGACCGGGCGGGGGGCCGCGGTCGTTGATTTCGAACAATTCCGGAGCCAGCGACGGCCTTACACTGCCTGAGCAGGTAAAACCTTTCGGCTTCTGTCCATCGCGCCACAATGCTACTCAAGTCAATCGGCGCAATGTTGAGCAAGGTCAAAATACCCATGACGGCAGAAGTTCGGATCGGTGATGGCGATGGTAGACTTTCGCCGCATCCATTGCGGGCGGTCGTACTCGGCGAAGTTCACGCGCGGCCGTTCACCGCATTGTCGGTGCCGGCGCGCGTGCTGCACTTCGCCTTCGATACATCGGGCGACAGGGCCGCCGCCGATCGCGCGGCGATGACTCGCTTTTGCGAATCGCGCGGGCTGCAGCCACCATCGATCGGCGAGAAACATCATCGCGCCAGTTTCGGCACGACGATGCTGCGCTGGGAGCAACACTCCGAGTTCACCACCTACACGTGGGAATTCACCGCCGACGCGACGACGACGCCGTTTCATCCCGACGCGTCGTCGCTCGCGTCGCCGATGCGGCTGCTGCCGCAGCCCGGCCCGCTGCTGATCGCGGTGGATCTGCATCTGCTCGCCGACAACCCGCCGCTCACCGCGCCGGAGCGCTTGTTCGATCGCGCCAGCCTCGCGGTCGCGGAAAATTCCGACGGCGCTGCGCTGTATGCGACCGACTTCCAGCCCGGCCCGTCCGGCTTCGTTCGCGTGCTGGTGATCGATCGCGGCATGGCGCCGGAGCGCGCCGGCGCGCTGGTGCAGCGCGTGCTCGAAATCGAGACCTATCGCACGCTGGCGCTGCTCGGCCTGCCGGAAGCGCAGCGGCTCGGCCCGTCGATCAGCAACGCCGAGCGCCGCCTCGCCGAAGTCACCGCCGAGATGCGCCGGGCCGGCGACCTCGCGATCAACAACCGGCTGCTGCGCGAACTCACCGAGCTCGCCGCCGAAGTCGAGGCCGGCGCTGCCGCAAGCCTCGGCCGGTTTAGCGCCAGCCGCGCCTATGAGGAGATCATGACCGGCCGTCTCGCCACCCTGGGCGAACGCAAGGTCGGTGGGCTGCCGACCTGGTCGTCCTTCCTCGCCCGCCGGATGAAGCCGGCGATGCGCACCTGTGCTACCACCGAGGCGCGGCAGTCGGACCTGTCGCTGAAGCTGGCGCGTGCCGCCAATCTGCTGCGCACCCGCGTCGACGTCGAGCTCGAGCAGCAGAACCAGGAGCTGCTGAAATCGATGAACGCGCGGACGCGGCTGCAGCTGCGCTTGCAGACCACCGTCGAAGGATTGTCCACCGCGGCGATCACCTACTACGTAGTCGGGCTGTTCGGTTATCTGGTGAAGGGCCTGTATGAAGCCGGCCAGATCAAGGTCGATCCGAGCCTTGTCACCGCCGGCTTCGTGCCGATCGCCGCGTTCTCGATCTGGTGGACGGTGCGCAGCATCCGCCGGAAACACATTGCGGGTGAGGAGGAATGACGCGCGGCCGCCGCTTCGGCCCCGCCCGCATCGTCGTCGCGCTCGCCGCACTGGTGGCCATCGCAGTGGCGCTTTGGCAATTGCATCGCGGCGTTGGTGATCTGATCATCACCCGCGCGACCGTCGGCGACACGCCTCTCACCGTGTTCCGCGCACCGACGACGACGCATGCGCCGGTCGTGGTGATCGCCCACGGCTTCGCCGGCTCGCAGCAATTGATGCAGCCGTTCGCCCAGACCATGGCGCGCAACGGCTATATCGCAGTCACGTTCGACTTCACCGGTCACGGCCGCAATCCGGTGACGATGCAGGGCGATGTCGACGAGCCGACCAAGATCACCGGCGTGCTGGTGGACGATCTGGCGCGCGTCACCGACTACGCGCGCGCGCTGCCGCAAAGCGACGGTCGCGCCGCCGTGCTCGGCCATTCGATGGCCTCGGACATCGTCGTCACCTACGCGGTGGCGCACCCGGACATCTCCGCCACCGTTGCAGTGTCGGTGTTTACCCGCAAATCGACTCCGACGCTGCCGCACAATCTGCTGGTGATCGTCGGGGATTGGGAACCGCAAATGCTGAAGGACGAGGGCCTTCGCATCGTCGATCAGGTCGCCGGCAGCGGGGCGGTGGCCGGGCGGACCTACGGCAGCTTCGCTGACGGCACCGCACGGCGGGTGGCGTTCTCGTCCGGCGTCGAGCACATCGGCGTGCTGTACAGCCAGGATTCGCTGCGCGAGTCGCTGGCCTGGATGAACGACTCGTTCGGACGCACCAGCAGCGGCTGGATCGATCGCCGGCCGATCTGGCTGGCGCTGCTGTTCGGCGGATTGATCGCACTGGCCTGGCCGCTGTCGGCCCTGCTGCCGCTAGCCGCCCCGTTGCCGATGGGCGCCAGCCTCGCCTGGAAGCCGCTGCTGGCCGCCGCCATCCTGCCCGCGGTACTGACGCCACTGATCCTGTGGAAGGCGCCGACCGACTTCCTGATCATCCTGCTCGGCGACTATCTGACGCTGCACTTCCTGCTGTACGGCGCGCTGACGGCCGCGATCCTGGGACTCATCCGGCTTCGTCAGCGCAAGGCGGGCGCGCATGCAACGCACCACGGGGGCCACAGCCTCGCGCAATTGGAGTCGCTGCCCGACCCGTCGCATCCGCGGGTGTCGATCACCGCGCTGATCGTCGCGGCAGCTGCAGCGATCGCCTACAACATCATCGGGTTCGGCTGGCCGCTCGACACCTATCTGTTCTCGTTCATGCCGATCGAGCCGCGCGTGCACCTGATCGCCGCGGTCGCCTGCGGCACCATCCCGTATTTCCTCACTGCCGAGTGGATGGCGCATGGCGCAGGCGCGCGGCGCGGCGCCTATGCGCTGGCGAAGTTCTGCTTTCTGGCGTCCCTCGCCGCCGCGGTGGCGCTGAATCTCCACAAGCTGTTCTTCCTGATCATCATCGTGCCGGCGATCCTGCTGCTGTTCCTCGCTTTCGGACTGATCAGCAACTGGACCTACAAGGCCACCAACCACCCCCTGCCCGGCGCGCTGGCCAACGCCATCCTGTTCGCCTGGGCGATCGCGGTGACGTTCCCGATGGTGATCCGATGAGCGAGCTGGAGCTGTGGCCGGACGACGGCAAACGGCAGTGGCGCCTGATAACCGACATGGTGATGGGCGGCGTCTCGCAGGGGACGCTACATACACCAGTGGCCGGCGAGCTCTCGCCGGTGCGGATGCACGGCGCGGTATCGACCGAGAACAACGGCGGCTTCATCCAGATCGCGATGGATCTGCAGCAGGACGGCGGCCGGTTCGATGCCAGCGACTATGCGGGGATCAGGCTCGAAGTCTCCGGCAATGGCGAAACCTATGGCGTGCACCTGCGCACCACCGACATGGTGCGGCCGCAGCAATCCTATCGGCAGAGCTTTACGGCGCCGCATCATCTGACGGTGCTGCGGCTGCCCTTCGTCGATTTCGTCGCGCACCGCATCGAGACGCCGTTCGATCCGAGCCGGCTGCGCCGGATCGGGCTGGTGGCGATCGGGCGGGCGTTTGATGCAGATCTATCGGTTGCCCGGCTTTGGCTTTATTGATCGTAGTCGCCTGACTTATGGCGAATGGCGAGGCGGATCTCGGCTTTCTAGAACCGCATCGGTCGCCGAAGCGCCGCCTCCCGCGGCGACAAGGAACATCCATGGACAGCCGCAGCGATTCCGCTCAGCTCTACACACCGCCGCTCAACGAGCCGGCGCCGCGCGAGCTGTGCACCGATTGCGGCGTGTCGCGGATGAGCGATCCCAAGCAGTGTGGACAGGCGTGCCAGTTCATCAAGCCGAACTATCCGGCGATGGAACTGCAAGTGCACGGCCGCACACGCGATGCCGCCAAGCCGGACGAAGCCTTCTTCGGCCCCTACCGCCGCATGCTGCAGGCCGCCATGAAGCAACCGCGCGAAAACGCGCAGTGGACCGGCATCACCACGCGGATCGGTGAGCGGCTGCTCGAGACCGGCGCGGTCGAGGCGGTGATCACTATGGCGGCCGATCCGGCCGACAAATGGAAACCGCGGCCGGTGCTGGTGACCCGCGCCAAGGATATGGCGCAGTGCCGCGGGATGCGGATGGGCTACGCGCCGTCACTTGCGTTACTCGAACCGGCGCGCGCGGCCGGCTTCAAGCGGATCGCAGTGATCGGCATCCCGTGCCAGATCTATGCGCTGCGCTCGCTGGAGCAAAAGCTCGGCTTCGAGCGGCTGTACGCGATCGGCACGCCGTGCTCCGACAACACCACGACCGAAGCGTTTCACGGCTTCCTCGACCTGCTGTCGGACAAGCCCGAGACCATCACCTATCTGGAGTTTCGCGCCGACTACCGTGTCGAGCTGCGCTTCGACGACGGCCGGATCAAAGAAATCCCGTTTTTGCTGCTGCCGATCTCGAAACTGCCGTCGGACTTTTTCCCGATCACCTGCCGCACCTGCGTCGACTACACCAACACGCTCGCCGACATCACCGTCGGCTACATGGCTGGGCGCGGTGAACAATGGCTGCTGGTGCGCAACGAGCGCGGCGAAGAACTACTCGGCCTGCTTGGCGATGAAGTGCGGCTCAGCGAGCCGACCAGCGCCGGCAAGCGCGCCGCACCGGTGAAAGGCTTCCTCAAGAATACCGAGCTTGCCGCCGGCGGCCTGCCGGTGCGCGGCATGCCGAACTGGCTGCGGCCGTTCATGGGCTGGCTGATGCCGAAGGTCGGCCCGCGCGGCCTGGAATTCGCCCGCGCCCGCGTCGAGATGAAAGCCGTCGAGACGGTGCTGCATCTGCGCCGCGCCTACAAGCACAAGATGAAGAACATGGTACCGGCGCATGTCTGGGCCCTGGTGAAACCCTACGGCCTCGCGCCGGAGGATGACGAACAGCGGAAGTGACGACACGTCCGGCATAATCCGGACAGAACCGCGCCTCCTCCTCCCGGTTGTCTGCGCACGGAACCGCGCCTTTCGCGCGCGCCGCCGCAATCATCCGATGGAGGCCGATTTGGACACCAATATTCTCGATCATCTGAAGACGCTGCACACCGCTGCGATCGACGCTCGCAATGGCTACGAGGAAGCGCTGGAAGACGCTGAAGGCAAAGGCCTGACGTCGCTGTTTCGCGACATGATCGCGCTTCACCACGCAAACGCCGAAGAGCTCGGCGCCATGCTGATCAATGCCGGCGAAGAAGCCGACGACAGCGGCTCGTTCATGAGCGTCGTGCACAAGACCATCATGAGCGTGCGCTCGCTCTTCGACGGCCTCGACGGCAGCGTGCTGCCCGGCCTGATCGACGGCGAGAAGCGCAACGTCTCGAAATACGACGACGCCATCGCCGCTTCGAGCGCGGCACCCACGGTGCTTGCGACCCTGACCGCACAGCGCGCCAAGATCCAGGACAAGATCGCCCTGATGGAACAGCAGAACGCGGCTTACGAAGCGGCCAAGGCTTAGTTTCAGCACTGTCGTCGACGCGACGGTGCCTATCTCCTATCAGAGGCGACACCCATCCCCGTCATGCCCGGCCTTGTGCCGGGCATCCACGTTTTGTCGCGCGGTCGGCGCTAAGCCGTGGATGGCCGGGACAAGCACGGCCATGACGGGTGGCTAGGAAATTCGTTCAAGCAAGAACCTTCAATCGTTGATCTCAACTGACAGAAAATAGAATCGGGGGCCGAAAGGCCCCCGATTTGTGTGCTGATGAATGACGTCGCTTACTTCGTCAGCGTGCCGGTGTTGCCCGGGGAATTGCCGACGCCGGTGTCGGAGCCGGTCGGGGCGACGCGGGGGTCGGTGCCGGGGTTGGCCGGCTGATACTGCTTCGGCTCGTTCTGGATGTTCTTCGGCTGCGCCATGCCGGTGGTGTTACCGCTGTTGCCATTGGTCGCGGCCGGGGCCGTTACCTGCGCCGTCTGGGTCTCGTTACGCGAGCTGACGCCGGTGGCCAGCAGGCCCATGGCGATCAGCGCAAACACCGTGATGCCGATCAGTTCCGGCAGCGCGCCGTCCGGCGCGGCACCACGACCGTTGCCGTTGCCTTCGAGCGTATCAGCCGCGACCGCGCGGTTCGATCGCGACTTGATGAAGTTGAGGAATGCGAAGCCGACGATCGCAACGCCCGCAGCGAGCGTAAAGAACATCAGCCAGCTAATTGGTTGGTCTCCATTCATGAAAAGCCTCCGTCAAGTGGGTTGAACAGCCGAATGTCACCTGTCGACTCACAACCGGAGGTTTTCTGAAAGGTTCCAACGCCCTCTAACGCGGGCGTCGGCTGAGGCCGATTAGACGGCGTCCTTCGGCAACTGCGCGTGCATCGGCACGTCGTGCTCTGGCTGCGTCACCGGATCGTCCGAACGGTCGCCACCGAGCAGCCGCTGCACCACGACGAAGAACACCGGCACCATCAGCAGCGCCAGGACCACCACCGCGATCATGCCGCCCATCACGCTGGTGCCGAGCGCCTGCTGGCTTTTGCCGCCGGCGCCGGTGGCGATCGCCATCGGCAGCACGCCGCAGACGAAGGCGAGACCGGTCATCAGGATCGGTCGGAAGCGCAAATGGCACGCCTCCATCGTCGCGTCCTTCAGCGACTTGCCTTCCTTGCGGAGATCCTTGGCGAACTCCACGATCAGAATCGCGTCCTTCGCCGCGAGCCCGATAATTGTGATCAGTCCTACCGTGAAATACACGTCGTTCGGCAGCGAGCGCGTCGTCGCCGCGACCACCGCGCCGGTAATGCCGAGCGGCACGGTGAGCAGCACGGAGACCGGAATCGTCCAGCTCTCATACAGTGCGGCCAGCACCAGGAAGACGACGAGCGCCGACAGCGCCAGCAGGAAGGGCGCCTGCGAGCCCGACAGCTTTTCCTGCAGCGACTGGCCGGTCCAGTCGTAACCGAAGCCGCGCGGCAGCTGGCCGGCCAGCCGTTCCATTTCGGCGATCGCATCGCCGGTGGTGAATCCGGGCCGCGCCTCGCCGCTCATGCGGATCGCCGGATAGTAGTTGAAGCCGACCACCTGAGTCGGGCCCTTCGACCATTCGATGGTCGCGAAGGACGACAGCGGCACCAGCTGGCCGCGGCTGTTCTTCACGTTGTAGGTCAGGATGTCGTCGGCCTTCATCCGGTCGGTGACGTCCGCCTGCACGATCACGCGCTGCATGCGACCGCGGTTCGGGAAGTCGTTGACGTAAGCCGAACCGAGATTGGTCGAGATGGTGTTGTTGATGTCCTGGAAAGTGACGCCGAACGCGCTGGCCTTCTCGCGGTCGATCATCAGATTGATGACCGGCGCGGGCGGCAGGCCTTCGACATAGACGTTCTGCAGGATCGGGCTGGCATTGGCCGTGGCGACGAGCTGCTGGCTGGCCTGCACCAGTGCGTCGTAGCCCTTCTGGCCGCGGTCCTGCAGGCGGAAGCTGAAGCCCGACGAGTTGCCGAGGTTGTCGATCGGCGGCGGCTGCTGCGCGGCGATGCGCGCGTCGCGCACCGAGCCCAGCGCCTTGTTGGCATCGTTCACGATCGCCGCCGCGGACGACTTGTCGTCGCGCTCCGACCAATCCTTGAGCGTGACGAACGCCTGCGCGGCGTTCATGCCCTGGCCGAGGAAGCTGAAGCCGGTGAGGAAGGTGACGTTCTCCACGCCGTCTCGCTTGAGGAGATAGTCCTCGACCTTCTTGATGACGTCGTAGGTCCGGTTGTAGGACGAATCCGACGGCGTCTGCAGGTCGACGGTGACGAAGCCCTGGTCGTCGATCGGCAGGAAGCCGCCCGGCATCCGCACCAGGCCCCAACCGAGCACGCCGACCAGCACCGCGTACAGGATCATCAGCCGGCCGGTGCGGCCGAGATTCCAGCGCACCACTTTCGAATAGCGCTCGCGGGTGCCGTCGAGAATGCGGTTGAAGCGGCCGAAGAAACCGCGCTCGGCATGGGCATGGCCCTTCACCACCGGCTTCAGCAGCGTGGCGCACAGGGCCGGCGTCAGCGACAGCGCCAACAGCGCCGAGAACGCGATCGCCGACACCATCGTCACCGAGAACTGCCGATAGATGATGCCGACCGAGCCGGGGAAGAACGCCATCGGCACGAACACCGCGATCAGCACCGCGGTGATGCCGACGATGGCGCTGGTGATCTGCGACATCGCCTTGCGGGTGGCTTCCTTGGGCGGCAGCCCCTCCTCGGCCATGATGCGTTCGACGTTTTCGACCACCACGATGGCGTCGTCGACCAGAATGCCGATCGCCAGCACCATGCCGAACATCGTCAGCATGTTGATCGAATAGCCGAACAGCAGCAGCGACACGCAGGTGCCGAGCAGCGCCACCGGCACCACGATGGTCGGAATGATGGTGTAGCGGATGTTCTGCAGGAACAGGAACATCACCACGAACACCAGCACCACCGCCTCGATCAGCGTGTGCACCACCTTGGTGATCGAAGCCTCGACCACCGGCGTGATATTGTAGGGGATCTCGTATTTGATATTGGCCGGGAAGAAGCGCGACAGCTCCTTCATCTTGGCTTCGACCGCACTCGCCGTCGCCAGCGCGTTGCCGGTCGGCGACATCAGCACCGACAGGCCGGCGACCGGCTTGCCGTTGAGGCGGGTGTTGAACTGATAGCTGAAACCGCCGATCTCGAGCCGCGCCACGTCGCGCAGCCACACCGTCGAGCCGTCCGGATTGGCGCGCAGCACGATCGCGCCGAACTCGTCGGAAGAGGACAGCTGGCCCTTGACCAGCACCAGCACCGAAGTTTTCTGGCCCTTGTTGCTGGGCTCGGCGCCGACCGCGCCGGACGAGACCTGGGCGTTCTGCGCCTCGATCGCCTTGGTGACGTCGTCGGCCGTGAGGTTGTAGCCGACCAGCTTGTCGGGATCGATCCAGATGCGCAGCGCGCGTTCGGTCGAATACAGCGTGGCGCGGCCGACCCCCGGAATACGCCGGATTTCGCCGAGCACGTTGCGGATCATGAAGTCGCCGAGGCCGACTTCGTCGAGCGAGCCGTCGGTCGAGCTCAGCGTGATGATCTGCAGCACCGCGCTGGAGGCTTCCTCGACCAGGATGCCCTGCTGCAGCACCGCGCGCGGCAGTCGCGCCTCGATGCGCTTGATGCGGTTCTGCACGTTGACCGACGCCATTTCGGTGTCGGTGCCCGGTTCGAAGTTGGCGGTGATCTCGACCTGGCCGAGCGAGTCGGAGGTCGATTCGAAGTTGAGAATGCCGTTGGCGCCGTTCAGCTCTTCTTCGATCAGCCGGGTGACGCTGTTGTACAGGTTCTCGGGCGACGCGCCGGGATATTGCGTCGACACCGAAATCGACGGCGGCGCGATGATCGGATACTGCGCGATCGGCAGGAACGGAATCGAGATCGCGCCCAGCAGACAGATGAACAGCGCGACGACCCAGGCGAAGATCGGCCTGTCGATGAAAAAGGCGGGCATCGGGGCGGCCTATTGCACCTTCTTCTGTGGGCCCGCAGGCTGGGTGGTGGCGGTCTGCGCCGGCGCCGGCGCTGACGCCTTGGTCTCTTCCGTGCTCACCGGCACGACGGCGTCACCCGCCGCAAATTTCTGGAAGCCCTCGACGACGACCTTGGCACCCGGCTTGAGGCCTTCGAGAATCAGCCACTGGCCATCCTGCTGCGAGCCGACGCGCACCGGCTGGACCGCGACGCGGTTGTCGTCCTTGACGACGAATACCTCGCTGCCGCCGCCGCTATTGCGCTGAACCGCCTGCTCCGGAACCGCGATCGCGTCGGCATCGTAGCCCTGCTCGATGCGGACGCGGACATACATGCCGGGCAGCAGTTCGCGATTGGGATTGTCGAACTCGGCACGCAGCGTCACCTGGCCGGTGTAGGCATCGACCTTGGCGTCGGAGAACAGCAGCTTGCCTGGGATCGGATAGATCGAGCCGTCGTCGAGTACGAGGCGGGCGCGCACCGCATCCGGCGCGATCTGATCGAGCTCTCCCGACTCGAACGCACGACGCAGCCGGACCATCTCGGCGACCGGCTGCGTGAAGTCGGCATAGACGTGATCGAGCTGCTGGATGGTGGCAAGGTTAGTGGCGTCGTTCTGCACCACCAGCGCGCCCTCGCTGACGAGCGCAGCGCCGATGCGGCCGCTGATCGGAGCGCGAATGGTAGCGTATTCGAGATTGAGCTTGGCGCGCGCGACCTCGGCCTCACGCGCCGCGACTTCCGCCTCGGCCTGACGCGAGTTGCTGGCGGCGACTTCGTTCTGCGCCTTCGAGGCGGCCTGATCGCGGGCCAGAGCGGCTACTCGTTTGGCCTGCAACTCCGCCTGCTCGCGAGCCGCATTGGCCTTGGCCAGCGCGGCCTCGGCCGCCTTCAGCTCGACTTCGAACGGCCGCGGATCGACCTGATACAGCGGATCGCCGGCATTGACCTCGCTGCCTTGCTGGAACGACCGCTTCGTGACAATGCCCGACACGCGCGAACGCACGTCAGCGACGCGCACCGGAGCGATCCGGCCCGGCAGCTCGCGGACGATGGCGCGCGCATGCGCCTTGATGGTGATCGTGCTGACTTCGGGCTTATCCGGCGCGGCCGCATTGGCCGTTTTCGGTTCGTTGCAGCCGGCCAGCACCGGCGCCAGACACAGCAGTGCCGTCGCCGTGAAGGCAAACCTGATCGATCCCCGCATCGAATAAACCTCTTGAAAAAAACCGCCCGGTACGCCGGCCAGCGGCTGCCGTGCGGAAGACACACGGCGCCGCGCCTGCGCTAAGCCACAGACGTCTGATGAACGGAAATTAAGTTTGAATTGGTGCGGCACAACATCAACGCCCGGCGGCGCAATGTCACAGCCTTAGGAACCCGTTGAATGCGTGAGGCTTTTGGCGAGCCGCGGGCTGTGAGTTGCTTGACACTATGTGCCCGGTGAGCGGCACGCCGCTCGATTACTTCGCGGGTTCACGACGTAGCAACCATGTTAGCTGCGACAATCTGACCGATACTGCCCATCACGAGTTCGACGCGCCGTGATCTTTGCACAAGCTTGGCACCCCAACAGGTGCCAAGCCGCAACTGGGCTCATGAACATTGGCGAGAGCGACGACACGCGCGCTCGTTCGCCAGCCACCGTACGCTATCGCGTATAGATGAAGGCGCGATCGTTGAGGTCGATCTTCGGCAGCTCGTCCTTTTCGGTCCAATAGTCCTGGCTGTGTTGCCATTCCGGCTTTGAGCCGCGTTTCGGCAGCAGATGCATGCCGCGCATCAGATAGCCCGGATTGAAGTTCTCCGGATCGATCCAGGGCAATAGCTCCATCCCGGCATCCTCCGGGCGCAGTGCCGGCACGACGCTGCGGTAGCCGTGCTGCTGCATATGCGCGAGCAGCCGGCAGACGAAGTCCGCGACAAGATCGGCGCGCAACGTCCAGCTTGCGCGGAAGTAACCGAACACCCAGACCATATTCGGCACGCCGGTGAACATCATGCCGCGATAGGTCACCGTGTCGGCGAAGTTGAGCGGCTTCCCGTCGATGTTGAAGGCGATGTCGCCGAGCACGTTGAGATTGAAGCCGGTCGCGGTGACGACGATATCGGCCTCCAGCGTCTCGCCGGATTTCAGCTTGATGCCGGTTTCGGTGAAGCGTTCGATCTCGTCGGTCACCACCGAGGCCTTGCCGGATGCGATCCCCTTGAACAGATCGCCGTCGGGCACGAAAGCGATCCGCTGCCGCCACGGCCGGTAGCTCGGCATGAAGTGCGGGTCGAGGTTGTAGTCCGGCCCGAGATGGGCGCGAACGCCAGCGAGCAGTTCCTGCTTGACCACCTCGGGCTCGTTCATCGATCGCCGGGTGAAGGTCGCTTGATCGAACAGGATCTTGCGACGCACGATCTCGTGGATCCAGTCTTCGGAAATGCCGAGTTCGCGCAGCGTATCGGCGATCTCGATCTTGTTGCGGCCGGGGATGAAGTAAGTCGGCGAACGCTGCAGCACCGTGACATGGTCGCAGGTCGGCGCCAGCGCCGGCACAACTGTCGCGGCCGTCGCGCCGGAGCCGATCACCACCACCTTCTTGCCGCTGCAGTCGAGGTCTTCCGGCCAAGTCTGCGGATGCACGATGCGGCCCTTGAAGTCCGCCATGCCGGGCCACTCCGGCGTGTAGCCTTCGCTGTGACGATAATAGCCCTGACACATCCAGAGGAAATTCGCGGTGAGACGCATCTCCGCGCCGGTGTCGGTGCGCTGGGCGACGATCGCCCAGCGCTGGTCCGCGCTCGACCAGTTCGCCGAAACGATGCGGTGGCCATAGCGAATGTGCTGCGCCAGATCGTTCTCTTCGATCACCTCGCCCATATATTCGCGAATCTCGGCCGCGGTCGCGATCGGCTTGCCGGTCCACGGCTTGAAGCGATAGCCGAAGGTGTAGAGATCACTGTCTGAGCGGATGCCTGGATAGCGGTGAGTCAGCCAGGTGCCACCGAAACTGTCCTGTGCTTCGAGCACGACGAAGCTGGTGCCGGCGCACTGCTTGGTCAGGTGATAGGCACCGCCGATACCGGAGATGCCGGCGCCGACGATCAGCACGTCGACATGATCGGGACAGGGAGCGGCGTGAGTGGAGGAGCCGGCGCGCACGGCGACGGCTTCGGCAAGCTGGGTCATGTTTCCTCGACTTTTCTTCTGTCGTTACCGACAGATTGCCGCCTGCGCCAAGGTTTGCCCAGCATTTTCTTACGCGGCGGACTCGAGGCGCCGCCTCACTCAGCCCTTTTCGCGCGGCGCTGCGTTTTTCGTCAGGCGAAACGGCGGGCAGCAACAGTGGACATACGCCTGCTGCTGCATCGACGCATCCGCTGCTGGCTCGAATGCAAAACGCCGCGGGCATCGCTGCCCGCGGCGTGTTGAGGCCTTTCGACCGCTGGTCGGCTCAGAAGTTGAGCAGCAGCGGATAGCCCGAGAACGACTTGTACTCGCCTTCCTGCTTGAGGATCAGCGGGGTACCCGAGAAGCTCTGGTACTCGCCTTCCTGCTTCAGCAGCAGCGGGGTGCCCGAGAAGCTCTGGTACTCACCCTTCTGCTCGAGAATCAGCGGCGTGCCGGAGAAGCTCTTGTACTCACCCTCCTGCTTCAGCAGCAGCGGGGTGCCCGAATAACCTTCGTACTCGCCCTTCTGCTCGAGAATCAGCGGAGTACCGGAGTGTCCTTTATATTCGCTCATGTTCAATTCCTTTATCTAGAGAGCACTGGCAGGCCCAGCCAGGAGGAGAAGATGGTCGGATTGTTGATCAACAGCGGCTCGCCCGAATAGGATTTGTACGGACCACTGCTGTCCAGCAACAGGGGAGTCCCGGAAAAGGACTTGTAGGGACCGCTGCTGTCGAGCAGCAGCGGCGTTCCGGAGAACGACTGGTATGGGCCCTTGCTGCTGATGACGAGCGGCGTCCCCGAAAAGGTCTTGTCGCTGTCGACGAGCAGCCAGTCGCCGGAATAGGATTTGTACTTGCCCGACGTATCGAGCAGCGCCTTGAGGTGCAGCAGGTTCGAAAACGGCGTCGCTTCGCTCTGTTCGGCGCTCGCCGACGACGATTTCTGCAGGCTGATCTTGTTCGGCTGATAACTGTCGAGGATCTCCGCTGCCTTGGCGGCGAAGCCGAATTCGGCCTTCACTGCGACGACGACCGCGCCCTTCTTGACGTAGTCGACATAGGTCTGCGCTTCGCTACGGGCCACGTAGGCCTTGCCGAGTGCGGCGATGATGTCGTCGCTGGAGCTCGCTTTGCCGCCCTGATAGGCGGTGACGACGGAATACTGATAGTTGCTCTTCTTCAGGTCGGTTTCCAGCGCTGGGAGCTTGCTGCTGGAATCGTACAACCGGGTGATGATTTGCGTCATGTTGACTCCATTTCACACTCAGGACCGCGAGGGCTGGCCCTGCATCAGAAGGGTGTCCCGTCGCCTGATCAGCGGGACCATCGTCACGAGCGTCGCGAACAGCAGCAGCAGTTCGAGGCAGTAGACGAAATTGTAGCCGGCAGCCGGACCGAGATGCGGCGCGAACGCCGTCACCGCGTCGCGCAGGATGCCGCCGAGCGCGATCGCCACGCCGGCCGCCGAGGCCTGCACCGCGCCCCAGGCGCCGAGCGCCAAGCCGGCTTGATCCTTCGGCGCGGCATTCATTGTGGCCGTCAACGTGCCGTGGCCGAACAGGCCGGCACCGAAGCCGATCAGCAGCGTGCCGAAGCCGAACATCAGCGCCGAGGCAGCCCCCTGCAGCTCGGCCGCGAAGATCACCAGCAGGAAGGCCGGGATGCCGACCAGCGCGCCCGCGCTCGCCATCCGGAACGGATCGGCGCCGCGGCTCAGCACGCGCGACGCAAGGCCGAAGCCGAACAGACCGCCGACCGCGAGCGCCGCCGTCAGCTTGGTGGTGTCGCCGACCGACAGATGCAGGATCTGGCCGCCATAGGGCTCGAGCAGCACGTCTTCCATGCTGAACGCCATGGTGCCGAAGCCGACCGCGATCAGCCGCCGCATCGCATTCTGGCCGGAAATGAAAGCGTCCCACGACTGCCGGAAGCCGGCCGACGGCGCGCCCGGATGCGCGGTCGCCACTTCACCACCGGTGAGGCGGCGCGCTTCCATCTTCCAGGACGCGACGGCGTTGAGCACGATGGTGACGACGGCCGATCCCTGGATCACCTGAATGAGACGGCCGGGCGAGAAATCAGCAAGCAGGATGCCGAAGATGATCGCGCTCGCGATCATGCCGAGCATCAGCATGGTGTACATCAGACCGACCACCTTCGGCCGCGTCTCGGGCGCGGCAAGATCGGTGGCGAGCGCGAGCCCGACCGTTTGCGTGGTATGCACGCCGGCGCCGATCAGCAGGAAGGCGAGCGCGGCGCCGAATTGGCCGATCCACACCGGCGCGTGCCCCGCCTCGCCGCCGCCGGACAGCACGAGCAGCGCGAAGGGTAGAATCGCCAGACCGCCGAACTGCACCAGCGTCCCCTTGTAGAGGAACGGCACGCGGCGCCAGCCCAGCACGGATTTGTGGACGTCGGATTTGAAGCCGATCAGCGCCCGGAACGGCGCGAAGATCAGCGGGAGGGAAACCATCACGCCGACGATCGAGGCCGGCACGTTGAGTTCGACGATCATCACCCGGTTCAGCGTGCCGACCAGCAGCACCAGCGACATGCCGACCGCGACTTGAAACAGCGACAGGCGCAACAACCGGGAGAGAGGCAGATCCGGCGTCGCCGCATCCGCGAATGGCAGAAAGCGAGGCCCCAGCGAGGCCCAGACCTTCATCATCTTTTGGCTGACTGTGTTCATCGTCCAGCAAATCCAGCTTGCGAGAGGCCGGCGACGTTGGTCAGCGTGACCGGACGAACGGCGACCCGAACGAACAGCACCACTTTGCGGCCGGAGATGAACTGCGGCAGATCAAACCGCCGCCGCGATTCACCCCGGCTACAAAGCAAGCGACCGGGACCCTTGGATCCCGGTCCAGCCACACAGCTTCGAGAGAAGCTGCAATTAGCCGATGGTGACCGAGCTCTCGATCGCCGCAGTCTTACCGTTCCAGTACTTCGGGAACCAGGTGGTGTGCGACAGCACGGCGTAGTGAACGAGGATGGCGATCACGGTGACGCTGCCGAGCAGGAGCGGCAGGCCGACGGTCGGCTTCACGACAGTCCAAATGCGACCTTGATTCATCTTAGATACTCCTTAGTGCAGCCAGGGCGAGTAAACATACGCCAGGAAGTGCGCGACGATCGCGATCGCGCCGAAAATGCGCGTACCGTCGATGACGTGCTTGTGGAGCTCTTCCGATTCCGCGATCGTCAGGCCAGTCGGCCAGACCTTGTTGGGATCGTCTGCCATAGTAAAAACCTCCTAAGAGACTTTCGATCAGTTTCGTGCTGAACCCGCACGTAGGTAGTTTTCGCTGCTACGCCGAACAGAGTTCGTCTGGTCTCAGCATCTTTCCTTTGGTGGCCTCGTCACCCGTCCGCGCCGTCATCATCAAGGAGACCTTGACGCTGGGACGCGGGACCGATGCGGGGCTCGCCCAGACCCGGGTGACTGGGCTCATCGCCCTTTTCGATCACATCCGAGTGATTGTAAGATGGTCCTGACACACATCTTTGTCAATTTAACATGACACTGGGGGGTGTCCGTGTCATACCGGACATCCTCAAACCGGTCCGACGACTCCCGGACACGGAAAATTGAGTGAAATGTGATGCAGTCTGGCATTGACAATTTTGCCGAAACGATAGCCGCAAATCACGCAGCGTCTGACCAGACCGGATGTGATCGCGAGGCGATTCATCTGCCCGGCTCGATCCAGCCGCACGGCGCCCTGCTGGCGCTGGCGCCCGAGGACCTGCAGGTCATTCATGCAGCGGGAGACACGACGCCGCTGTTCGGCGTGCCCTGCGACCGCCTGCCAGGCACCTCGGTGGCGACGCTGCTGTCGGCCGATCAGATCAGCAAGATTCGCGCTCTGCTCGGCACCGACCGTAAGCTCGAGCGGCCGCTACACGCCTTTACATTAAATCCGCCGGACGCAGCCGTAGTTGACGTGGTGGTGCATCAGGCCTCGGGCCTGCTGGTACTGGAGTTCGATCCACGGCGGGAAGCGGCGCCTGATAATTCGCTGGCGCTGGTGCAGTCGATGATCCGCCACGTGCAGCGCGCCGAGGGCACGCAAGCGTTCTGCCGGGCCGTGGTGGACGAGGTTCGCGCCGTCACTGGCTTTGAGCGGGTGATGGTGTATCGCTTCGGCGCCGACGGCAGCGGCGAAGTGATCGCCGAATCACGGGACGCCCATGTCGAGAGCTTCCTCGGCCTGCGCTATCCGGAATCCGACATTCCCAAGCAGGCGCGCGCGCTCTATCTCAGCAACTGGATCCGGGCGATACCCGATTCGCGCTACGCGCCCGCACCGATCATGCCGCCGATCAGTTCGCGGACGGGACAGCCGCTCGACCTCAGCCAGAGCGTGATCCGCAGCGTCTCGCCGGTGCATCGGCTTTATCTCGCCCATATGGGCGTGGTCGCATCAATGTCGCTGTCGCTCATCCAGCACGGCAGATTGTGGGGACTGATCGCCTGCCATCACAGCTCGCCGCGCTATCTTCCGTATCGGATGCGCGAGGCCTGCGAGTTGTTCGCCGAGATGGCGTCCTCGCAGTTCGAATCCAAAGTCGCCGCCGAACAGCTCGAGGCGCGGTTGCGCAGCACGCGGATCCACGAAGAGCTGGTGACGCGGATGAGCCAGGAGTCCGACCTCGCCGAAGGACTGATCCGCTTTCATCCGAATCTGCTCGACTTCATTCCGGGCACCGGCGTCGGACTGTGGATCGACGGCCAGTTCACCGGACTCGGTGTCACGCCCGATGCCGAGCAGACCGAAGCCCTGATCGGCTGGCTCGGCGATACGTCGAACGACGGCATCTTCCAGACCGACTCGCTGCCGCTGCTCTACGAACCGGCGAAAGCCTACGCGGATCGCGCAAGCGGCCTGCTCGCACTGTCGCTCTCGAAATCGCCGCGCGACTACGTACTCTGGTTCCGGCCGGAAGTCGTGCGAACCGTCACCTGGGCCGGCAATCCGCACAAGCCGGTCGGCGTCGGGCCGGATGGCGAATTGCTGACACCGCGGCGCAGCTTCGCTGCCTGGCAGGAATCGGTGCGGCTGCATGCGGAGCCATGGCTCGGATCGGAAATCGAGGCCGCGCACCGGCTGCGGCTGTCATTACTCGAAGTCGTGCTGCACCGGATCGACGGCATCGCCCGCGAGCGCAAGTCCGCGCGGCTGCTGCAGGAGCAGCTGATGCGACAGGTCGAGTTCGGCCTGCGCCGCTCGCAGGATGTCGCACAGACGCTTCAGGAAGAAACCAAGCGACGGGTGTCGGTCGAGGCCGATTTGTCGCAGGTGCTGCGGCGGACGGTCGAAGACCAGGAAGCCGAACGGCTGCGGATCGCGCGCGAACTGCACGATACACTCGGCCAGTCGCTGACGCTGCTGCAGCTTGGCTTCGAAAATCTCGGACAGGCCGCGCCGGAGAACTCTCAACTACAGGACCGCGTCGCCGGGATGAAGACGCTGACCGCCGACATCGGCCGGCAGGTCAACCGGCTCGCCTGGGAAATTCGCCCGACCGCGCTCGATGATCTCGGCATCCAGACCGCGATCCAGCATCTGCTCGACGCCTGGAGCGAGAAGGCGCAGGTGCAGTTCGATCTGCATATGACGCTCGGCGATCGCCGGCTGCCGCCCGCGGTCGAGACGACGCTGTATCGCGTGCTGCAGGAAGCGCTGACTAACATCGTCCGCCACGCAGCTGCGACCCATGTCGGCGTGATCCTGCGCATGACCGATCAGCAGGTGACGATGGTGGTGGAGGACGACGGCCGCGGCTTCGTCAATCCCGACGCCGACCGCCCACCCGAGCGGCTCGGCCTGCTCGGCATCCGCGAACGGCTGACGCTGGTCGGCGGCTCGCTCGAAATCGAATCCGCGCCCGGCAAGGGCACCGCTCTGTTCGCACGAATTCCGTTGTAACCATGGAAGCAGCTCCGATGGACCAGCAAGCCCCTTCCAGACTGCGCGTCTTCCTCGCCGACGATCATCCGGTCGTGCTCAGCGGCATGAAAGCTCTCGTCGCCGGCGATCCGGCGATCGAAATCGTCGGCGAAGCCAGCGATGGACCGAACGCGCTGCGGCGGGCCATTGAATTGAGGCCGGACGTCGCCGTGCTCGACCTGTCGATGCCGGGCCTCAACGGCATCGAGGTGGCGCGAAAGTTTCTCGCCGCCTGCCCGGAATGCCGCGTGCTGGTGCTGACCGTGCACGAGGACGGCGCTTACTTGCGCCAGCTGCTCGATCTCGGCGTCTCAGGCTACGTGCTGAAGCGCTCCGCCACCGACGAACTGATCCGCGGCATTCATGCGGTCGGCACCGGCGGCATCTATCTCGACCCGGCGATCGCCGGCCGCGCCATCGGCCGCACCGCGCCGCACGTCCAGAACGGCGACGAGCACAGCGCGGTGTCCGAACTCTCCACCCGCGAGATCGAGGTGCTGCGCCTCGCCGCCGTCGGCCACAGCAACAAGACCATCGCGGCGAAGCTGCAGATCGGCGCCAAGAGCGTCGAGACCTACAAGGCCCGCGGCATGGCCAAGCTGGGCTTCCACAACCGCGTCGAAGTGGTGCGGTTCGCACTCAGCATGGGCTGGCTGTCGGACCCATAGGCCATCCACTTTTCCGGAATTTGCCCGCGTCCGCGGGAGCCGCTAGCTTCTCCGCTGTCGAACCAACGTCTCGCCGCGCTTCATCGCGGATGAACGAGACGACAGCGGGAGGAACTGAATGACTGCCGACCAGCAGACCGGAAAGCCGCGCGCCAGCGCCTTCGCGGGGCTCCGCGTTCTGGACTTCTCGACCACCATCGCCGGCCCGCACTGCACCCGGATGCTCGCCGACATGGGCGCCGAGGTGATCAAGATCGAATCCTCTGACGGCGACACGATGCGGAACCGTCCGCCGGTGCGCGACGGTTTCAGCACCGCCTTCGGCCAGCTCAATGTCGGCAAGAAGAGCATCGTGCTCGATCTGAAATCCGCCGAGGGCCGCGCTGCGGTTCAGCGGCTGGTGGCGACGGCCGACGTGCTGGTCGAGAATTTCCGCCCCGGTGTGATGCAGCGGCTGAAGCTCGACGACGCGTCGCTGCGCCCGTCCAATCCGAAGCTGATCTACTGCTCGATCTCCGGCTACGGCCAGACCGGCCCTTCGGCCGAGCTGCCGGCTTATGCGCCGGCCATCCATGCTGCGTCCGGCTATGATCTCGCCCATCTCGCCTATCAGCCGAACCGCGATCAGCCGGACTACTGCGGCATCTATCTCGCCGACGTCGTTTCCGGCGTCTATGCCTATGGGGCGATCGCCTCGGCGCTGTATCAGCGCACCTCGACCGGCGAAGGCCAGCACATCGACGTATCGATGCTGGAATCCATGCTGAGCCTGACGCTGAACGAGATGCAGAGCGCGCAATTCCCGATCAAGCGGCAGTCGCGGCCGCAATTCGGCCCGGTCGAGACCGCCGACGGCTATGTGATGATCGCTATCGCCAGCGAGAAATCGTTCCGCAGCTTTATGCAGGCCGGCGGCCATCCCGAACTGATCACCGACCCGCGCTTCGCCGAGTATCACCACCGCCGCGAACACTGGGCCGAGCTGATGGACATCATGGAAACGTGGTCCCGCACGCTGACCTCGCAGCAATGCCTCGCCGCGCTCGACAAGCACGGCGTGCCCTGCTCGGCCTATCGCACCGTGGCCGAAGCGATGGCCGATCCGCAGACCGCACATCGCCAGGCCTTCGCCGAAGTCGAAGACGGCGCCGGCACGTTCAAGGTGCTGAACCAGCCGTTCCGGCTATCGCAAGGCAATCCCGCGCCCGTCCCGCAGGTGGCTACGCTCGGCCAGCACACCCGCGCCGTGCTGGCGGATGCTGGCTATTCTGCCGAAGAGTTGGCCGCGCTCGGCGTCGCATAAGACACACTAAGATTTGCTCAGCATGCCGGCGCTTTGTGAGCAAGATAGTTAGTCTGCCTCCGTCATGGCCGGGCTCGTCCCGGCCATCCACGCCTTTCTTCAACTTCAACGCTGCAAGGCGTGGATGCCCGGCACAAGGCCGGGCATGACGGGGAGAGACCTGAGGACCTGGTCTTTGGCCTCGTTTCCGGCCATCGCCATCAGCTACGCCGCCCGGCGCAGCTGCACGCGCCACAGGTCGGGGCCTTCTTCCAGATAGGTCCACTGGCAGTCGTCGCCGTGCACGGCCTCGAAGAAGTACTTCAGCGGCCGCGGATCGTGATCGACGACGATCTGCATGCCCTGGCCCGGCTGCAGATTGTCGAACAGCCGCGGGATGATCTCGTGGCGCTGCTGATGCGGGATCTGGCGGACGTCGAGAACGCGTTCGGCGGCGGTCGCGGCTTCGGTCATGACAGAGGATCCTTTGCGGTTTGGGAAGGGTTGAACGTCAGTGCAGCTTGCCGCGCGCTAGCAGCGTCGGGCCGTAGCTGAGTGCGAAGCCGAGGAAGGCGACGCACCAGCCGAGCATTGCGACATGCAGCAGCGGATCGCTCCAGGCCGGCGTCAGCGCCGCGCCGATCCGCGCCGCCACTGCGACCAGCGCAGCGAGGTACACCGCCTGCGTCGCCAGCGAGGCCTCGAGCTTCTGCCCGGTGTGGCCGAGCGAGGCGCGGGTCATCACCGCCAGCGTCATGATGCCGGCGCCGCCAACCATCCAGGCATGGATGCCGGCGCTGGCGGGCGCCAGCCCAAACGCCGCGCAGGCGCCGAGCAGATAGCCGATCGGCACGAAGAAGTAACCGACATGCAGCACCAGCAGCAGCCGGTCACGCAGCGTGCGGTCACCGGCCCAGCGCGCCAGCCGCACCAGATGCAGCACACCGGCCATCGCCAGCGCCGAACCCGTCAGGGCACCTTCAGGCCGCGCGATCCACAGCAGCATCGTCACTGCGCTGAACGCGAGGATCACCATGTCGACCTTGTTGAACGGCACCGGCAGCCGGCCGGGATTTTCGCGGACCAGCCAGTTGCGGGTGAAGCTCGGTGCGATGCGGCCGCCGATCAGCGCGATCAGCATGATCACCACTGCGATGCCGGCGCGGATGCCGTAGTCGGCCGCACCGTTGAAATGCGCCTCGAGGTGAAACGCCACGTTGCCGATCAGCAGCAGCGAAAGCAGCGCGACGACGTTGAGATTGCGCCAATTCTTGCCGGCAACGATCTCGCGCGCCGCAGCGAGCGCGACCGCCAGCAGGAAGCTCGCATCGACCAGCAGCGCGACCAGCCAACCGGTGTCGGCGGAGAACGTCACGCATAGCCGGCCGGCGAACCAGATCAACACCAGTGTGAGAAGCGGCCTGCCCTGCAGCGGCAGCCGCCCGGTCCAATTCGGAATGGCAGTGAGCAGGAAGCCGGTGATCACCGCCGGCAGATAGCCGTACAGCATCTCATGGACATGCCAGTCGCGCGGCGCGAACGCGGTCTGTAGCGTCAGCTCGCCGTGATACACCGGCAGCCACAGCAGCACCGCGATCGCCGCGAACAGTGCGCCGAGCATGAAGAACGGCCGAAAACCGGCGGACAGCACGGTCCAGCCGGTGTGCGAGCGATAACGCGGCACCGGCTTGCGCTTCGGCGCGGCGGAGGATTCGACTGTCGTGCTCATGGCGTTCACCGGATCGAGCCGGCAATGCTCCGCCGGCCGTTCCTGTGTAAGCCGCCGCCCGGAAGCCTTGTTGTGCCAGCACAACCTCGCGAACGATTGGCGGATAGTTCCTTCCGCGCCGTCATGGCCGGGCTTGTCCCGGCCATCCACGCCTTGCTGCGTTTCCGCTCCGGAAGGCGTGGATGCCCGGCACGAGGCCGGGTATGACGGAGAGATCGTGGTCCTGACTTGAAGAGCGCTACGGCAGCGGAGAGACGCCGATCACGTACGGATGCAGCACCAGCAGCATCAGCCAGGCGGCTACACCGATGCCGAAGCGCAGCGGGCTGATGTTGCGAACGTTCGGGCGAAAGCGGCCGGTGATCAGCGCGGCGAACGGCCAGAACGAGGTACGGGCGGCGAGGTGTACCCAGGTCGCGGTGCCGAGCTGACGGCGCTTGCGCCGATCGATGATCATCATGCCGGCGAGCGCAATCAGCGCGAAGAAGCCGAACAGCACGACATGAGCGAGGTCGCCGTTCGGCACAACATGCGCAGCAGCCCACAACCCGATCGCCCATAGCAGCGGATGGCGCACGACGCCGACGATGCCGGGATGATCTGGATCGAAGCGCTTGCGCGGGTCGCCACCGAACGACAGCGGATTGGCGGCGCCGACGCCGAAGGCGGCGAGCTGGCAGGCCAGCGGCAGCGCCAGATTGGGTACGAACATCTGCCAGCGTTCAAAAGGCCATAGCTCGACGAACGGCGCGCGTCCGGCAGCGACGATCAACCATGTCAGCACGAGCAGCGACTCGATGCTGTACGCGGCGAGAAATCCGCCCTCTCCCAACGTGCCGACCAGCTTCGCCCGCACCGCCGGCCGCGCGGGGATCGCGTGGCTGAGCAGGAACAGCGTGAAGGCGGCGATGAATTCGGTCCAGCCGGTCAAGTGGGATGCCCACGTATTGCCTCGCGGCTCGTCATTGCGAGGAGCGAAGCGACGAAGAAATCCAGCTCAGTGCATGGAGCTGGATTGCTTCGCTTCGCTCGCAATGACGGAGAGACGCGGAGACGTTTTGCTCGCCGACGATCAATCGCCGTCCCGGTTCCAACGTTGTCGCAGATCAACCTGCGGCGAACATTGCGCTCAAGGCGGCTTGGGCTTCGTCTTGAATCTGTCGAAGGTGATCGGCGCTGACGAAACTCTCGGCGTAGATCTTGTACACGTCCTCGGTGCCGGAGGGACGCGCGGCGAACCAGCCGTTGGCCGTCGTCACCTTGACGCCGCCGATCGACTGGTTGTTGCCGGGCGCCTTGGTCAGCGTCGCGGTGACCGGCTCGCCGGCGAGTTGCTTGATGCCGAGCTTCTCGGCGGTCAGCGTCTTGAACAGCGCTTTCTGCGCGGCGTTGGCCGGCGCGTCGATGCGCGCGTAGAACGGCGCGCCGAGTTCGACGGTAAGACGCTGATAGATCTCGCCGGGATCGGCCTTCATCACCGCGGTGATCTCCGCCGCGAGCAAGCCGAGGATGAGGCCGTCCTTGTCGGTGGTCCACACCGTGCCGTCGCGGCGCAGGAACGAGGCGCCGGCGCTCTCCTCGCCGGCAAAACCGAAGCTGCCGCCGATCAGTCCGTCGACGAACCATTTGAAGCCGACCGGGGTCTCGACCACCTTGCGGCCGATCTTGGCGGCAACGCGGTCGATCATCGCGCTCGACACCGCGGTCTTGCCGATCGCGGCGTTCGCACCCCACTGCGGCCGATGCGCGAACAGATAGGAGATCGCCACCGACAGATAATGGTTCGGGTTCATCAGCCCGCTGGAGCGGGTGACGATGCCGTGGCGGTCCGCGTCGGTGTCGTTGGCGAAGGCGACATCGAAGTCGCCGCGCATGCCGATCAGCCGCGCCATCGCGTAAGGCGACGAGCAGTCCATCCGGATCTTGCCGTCCCAGTCCGCGGTCATGAAGCGGAAGGTCGGGTCCACGGCGTCGCTGACGATGGTCGCGTCGATTTTGTAGCGTTCGATGATCGGCTGCCAGTAATGCACCGCCGCGCCACCGAGCGGATCGATGCCGAGCTTCACGCCGGATGCGCGGATCGCCTCCATGTCGACGACGTTGGCGAGATCTTCGACGTACGGTGTGACGTAGTCGCGCCGGTGCACATTGTCGGCCTTGAGCGCGCGCGCATAGGGAATGCGCTTCACGCCCCTCAGTCCGTCGGCGAGCAGGGCATTCGCCGCTTTCTCGACCACCGACGTAATATCGGTGTCGGCCGGGCCGCCGTTGGGCGGATTGTATTTGAAGCCGCCGTCTTCCGGCGGATTGTGCGAGGGCGTGACGACGACGCCATCGGCGAGACCGCTGCTGCGGCCGCGGTTATAGGTGAGGATCGCGTGCGAGATCACCGGCGTCGGCGTGTAGCCGCCGCGTTCGTCGATCATCACCTCGACGCCGTTGGCGGCGAATACTTCCAGCGCGCTGGCCAGCGCCGGCTCGGCCAGCGCATGGGTGTCGATGCCGATGAACAGCGGACCATCGATGCCCGCCCCTCGACGATGGTCGCACACCGCCTGGCTCACCGCGACGATGTGGTCCTCGTTGAAGGCGTTGTTGAAGGCGGAGCCGCGATGCCCTGAGGTGCCGAACGCGACGCGCTCGCCCGGCATGCTCGGATCCGGCTTTCCGGCGAAATAGGCGGTGACCAGTCGCGGCACATTGACCAGTCTGTTCGGATCGATGGTCTTGCCCGCAAGCGGGCTGACGTCCCCAGCCATTTCGCACTCCATTACTCGGACCAGACGCGATCCCTCGCCTGCCCGGCGGCAGCCGTCAAGACTGACGGCGCGGAACCGCCTGCCGGTTTGCGGATTGAGCAGAACAAGATCGGCGCGGTAACCGGACCAGCGCGGCGTCGCCGGACGCGGCGCTGTCCTTCGTGCAGATCTCCTCTCTTACGCGCTGGCGCGCGTGTCGCAGCAGGCCCAGGCTTCAGCCCGGGCCTTTTTCGCGGCCGGTCGCCCGGGCGGTTGGATCGACAGGAGCCGTGATGGATACGTTTCGCGCCATAAGTCAGGAAGATTTGCGCGGCGGAGTGGCACCCTGGTCGGTCGGGGTGCCGCGAGCGATCCGTCAGCCACTGGCCGGTCCTCTGGTCGTCGACGTGCTGATCGTGGGCGGCGGCATCACCGGCTCCATGATGGCACATCAGCTGGTGCGGCCGGACCGCACTGTCTGCGTCATCGATCGCGAGCGGCCGGGGTTCGGCAGCACCGCGGCATCGACCGCCATGCTGGAATGGGAGATCGACCGGTCGCTGTCCGAGCTCGCCGAAATCTACGGCTTCGAGCGCGCCGCCGAAATCTATCAGCTCAGCTACCGCGCAGTCGCGGGTCTCTACGGCCTGGTACAGTCGCTCGATCAGCCCACCGCGCTGCAGCCGCGCGACACCGTGTATCTCGCCGCCGGCGACCAAGGCGCGCGCGCTTTACTCGCCGAGCACGAGGTGCGGCAGCGCGCCGGGCTGCCGGGCGTGTTTCTCGACTATCGGGAGTTACGCCGCGAATATGGCTTCGAGCGCGAGGCCGCAATCGTCTCGCCCGGCTCGGCGGAGGCGGATCCGCTGCGGCTGTCGCATGCGCTGCTCAACGCGGCGGCCGCGCGCGGCGCGATGCTATACGATGCCGAAGCCCGGCGCTACGACCGGGCCGGCCGGCGCCTCATCGTCGAGACCGACGAGGGCCACACGATCGAGGCGGGCGCCGTGGTACTGGCGACCGGCTACACCCTGCCCGACATCGTCAAATCCGACCTGCACAAGACCGTATCGAGCTGGGTCGTCGGCACTGTCCCGCAGGCTCCCGAGACGCTCTGGCGCGACAACGCCCTGATCTGGGAGGCAGCCGCGCCGTATCTCTACGCCCGGACCACCACGCAACATCGCATCATCATCGGCGGTGAAGACGACGATAAAATCGTGGACCCGGACGCGCGTGACGAGATGATGCCCGCAAAGGCGGAGATCCTAGTCGAGAAGTTGCAACGCTTGTGGCCACAGGCGACGGCTATCGCCGAATACGTCTGGTCCGGCGCGTTCAGCACGACGGTCGACGGTCTGCCGCTGATCGGACCGGTACCGGCCCATCCCGGCATCTACGCAGCCTACGGTTATGGCGGCAACGGCATCACATTCAGCTACATGGCCAGCCAGATGATCGCCCGCATGATCGATGGTCAGATGTTGGCTGCGTTCGAGCACTTCGCGCTGGACCGCAATCCGGTGTAACTGCTGCTACGGGCCCATCGCGCGCGGATCGTTGTTGAGCTGCTTCATGTCGATCGGGCTGACCTTGCTGTTGGCCGGCTCCGCCAGGAACTGATCCAGCGTTGCCTGGATCCGCGACTTGACGCTCTCCGGGCCGCGATCGCTGAGTTCGTTGTGCTGAGCGCCGGTGTCGACGATCTCGATGCCGGCCTGCTTGGCGACCTTGGAATCCGGCAGTACGCCCGGGTCGGTCTTGAAGTGCGGATCCTCCGACCGGAACGACAGGATCTTGGCCGCGCCGGAAGTGACGAACGGCACCCGCAGATTGTCGAGCGTCACGACCCGGCGGACCAGTTCCGGATGCTGCTGGGCGAAGAACATCGAGATGTCGCCACCGTTGGAGTGGCCGACCAGCGTGAGATGGTCGTAGTCGGCGCCGGGCATCACCTTCTTCAGTTCATGGATCGCAAAGAAAATGTTCTTCTCGCCGCGCTCATAGACTTTCAGACGGCCGACATAGAGCGATCCCTGCGTCGTCATCAGCGGCGCATCGGTCGGCAGGTCGTGCTGGATGCTGGCAACCAGATAGCCGCGCGCCGCGAGGACGTTTGCCAGAAACGAGTATTCGGAATTCTTGACGGTGTTGCCGTGGCTGACGATCGCGACCGGCAGCGTGGAGAGGCCAGCCTCCGCCTTCATTTCCGCGTCACGGCGCACCGCGAGGTCGACCGCCACCGGGCGCTTTCGCGCCTCGTCGTAGAATGTCAGGTTCTCGTGCCGGATGGCCCAATGGCTGAAGGTGAAGTACGCCGCCGCGGCGACGGCGCTCAGTCCCAGTAGCACGGTCAAAGGTCGCTTCATCGACAATCCCTGCGGCCCCCTTTCACAGACTCCATTTGGGCCATGAGTTTAGCGCCGAAAGACCATTGTCTAGAATGAGATGGATTAAATTTTCGACAGCAGATGATCGCTGCACTGCAAAATACCCGTAAGCCTTCCTTAGGAGGTGAGCTCGATTAGCAGATGGGTAACCTGGCGGGTGGTGTATGGCTTCGGCAGAAAACGTCCGCCGTCCGGCAGATCGTCGTTCGACACCTTTACCCGTCCCGAGGTCGCGATGATCTGGATCGGTGGCCAGCGCCCCCGCACAGCGCGGGCGAGCTTCAGACCATCCATCGATCCGGGGATCTGGATGTCGGTAAACACAACGCAAATGTCGTCACGGCTCTCGAGGATATCAATCGCCTCGTCGGCCGTGCAGGCTTCCAGCACGTCGAAGCCAGCCTCCTGCACGATGTCGACGGCGTTCATTCGCAGAAGCGCTTCGTCTTCGACGATCAGCACGACCGGCCTGCTGCTCACCAAATCCGGCATCTCTTGACCTCTTCCTGAGATCAATCAAAGGCTTCAGAAGAGACTTCGTTCCGGGCCAATTCTCGCATTCGTGGAGATGTCAACCGACTTCGCCAACGTGGCTCGCTCGGGAGACGAACCGGAACTCACAGCAGCTTGCCGTCTGGCCCGAAGAACGGATGCGGCCCGTCGAAGTCGCCGATCGGAATGTGATGAGTGACGAGATCACCGAAGCCGTCGGCGGCGAACCAGACGTGAAGATGGAAAGCCGGTGGCTCGACCCGGAACGACGGCTGGATCAGTTCGGCGAGATCGAGCGCCACCGCGTGATTGGGCGCAGGGCAGATCGTCGCCGGCACGCCGGCGAACTGGGTCAGTGTCGCGCGATGGACGTGTCCGGCTGCGATCAGCCTGACCCACGGATAGCGTTCGACGATGGTAGCGAACTCCGCGGCATTGCGCAGATTCTGCCGGTCCATGTGCCAGATGCCGGTGCGGAATGGCGGATGGTGCAGGAACAGCAGCGCCGGCCGCTGATCGGAGCAGGACAGGATCGCATCGAGCCATTGCAGCGTCGCGCTGTCGAGTTCACCATGCGGCTCGCCGGGTACGCTGGAATCCAGAAGGACCACGTCGAGGTCCCCGACCGGCTGAAGCTGATTCAGCGGCCCGTCGGCAGGAAACAATGGCTGCGCGAAGGCACGGCGCATCAGCTCGCGGGAATCGTGATTGCCGGGGACTGCCACGAAGGGGATTTCGAGCGGCGCCAAGAGCCGTGCGAGGTGCGCGTACTCCTCCTCTGTCGGCGTGTCGGCGAGATCACCTGAGATCACTACGAGATCCGGCCGAGGCGCGAGCGTGTTCAAAGTGGCCACGCAGCGCTGCAACGCCAATGCGGTGTCGACCTTGCCATACGCGAGGCTGCCGGGCGCCTTGATATGCAGGTCGGAAATCTGCGCGATCAGGATCGGCCTGTGAGTCATCGTCTTTCCCTGTCAGTCCTATTCACACAGCGTCCGGCAACAGACGGATGGCTTCCGGCGCGACGGCAAGGCCGACCTTTTCGCCGGGGCGGATCACCATGTCGTTCGGGACTTCGATCGTCAGCAGCTTGTCGGTCGCGCCCGAGATCACGATGCGCTGGCGATCGCCTGCAAAGCTGACGCTCTCGACCCGGCCCGCCAGCGTCGCCGCATCGGGTAATACGATCCCGATCGTTTCGGGCCGGATCATTGCGACGGCGCGCGGCCGCGACAAGTTTTCGGACACCCTCAAGGCGCCACCTGGCAGGCGAAGCTCTCCCTTGATGATTTCGGCTTCGAGGATATTGGCAGCGCCGACGAATTCGGCGACGAAGCGGCTGGCCGGCCGGAAGTAGATCTCGCGCGGCGCGCCGATCTGCGCGATCGCGCCCTTGCTCATCACCACGATCCGATCACCGAGTTCCATCGCCTCGGCCTGGTCGTGGGTGACGTAGATCGTCGTGATGCCGAGCGAACGGAGCAGCCGGTCGAGCTCGCCGCGCAGCCGGTCACGCAGCGCGGCGTCGAGTGCGGTCAGCGGCTCGTCGAGGAGGAGCACCGCCGGCCGAATTGCGACGGCGCGGGCGAGCGCAACGCGCTGCCGCTGACCGCCCGAGAGCTGATCGATCCGTCGATCCTCGAGTCCCGTGATGTTGGTCAGTGCCACTAGTTCGGCGATGCGGGCCTCGCGCTCGCGCCTGGCGACGCCGCGGATCTTCAGCCCGTAGCCGATATTGTCGGCAACCGTCATGTTCGGAAACAGCGCGTAGGACTGAAACACCATGCCGACATTACGCTTCTCGATCGGCACCGCGGTGACATCGGCGCCATCGAACAATACCCGGCCGCCGCGATCCGGCTGCTCCAGCCCGGCGATGATGCGCAGCATCGTGGTCTTGCCGCAGCCGGACGGGCCGAGCAGCACCAGCGTCTCGCCGCGAGCGATGTCGAGCGTCGCGGGATCCAGTGCCCGCGTGCCGTTCGCGAAGGTCTTGCTACAGGCCTCGATCCGCACCGATACGCCGTGCCCGGCATCCGCCTTCATGACTTCGGCTCCCGTTCGGCCAGCAATTGCATCGCCACCAGCAGCGGGACAATCATGATGAAGAAGATCAGCGTGTAGGCGGACGCCACCTCAAGCCGCATCGACGCGTAACTGTCAGCGAGGCCGACCGGCAGTGTCTTGGTCAGCGGCGTGTGCAGCATCCAGGTCAGATTGAACTCGCCAAGCGACAACGTCACCACCATCAAGGCGCCGGCCAGAATGCCCGGCATCGCATTCGGCACGATGACCTCGACGAACCGGCGCAGCGGCGAGGCGCCGAGCGAGGCCGCGCCTTCGTCGAGCGTGCGAATGTCGATCGTCGCGAATACCGCGATCACCGATCGCACCATGAACGGCATGGTGAAGACGACGTGGCCGACCAGGATGAACAACCAGGACCGTCGGAAGGCACCGAAGCCGCCATAGGCCAGCAGCAGCGCCAATGCGATCGCCAGTCCCGGGATCGCCAGCGGCAGCGTGATCACTTCCTCGATCAGCCGCGACAACCGGCCGCCGCGCAGATGCAGCGCATAGGCCGCCGGCACGCCGACCACAATAGTAACTCCAAGCGTTGCAAGAGCGATGATAAACGACAGCAGAATGGTGTCGGCATAGAGATCCCACACCTGCAAGACCCATTGCAGCGTCAGGCCAGACGAGATGCCACGGAAGTAATTGACCGTGACGCCGGCCGAGATCGACAGCAGCGCCGGCACGACCAGGAACGCCGCGACGAGCAGCGTGAACAGCAATTGAGCCGTGAAGATCAGGCGGTCGCGCATCAGCCTAGCCGGTCGCCGCAACCGTGCCGCCGCTGAGCGATCGCGCCAGCGCCAGCATCGCCCAGGAGATCAGGCCGAGCCCGACCGACAGCGACGCGGCTGTGGCGAAATTCGCCGCCAGCGTGAACTCGGTGTAGATCAGCATTGGCAGCACGTCGATATTGGTTGCGAGCGCGAACGCGGTGCCGAACGCGCCCATCGCGGTGGCGAAGGCAATCGCACCGGAGGCGACGAAAGCCGGCATCAGCGCCGGCAGGACGACGTCGCGCTGCACTGCCCATGGGCTGGCGCCGAGCGAGCGCGCCGCTTCCTCGAGGCCGCGATCGAGCTTCTGCACCGCCGCCATGATGGTGAGAATGACGCGGGGGATGGAGAAGTACAGATAGCCGAGGAACAGGCCCCAGATCGAATAGGCGAACACGACTTTGGTGCCAGTGACGAGACGCGTCAGATCGCCGATCACGCCCTGCCGCCCCGCCAGCAGAATGATCAGGAATCCGATTACCACACCGGGAAACGCCAGCGGAAACGTCAGCATCGCCACCAGCACGGCGCGACCGGGAAAGCGATGGCGCTGCAGGAAGATCGCCGCGACGGTGGCGATCACCAGCGTCGCCAGCGTGGTCGCGGTGGCGAGCAACACGGTGTTGATCAGCGTCGCGCGGAAGCGCGGCTCCAGCACGATCGCCAGGTAGCCGGCCACGCCTTGGGGTCCTTCAGCGCCAACCACTACCAGCCGGGCCATCGGCAGGAGGAAGAACGCTACAGTCAGGACCAGCAGCGGCGACAGGCAGGCTAGCGAGAAAGATCGCTGCGACATCAGACGCGGACGCCCCGGCAGGCAGTCTCCGGAGCGGTTCTCATCGTCAACGGACCTCCGCCAGATAGCGGTCGGTGAACGCCTTCTGCGCCGCTTCCATCTTGGCCCAATCGACGCTCCTGGCGCGCGCGTAATCGCTGTCCGGCAGGAACTTCGCCTTGACCTCGGCCGGCAATTCGATCGGCCTCGCGGGGCGCAAATAAGCGTTGGTCCAGATCGCCTGGCCTTTGTCCGACAGAAGATAGTCCATCACCTTCTTGGCCTTGTCGGCGTCGGGCGCGTCCTTCACAAGCGAGACCACATAGGGGAACACCACCGAGCCCTCGCAAGGGATCACAAAGGCGAAGTTACCCTTTTCGGTGTACTTGGCCCGATACGCGTTGAAGTCGTAGTCGAACAGAATCGGGATCTCCCCCGAGACGACGCGTGCATACGAGGTCTGTTTCGGCACGATCGCTTCGTTGCCGTGCAGGCCCTTGAAGAAGGCGATCGCCGGTGAGAAGTCGGTATCGCTGCCGCCGAGGGCCAGGTTCACGGCAACCGCGCCGACAAAGCCGACCGCAGCGGATGGCGGATCGAGATAGCCGACCATGCCCCTGTAGTCCGGCTTCAGCAGATCTTTCCAGCACGCCGGCACCGGCTTGCCGCCCAGCGCATCGATATTGACGAACAGGCCGAGCGTGCCGGAGTGGATCGCGGTCCAATCGCCGTCCGGATCCTTGAGGCCGGCGGGAACCTCGTTCCAGTGCTGCGGCTTGTACGGTTGCGTGACACCTTGGGCCTTCGCTTTGATACCGAAATTCACACCGAAATAGCCGATGTCGGCGACCGGATTGCTCTTCTCTGCGAGAAGTTGCGACAGCGCCTGGCCGGAGTTCTTGTTATCGAACGGGATATCGTAGCCGAGGTCTGTCTTGACCGCCTTCAGCATCGACGCCCAGTCGGCCCATTGCGGCGGACAATTGTAGCAGATCACATCCGCGGCCGTGGCCGGAGCGGCGACAGTGACGAGCGACAACGCGAGCAGCGCCGAAGCGATACGGCCAAACGTCATGGTGTTCCCCGAGTGCAGGCCGGCTCGATCAAACGTCGCCAGCATGGCGCTTCACCTATCGGGGGTACATGACAGGTTTGCGACGCAGCGGAGACCAAGAAAGCGATCGAATTACCCGCGAGCGGCGAATGCGCCGGAACTTTCGACCGAACACGTTATTGGTTTGCGAACCCCATCATTGAGGTGCCGCGACGGTGTGTCGCGCGTGGACGCGTTCTAACGTCCGTTTCCCTGGGGCCAAGTCACTGCAATCAGCCTGCGCGGACCTGTCGCCGGGCATTTAACTGAAGCGAGGGGTCGAACAATGCCGATGTCAGCGAAGAGCAATGCGTGCCGGCCATGGGACGATGAACAGGTCGAGCGGCTCAAGGAACTGATCGCCAGCGGAGCCTCGGCGGTGCGCGCTGCAGCGGCGCTGAAGCGGGCGCGATCGTCGGTTCAGGTCAAGGCGCGCAAGCTCGGAATGCCCTTCATGGCCAGCCGCGACGTCAAGCGGCTTCGCGACGCTAAGATTGCGGCCGCGGAAAGCACCCCACTCCGGATAACCACTGCTCACCACACCGAGCGGTAAGCAGGTCCGCAAACCAAGCTAATTAGCACACAGAGCGCAGCGGGACGCCTGCATACCGAGATCTGGAAACTGATTTCTACGACTAACTACACCCTATTACCTCTAGCCAAAAGGCTAGTCCCGGCATCAATTAGCACCCAATATTTTTGCGGCGAATTCACAGAATTCGGCACATAATTGCACCCGGCTGATGCCGCCAAACGAATCAATTGGAAAGGCACCTGCAAAGCAGGTGAGAGGGTAACCCAATGCAATATTGGATCATTGCATTTACTGCCGCGCTGGTCGTGGTGATCGGCTACGCGGCCGGCCCAGTCGGCGCAGCGATTTCGCTGATCGCCTTTGCGGGCTCTTTGTACTTGATGTGGGCGCGCAAGCTCGGCTTCGTCGGCGCGTGGTCGCGGTTCGGTCTGGATCGCTTCACCGCGCCGTTCTGGAAAGGCGAGAACTGGGAGCGCTTCAACGGGCTGTTCGCCGACGGTGAGAGCGTCGTCAAGGCCGCCACGATTGCGGTCGCGCTAATCGCGCTGTCGCTGGTACTGCCGCCGAGCCAGGTCGGACTGATCGCGCTGGCGGTCGCCGCCTGGTACGCATTTGAGGTCTATCGGAGCCAGCGCCCGCTGGTGCGCCCCGCGGGCGTGATCGAATCGAAGTCGGTCGGCGATCAGGTGATCTACAGCTCGGCTTCACGCGAACCGGCCAAGATGAACTGAAGGCCCCGCTTCGGAAGATGGTCGACGGCGGCGAGCTTCCCTCGCCGCCGTTTCTTTTGAGGGCCGGTCCACTCGGTCGGACTTTGGCGAATTGCTTAATTTATAGGCAAATGAACGCGCCTTGTATGCAATACGGGACGACTGGGTTTCTGGCTCGCTTCTCACTCATGCCGGCTGTTTCATCGTAGTATCAGATACTTATCCCGCACTTCCCAGGCCGAGAGGCTCTGGCACGAAGCTTGCGAAACTGGTTCCGAGATCGCCCTCGTGCCTCGGAGCCTTTCATGAAGCGTCGCGACTTCCTCAAATCCGCCACTGCCCTCGCCGCCGGCGCCATGGTGCCCGCCCCCGCGATCTGGTCCGCCGCCAAGGCTGATGCCCGGTCGGAGTCGCTGCTGGTCGTCTCGGAGAGCGGTCCGAACAACCTCGACATCCACGGCGTCGGCACCAACGTGCCCGGCTACGAGGTGTCGTGGAATTGCTACGACCGGCTGATCACCCATGAAATGAAGGAAGGCCCCGGCGGCGTTCCCTATTACGACAAGGACAAGTTCAAGGGCGAACTCGCCGACGACATGACGATCGGCGACATGTCCGCGACCTTCAAGCTGAAGAAGAATGCCACCTTTCAGGACGGCACGCCGGTCACCGCCAAGGACGTGAAGTGGTCGCTCGATCGCTCCGTCAGCGTCGGCGGCTTCCCCACTTTCCAGATGAGCGCCGGCTCGCTGACCAAGCCCGAGCAGTTCGTGATCGTCGACGACCACACCGTGCGGGTCGACTTCCTCAAGAAGGACAAGCTGACGATCCCGGATCTCGCGGTGATCGTGCCCTGCGTCGTGAACTCCGAACTGGTGAAGAAGAACGCAACCGAGAAGGACCCGTGGGGCCTCGAATACACCAAGCAGAACACCGCCGGCTCCGGCGCGTATCGCGTGGTGAAGTGGACCGCCGGCACCGAAGTGATCATGGAGCGCAACGACAAATGGGCCGGCGGCCCGCTGCCGAAGATCAAGCGTGTGATCTGGCGCATGGTGCCGCAGGCCGGTAACCGCCGCGCACTGCTGGAGCGTGGCGACGCCGACATTTCCTACGAGTTGCCGAACCAGGACTTCGCCGAAATGAAGCGCGACGGCAAGGTCAACGTCATCTCGCTGCCGATCTCGAACGGCATCCAGTACCTCGGCATGAACGTCACCCAGCCGCCGTTCAACAACCCGAAGGTGCGCGAGGCGGTGGCCTATGCGGTGCCGTACCAGAAGATCATCGACGCGGTGATGTTCGGCCTCGCCAACCCGATGTTCGGCGCGGCTGCCGACAAGCCGACCGAAGTGAAGTGGCCGCAGCCGACCAAGTACAACACCGACATGGCGAAGGCCAAGGCGCTGATGGCCGAAGCCGGCTACGCCAACGGTTTCGACACCACGCTGTCGTTCGACCTCGGCTTCGCCGGCGTCAACGAACCGATGTGCGTCCTGATCCAGGAGAGCCTGGCGCAGATCGGCATCAAGACGACCATCAACAAGATACCCGGAGCGAACTGGCGGACCGAACTGAACAAGAAAACGCTGCCGCTTTACACCAATGTCTTTTCGGGCTGGCTCGACTATCCGGAGTATTTCTTCTTCTGGTGCTATCACGGCGACAA
>NZ_JBMDXE010000076.1:0-4613 GCF_048594845.1 Rhodopseudomonas sp. | reverse complement strand
TTGATGAAAGTGGATTTGCCCGCGTTAGGCCGACCGACGATCGCGACGCGGATCGGGCGCCGGGCGATTTCCTCATCGGTCAGTTCGTTGAGGTTCTCGTCGTCCTCTTCCACGGGCTCCGGCATCAGCACGCGCAGCGCGTCGTAAAGCTCGCTGAGGCCTTCGCCGTGCTCAGCCGAAATCTGTACCGGATCGCCGAGACCCAGCGCGTAAGATTCCATTGCGCCGATCTCGCCGTGCTTGCCCTCGCTCTTGTTGGCGACCAGCACCACCGGCTTGTTCGCGCGGCGCGCGAAGTCCGCGAAGGCGCGGTCGTTCGGCGTCAGGCCCATACGCGCGTCGAACACGAACATCAGCGCGTCGGCGAGTTCGATCGCGGTCTCGGTCTGCTGCTGCATCCGGGCCGTCAGTGATCCCTTGGCGCCTTCGTCGAGACCAGCGGTGTCGATGATAGTGAATTCGAGATCGCCGAGGCGTCCTTCGCCCTCGCGGCGGTCGCGGGTGACTCCGGGCGTGTCGTCGACCAGCGCGAGCTTTTGCCCGACCAGACGATTGAACAGCGTCGATTTGCCGACATTGGGCCGGCCGATAATGGCGATGGTGAACGACATGGCTGATCCGTGCGCCGAGAAGCGGTCGGCTGTCAATGTCGCGACACGCCGGAGGCGCGTCCGGCCGTCAGATCAGCGCTGAAAGCTGCCGCTCGGCATCGGCGCCGGGAAGGCCGACGTGCCCTGCTGCTGCTGGGCCGGAGCAGACTCGGCGGCGGGCTGGTCGGCCGCGGGAACCGTGGTACTCCGGCGGCGGGCTTGCTTCGCCGGCTTCGGCGCGGGTGGCGCAGCGGCCGTGCTGCCGTCTTCTTCGGGCGCGGGTTCGGCTTGAGGCGCAGGCCGCGCGGCGGCGGAGTTGCGGTGCGACCGCGAGCGCTTCGGCTTGGCTTCTTCGACGGGCGGCGGCGCGGGCGCGGCGTCGACTGCCGCCTGATCCTGCTGCGCGCCCTTGTACAGGCTCTTCGGCACGCCTTGCTCGAGGCCGGGCACGCCCTCGGGGAAGACCGGCTTGCGTTCGCCCGCGAGCTTTTTCTTGTTGTCGAGGAAGTCGAACATATCGGTCGGGTCCCAGCCACCGAGGCTGCCACAGCCGGCCAGTCCGCTCGAGAGGGCGAGCAGGACGGCAAGGGAGATCAGGCGGTGCGAACGGCGCATGGACGGTGTCTCACGTGAACTCGAACGTTGGCGATACTGCCGGTCGGTCTCGAACTAGCCGGTTGTCGAATTAGCTCTTGGCAGCGGGCGGCAGCAGCGCCTGCAGAACTTCGGCGCGGTTGCGCAGGCTTGCCGGCGTCTCCGGATCGAGATTGATCTGCTCGATCCACTGCCGCGTCGCCGCAACATTGTTGGCCCGCCAAGCAGATAGCGCCAGCAGCTCACGCGCGGTGTGACGGTAGATAGCGCCCGGACCTGAGATCGGCTCGAGCCGCTGCACCATGTCGTTGTAGGCCGCGGTATCGACCAGCAGCTGGCCGGCCCGAAGGTTCGCGAGATCGCGATCCTGCGCCGGCACGGCGCGGTCGGCCGCGATCGCATCGTAGAGCTTCACACCCTGCTGCGGATCGCCCACGGCGGCTTCGGCAGCGGCGCGGAGCCGCGCGAGATTGCGATAACCGGTTGGCGCCGTTGCGGCGACCTTGTTGAAGGCGGCCTCGGCTTCGGCGTGTTTGTTCTGGTCGGCGAGGTCGGCCGCAGCGGTGAAGGCGGCGCCGGCTTCTGCGGCCTTCTTGGACTCGAAATATTGATAGGCGCGCCAGCCGCCGACGCCGGCGACGATCAGGACGGAGACAATGATGATCAGAAGCGAGTACTTGTCCCACAGCTGCTTGAGCCGCTCGCGACGCACTTCCTCATCGACTTCATTAAATAATTCAGACACTTATGGATTTCCTGTCCCGACGGGCGGCGCTGTCGCCCTGATGCGCCGCGCGCCCGTCCCCCAGACGCTGCGGCGGCGATACCCTAGCGTTATGGCGCTGGCAAGGCAAAGCCAGCCAAATCAAGGAGATGTCCCGAAACGATCAACCGAAGCTTTGCGACCCGCTGGCGCCGAAAAGCATGCGGCAAACTTCAGGCAAACCCAAGGCACCGATCCAACCGGAGCAGCGCCTCAGTTGCCAACGATTGTCAGCTCCTCTTCATGCCGTAGACATGCTCCGGACCCGGGAAGGCGCGCGAGCGGACCTCCTCGGCGTAGCCCTTGATCGCCGCCTCGATGCCGGGTCCAAGCTCGCCATAGCGCTTGACGAATTTCGGCGGCTTCGGCGACAGGCCGAGCATGTCTTCCAGCACCAGCACCTGACCGTCGCAGGCGGCGCTGGCGCCGATGCCGATGGTCGGGATCGCGATCGTCTCGGTGATCTTGCGGCCGAGCGGTTCGGCGACTGCTTCGACCACGACCGAGAACGCGCCGGCCTCGGCGACCGCCTTGGCGTCGGCTTCGATCGGTTCCCAGCTGCCCTCCTCGCGCCCTTGCGCGCGGAACGAGCCCAGCGTGTTGATCGACTGCGGCGTCAGGCCGATGTGGCCCATCACCGGAATGCCACGCTCGGTGAGAAACCGGATGGTCTCAGCCATGCGCAGGCCGCCTTCGAGCTTCACGGCGCCGCAGTGAGTCTCCTTGAGAATACGCGCGGCGGAGTGGAAGGCCTGCTCCTTCGAGGCTTCATACGAGCCGAACGGCATGTCGACCACGACCAGCGCGTGCTGCGAGCCACGCATCACCGCGTGGCCCTGCAGGATCATCATGTCGAGCGTCACCGGCACGGTGGTCTCGAAGCCGTGCATGACGTTGCCGAGCGAGTCGCCGACCAGAATGGCGTCGCAGTAGCGGTCGACCAGCGACGCGGTGTGGGCGTGATACGAGGTCAGCATCACGATCGGATCGCCGCCCTTGCGCGCGCGGATGTCCGGCGCCGTCTTGCGGCGGATGGTCGATTGAACAGACATGCTTAGGCTCCGAACACGGATACGCCGATGACGTAGGGATGGAAGACGAAGGCGAGTGCGAGATACAGCACCACGCCGGCCACGATGGCGATGACGTCGTTCTTGGCGCCGCCGACCGGGATCGGCGGACCGCCGGCATCGCTGCGACGCTTCAGCGAGATGCGGTCGTACACCGCCCAGGCCAGCAGCGAGCCGAACAGGATGATCGAGCCGAGATCGCCGTTGGCGATCAGATGCCCGACCGCCCACAGCTTCACCGCGGTGAGCATCGGATGCTTCACCGCCGCGTAGATGCGGCCGCGCGAATACGCGGCGGCGAGCAGGATCGCCATCGGCAGCATCAGCAGCGCGGTGAGATGTTTGGTCCAGCGCGGAGGATACCAGACGTCGATCCAGCCGTGGGCGCGATAGGCGCCGAACCCGTAGGCAATCAGGAGGAGACCGCCGATCGCCAGCACCGCATAGGCGATCTTGTAGACGGCCTCGCCGCCGATCCCGATCAGCTTGCTGCGCAGGTCGCGCCGCGTGGTCACGACATGGATGCCGATGAACAGCACCAGGCCGAGGATCATCACCCCAAGTCCCATCGCGTCACTCCTGTCTCGGCCGGCGCATGCGGCGGTTTGCGCGCCGGCCAAATCCCCCTAAGGTCCGCGCCGTCGCGTGGCCGCCGCACGGCGCCGCGCGGGCGAAATCCGGGTATCACTGTTTACAGGATCGATGCAAATGCTGGCAGACTTCTTCCGGCGAACGCTGACGCTGGCGATGTTCGGGGCCGCCATTTCGGCGTTCGGCAACGCTGCGGCGGCGGAGCCAGCAGCCTGGCCGCCGAAACTGGTGCGGATCGTCGTGCCGTTCGGTGCGGGATCGACGCCGGACATCGTCGGCCGCGTTCTCGCCGACAGCCTGCAGGCGCGACATCCGGGAACGAGCTTCGTGGTCGAGAACAAGCCCGGCGCCGCCGGCAATATCGGTACCGATGCAGTGGCTAAGGCGGCGCCGGACGGCGCGACGCTCGGCATCTCGATCCCCGGCCCGCTGGTGATCAACCAGATGGTTTTCGCTAGGCTGCCGTATGATCCGGAGCGCGACATCACGCCGGTGACGATGCTGACGCGGCTCCCGAACGTGCTGGTGGTGCCGACCAGCCTCGGCGTCAGCAACGTCGCGGAGTTCGTCGCTAAGTTGAAAGCGCCGGGCAGCAGCCTCGCTTATGCGTCGATCGGCGCCGGCTCGCTGTCGCAGCTGTGCATGGAGGCGATCGCGCAGCAGGCCGGTGCCAAGCTGGTGCATATTCCGTATGCCGGCTCGCCCAATGCGGTGACGGCGCTGATCCGCGGCGACGTGCAGGCCGCCTGCCTGCCGGCGATCTCGGTCGCGCCGCAACTCGCGTCGGGCACGATGAAGATCCTCGCAGTGTCGACGCCGCAGCGCTCGCCGTTTCTTCCCGAGGTGCCGACGTTGAAAGAGAGCGGCATTGACGTCCAGTCCGACGCCTGGAACGCGCTGATCGCTCCGCGCGGTACGCCGACTGCATTGGTCGACGCGATCAACGCCGAGGTGCGGCAGTCGCTCGCCGAGCCGGCGGTGATCGAGAAGCTGAAAGTCCAGATG
>NZ_JBMDXE010000075.1:0-17576 GCF_048594845.1 Rhodopseudomonas sp. | reverse complement strand
TACGGTGATCATCCGCGACCCCGACGGCATCGTGCGTTACTGGAACGAGGGTGCCGAGCGGCTGTATGGTTGGACGCGCGACGAGGCGCTCGGACGGCCGTGCGGCGAGCTCCTTCAGGAAACCGTGCCGGCCGAGGACATCGATCGGGCGCTGCGCGAGACCGGCACGTGGGCCGGCGAGGTCGTCCGCACGCGGCGCGACGGCACGCGATTGATCCTCGCCAGCCGCTGGCTGCAGCGGCGCGATGCGGAGGGCCGGCCGATCGGTACGATCGAGGCCAGCGCCGACCTCACCGAGAGCCGCCGCGCCCAGGCCGAGCAGCGCAAGTCGGAGCGTCGCTACAGCACCATCTTCAACTCGGCCGGCTTTGCAGCTCTGGAATGCGATCTCGGTAGCGCATTGAGGTTCGTTCTGTTTGCCGCGTCCAGCGACGACTTTGCGGCATCGCTGCGCGCCGACCCGAGCTTGCTACCCGCCGCAGTCGAGCGGATCACAATCTCGAATGCGAATCCGGCGGCTCTGGAGATGTTCGATGCCGATCAGCAGGGCGATTTGACTGCTGCGGAGCTACTGGCCTGCACGATCCCGGAAACCCGGCAGGCGCTCGAGGCCATGTTCACGGGGCTCGCCGACGGCGCCACCTTGCTCGAAGCCGAGGCCCGGCTGCTGACGCGGCGTGGCCGGACGGTCGACGCGGTGCTGCGATTGTCTGTCCTTCCGGATGGGACCGAGTGGTCGCGCGTTCTGCTGATGGCGTTCGACGTGACCGAGCGCAACGAAGCGCGGGCCAAGATCGAGCGGACCTCCGCCGAACTGGCCCACGCGGGGCGTGTCTCCGTGCTCGGCCAACTCGCGGCGTCGATCGCCCACGAGGTCAACCAGCCCCTCACGGCGATCGTCAACTACGGCAAATCGGGCAAACGCTGGCTGTCGCGGCCGGCACCAGATTTGGCTGAGGCCGCCGAGTGCCTCGACAAAATCGTGTCGAACGCTAACCGCGCCGCCGACGTCGTGAGCCGGGTCCGCGTTCTGTCGCGCAAGACGACGGCGCGGATCGATACGGTCGACCTCGTGGTGCTGGTCCGCGATTCGATCAACCTGCTGAAACGGGAGATGCAGAGCGCGAAGGCCACAGCATGGATCGAACAGGATAAACCGATCGCGGTGATCGATTGCGACCGCGTTCAGGTGCAGCAGGTCGTCGTCAACCTGCTGATGAACGGCATTCAGGCGATGCGCGGCATCGATGGGGACCGCGATATTCGCATTCTCATCGACGACAGCGACGCGGCCAGCGTGACGGTCGCTGTGTGCGACACCGGCGCCGGCATCGTCGGCGAGCCGGCCAGGATCTTCGAGCCGTTCTTCTCGACCAAATCCGAAGGCATGGGGCTCGGATTGTCGATCTGCCGCACCATCATCGAAGGTCACGGCGGACGGATTTCGGCGGCGAACAATGACGGTCCTGGCGCTACCGTGGCATTCACTTTGCCGCGCCACAACCCCGGCGAGGGGCGCCGCGATCGCAGCCTCATATCTTGATATGATGGGTTACGTCGGCCGAAGCCGTCATACCCATGCACGGGCCGGGCTCGCGGATGCGCAGGAGACAGGTTTGGCGCAGGCATTCACCATCTGCATCGTGGACGACGACGACGACGTTCGGGAGAGCATCTCAAGCTTCTTTCGATCGGTCGGTCTGCGCGTCGTCGGTTTCGGATCGGCCGAGACGTTCCTGTCGTCGGCCACGATCGCGGAGGCCGCCTGCCTGATCACGGACCTGCACATGCCCGGCATGGACGGACTCGGTTTGCATCGCGAATTGCTGCGCCGCGGCGTCGATGTCCCGGTCATCGTGATGACCGCGTATTCGACGCCGGAAGCCCGGGCCGAAGCGCGGCATCTTGGCGCTGCTGCGTTCGTCGAAAAGCCGGTCGATCCGGAGATCCTGCTGCAGGACGTCGAAACGGTCCTGCGTGACGCTCCTGCGGACAATCGTGAGCCAAATCGGCCGGGGCCCCAATCATGAAGCAATCGCCGACCGCGACCGAGCCACTGATCTGCGTCGTCGACGACGATGCGGATGTCCGCAACTCGCTCAGCAGCCTGCTGCGTTCTGCGGGGTACCGGGTGAACGTCTTTGCCGGGCCGTCGGAATTTCTCGCGTCCGATGCCGGCTACACCGCGTCCTGTCTCATCCTGGATATCCGTCTCGGCGAAGCGGATGGGTTGGAATTCCAGCAGGAGCTCGCCGCCAATGATGCGCCGATCCCGATCATCCTGATCTCGGGGCACGGCGATATCCCGATGACGGTTCGGGCGATGAAAGCCGGCGCCGTCAACTTCCTGCCCAAGCCCTTCGACGACGAGGTGTTGCTTGCAGCAGTCGGAGAAGCTGTGTCCCGGGCGGAGCAGAGGCGCAGCGAGGCCGATCGCGAGAACAGCGTCCGTACCCGCTACGACTCGCTGACCCCGCGCGAGCGCGAGGTGATGGGGTTGGTCACGGCCGGGCTGATGAACAAGCAAGTCGCCTGGCAACTGTCGCTCAGCGAGATCACCGTTAAGATCCATCGCGGCAATATGATGCGGAAGATGCAGGCGAAGTCGCTGGCCGAGCTGGTCCGCATGGCCGACCTGCTCGGCGCCCGCGCCGCACCAGCCGAGCCGAACGGACGTAGCGAACCTCAGGGCTCGCAGCGCTAATTCTCGGGTCTATCCGTCGAGATTCTGTCCTCATTACACGATCGCGTCCGCATGGCGCGGCAGCGCGGCTGTGTCTTCCGATCGCTGCGCCAGGGGTGGTCGCCGTCGCGCGACATTGTGGAAGTGCTGTTGCGCAATCGTCGTGCTGATCCGGAACATCGCCGGCGCTGACGACACCAGATCAGTGCCAGCGCCGATGCGGTCGCGACCTCCACCCATGAAGGACTCTCATCATGCAGCTGCCACTTGTTCGCCCAAATCTGGAAAGCCCGACCGATCTGCCATCCGAAGCGACGCGCGACATTGCTGCCGCGCTGCGTGCGGTGCTCGCCGATGTCTTTGCGATCTATCTAAAGACGAAGAACTTCCATTGGCACATGTCCGGACCTCACTTTCGCGACTATCACCTGATGCTCGATGAGCAGTCGGACCAGATCTTCGCCATGACCGACCCGCTGGCCGAGCGCGCCCGCAAGATCGGCGGCACCGCGCTGCGTTCGATCGGGCATGTCGCGCGGCTCCAGCGCGTTCTCGACAACGACGCCGACTACGTCGATCCGCAGGATATGCTGGCCGAGCTCCGCAGTGACAACCAGCAACTCACGTCTGAGCTGCGCCGCTGCACGAGCTGTGCGACGAATACGGCGACGTCGCGACGGCGAGCCTGATCGAGAACTGGATCGACGATGCCGAGCGCCGCGTCTGGTTTCTCTACGAAGCGAGCCGCCTCGGCCATAATTCGCATGGCGCCTGAAACGTGATTACGTCGGCATGAGGATGTCTTCAGAGACGCGCCTGACGGTCGGCCGCGGGTCCGAATCTACGCTGACCGGCTGAGTTGGGTCGCGACTGATCCGCCTGCCGTTGATTTGTCTGGATCAGCAGCATTGCTACGCGGCGGCCGGCCGCGTAGCAATGCTCGATGGCGGAGTCATCGTGCACTGGGAGGTGTTCCGTCTTGTTCAAACAGAACACGCTAGTGCAGAGCGAAGCGGGCTCAGCGCGCCACTTCGAGATGAAACGAGAACGTACTTCCGGCTCCAGTCTGGGAGCTTGCTGTCATGTCTCCGCCATGCGCTGAGATGATCGCGCGCGCGATGGTCAGACCAAGACCCTTCCGATCGGGACTGGTCGAAAAGAACGGGTCGAAGGCGTGGTCGAGAACCTCCGCTTTCATTCCCGGTCCGCTGTCGGCGATGCTGCAATGGACCGCGTTGCCACGATGGAAGATCTTGATCGTGAGGCGCCGGTCTGCGTGAGGCGTCTCAGCCATCGCGTTGATGGCGTTGTCGATGAGATTCAACAGAACCTGCTGGATCTGTATGGGATCTGCACGCACGCATTTTGCAGCAGCAGGTCTGTGCGTATCGACGGCGATGCGATGTCGCTGCAAGTCCTTGGCGGTGATTCTCAACACCACGTCCAGCAGATCCTCGATCAGGACTGGCGCGACGGACGGCGCGGCATGCAGGGCAAGCGCATGAAGCGAGCGTACGAGGGCCACCGCGCGCAAGGCCGAGTCGCGGATCCGCTCCAGGCCCTGTACCGCTTCGCGCAGGTCGGCTTGCGGACGGTCGAGCCAACGCAGGGCCGCCTCCGCGTCGAACACGAGGCTGGTCAGCGGATGATGCAGCTCGCGCGACATCGTTGCGGCGTAACGCCCGATGGCGGCGCTGTGGTCGTTATTGGCTTGCACATCGGGCTTGTCCGGGTCGACCGAACGACGACGCCCGCCGCCTCCCGCGCCCATGGCATGGTGACCGGCTGTCTCACCGGACCAGCATGGTTGAAGGTCGCTGGATGAGTGGTGGGAAACGGGCGGTTCGCGCATCCAGGGCTCCTTCGTTTCGAAGAGGCCTCCGGCTCGCCGGCAGCCTTCCTCGGTGCGAAGATTATCCGCCCCGTCCTGATGGTCTTGAACAAAATGCCAATCGTTGGACGCGCTTCGGAGTCGCGTCCCTTGGGCCTCACCGCAGATGGTCGCGCCAGGCCTTCGGCGTCGCGCCGGTTTCGCGGGAGAACACACGAGTGAAATGGCTCTGATCCGCGAACCCGCATGCGATCGCGACTTCGGCAAGCGAGAGACGGCTCTCGGCCATCAGCTGCTTGGCCTTTTGAACGCGCATCTTGAGAAGCCAGCGATGGGGTGTCGTCCCAGTGGCTTCGGCGAACTGACGAGCGAAGTAGCTCGGCGTCAGGCCGCATTCAGCCGCAATCTCGGCGATCGAGATGTCGCCGGTCAGCCGGCTCGCGATCAGGTCCTTCGCTCGCCGAAGTCGCCACCCTGCCAATCCTCTGGCCAGCACGCGTGGCTCGATCGCCAGTCCGTAAGTGCCGGCGATATGGGCGCACAGCGCCATCATGGTGTGGTCGAGAAAGAGCTGGTTGGCTTCCGTGGGGCGTTCGAGAGCCGGAAGTGCAGCCATGCCGAGATGCAGCATGGTCGGATCGAAGAGGCCCTGACCGCTCTTGATGCGCAGCTCATCGATCGCTGGGACGCCGCTGGCTGCGGCCAGATCTGCGAAGTAGCGCCGCGGAATATGAAAGTGCAGGAAATCGAACGGATCGTCCAACTTGGCTTCGACGCCGTTGCGGAGATCGAAGAATACGCTGTGGTTGCGGAGAAGGTCGGTTTGCCGGGTGCTGCGGCCGCCGAGCCAGAGTTCTCCTTGCTGGTAGTCGATCAGTTCGATCGTGAGAGCGTAGCCCTCTTCGGGAGGCACCGGCGCAACCAGCCCAAAGCCCGGCCCGCCCGTCAGGCGGGCTATCGTGATCTCGCTCTCGGCACGCCCCTTGGCCAGAAGCGAGGTGACCGAACACTGCCCGCGCCAATGCTCATCCAGCCGCGTGCCGTAGAATTCGGTCCTGTTCATCTGCACGTCCTGTCAGGCCTCCAATAGCCGGCGAAGCCGCAGGCCCGCGTGTCGCGCTTCAACTGGCTGATCTCGGGGATGCGCGGAAAGGAGACGTCCGGACAGCGCCGCATCAGGATGCATGCGCGACGGGCTCCATGCTGGCCCAGGTCGGCCGCATGGAGTGACCCGCCAGGCGCCGGTTGTGGGTGCCTCGCGCGGCGAGTTGAGCCGTGCTGCAGGTCCGGCGAGCTGCGCTTGCCACTTTGGCGAACGCGCGGGCCTCGATCTGCCGGACACGTTCGGCCGAAATCGAGAGCGACTGTCCGATCGCCTCGAAGCTCGCCGGGCGTTCGCCCAGATGCCGTGCCGAGAAGATGTAGCGCTCCCGGGCATCGAGTTGGACCAGCGCCTCCCGCAGCGCGCCGCGCTGACGGTCCAGCTCGTCGTGGCCTTCCAGGATGGCTTCGGCGCTCGGCGTGTCGTCGGCGATCAGATCCTGCCACTCGCCGCCTTCGTCCAGGTCGGACAGAGGCGCATTCAACGACAGGTCGCCGGAGAGGCGCTGATCCATTTCGATGACGTCGCGTAGCGGGACGTCGAGCGTGGTGGAGATCTGCTCGGCCAGCTCCTTCGTCACCGCGCCATGGTGGTCGGGTCTGAGACGACGGATCTCACCGCGGAGACGGAAAAACAGCTTCTTCTGTGCAGGCGTTCGCCCGATACGGACCAGTGACCACGACTTCATGATGTGATCGTAGATCGCCGATCTGATCCACCACACCGCACAGGTGGCGAAGCGAGCGCCGCGGTTCGGGTCGAATTTGTCCAGGGCCATCATCAGGCCGAGGTTCGCTTCGGCGATCAGGTCGCCTATCGGGAAGCCGTAGCGTCGGTAGTTACGAGCAAGCTTTGCCGCGAGCCGAAGATGACTGGTGATCAGCACGTCGGCCGCCGCTTTATCGCGACAGGTCAGCCATCGTTGCCACAGCCGGGCTTCTTCGCTCTCTTCGAGCACTGGATAGCGTCCTATCGCTCGCATGTAATCCTGCTCATCGAAGGGGGCGGGATTGGTGTGTGCCGATATCGACGCCGAGGAAGGAAATGACGGGGTCATGCGAGTCTCCACTACCGGTGCTGAACTCTGGTAATGAAGGTAGCGAGGCCTTGTATGTCTGAACATTAAATCTAGGTGTTAGGGCCGCTGCAACGCAGACTTGCGTGTCGGGGCGGCGCCGGCCCGGCTTCGTCGAAGCGACATGTCTTCAGGTCGGGTCGATATCGTCTGGATACAAAAAGCCAAATATCATCGGTTTGAACAAGACGGCGGTGACCGTTGTGAGCCAGTCGCGTGTTCGAAGCCTTACGTCGATGAGGACGAGAGGGGCGGCGGCGTTTGTCTCCTGATACATCGTGGGCCGCCGAATGATGTCTGCGCACGGACGGAGAACTGCCGCGGGTTTGTTACTCGCGTATCGGCTGCCGCTACGGATCTTCTGCGCCAGCGGGCGCGCTGAGCTCGTCGCATATGGCCATGATCATCAGGATGCCCAGCAACAGGCAGGCTGCAGCTATTGCGATGGTCAGTCCGAGATGCGCCAATGCGATGCTGCCGAGAATGACTCCAGCGAGGAAGGCGCCCCACGACATGCCATAGGCCAGCGCTTGTGCGGCGCCGTTCCGGCACAAAGCTAATTGAGCCAGCGTTTTGCCGAGGTTGAACAAAAAGCCGGTAATGAAACTCTTGCCGAGTTCGACGCCCACGATGGTCTCATGCCCGGCGTTCTGGATGCCCATCGCGATGCAGACGGGGAGCAGCGCGGCATAGCCCTCCACCCGGCTGCTCAGCGCCATTGCCGTCAGGAGCAGGAGAATCTCCGTCGTCAGGATTGCCGGCAATCTGAACCTCCGGGGCGTGCCGCTGATCAATGATCCGACGAACGCTCCCGCAACGAAGCTTGCGATCACCAGGGCACACGGCAGCAATGTCGGCCGATCGCCCTGGGCGATGGCGACGCCGAGGCGTGTGCTGTTGCCGCTCATGAACGAGACGTAGAGGCCGGTCAGATGAGTGTATCCGATTGCGTCGAGAAACCCTGCTGCCGACGTGAGCAGCGGGCCGACGGCCGCATGCAGAATGGATCGCGTCGCTAATTCGATTCCGGTTCTCGCCCCAATTTGTCGGCCTGACTCCGCCCGCATGTTCTTCCGCTCCCATGCAGCATTGCGTGAATAGTTCGAAGGAAGGCTTGCGTGCAGACGTTTGCACGCAAGCCTTCCGAACGATCCGAGCGGGTCAGCGCGTCACGGAGCGTGGGTTCGGATCGAGCGCCGCCATTGCGACGTCGTCGAGCTCAAGATGACCGCGCACCAGATCGGGCGGCGTCAGCGCCAGCCACTGATTGAGGGGGACATCCTTGAACAGCGGCTTGTTGAAGACGTTCAGCACTCGCACCGGCGTCGTGCCGATATTCTCGATGTAGTGCGCGAGCGTCTTCGGCACGTAGCCGACGTCTCCGGCTCGATAGTTGAAGGTCCGTGCCTTGGAGGTGGCGTCGAAAACGGTCATCCGGGCCTCGCCCTGGATATAGTACTGCCATTCGTCGGCGTCGGGGTGCCAGTGGATCTCGCGCAGCGCGCCCGGCTCGAGATCGATAATCAGCGCCGCCATGTTGGTGACCGGGAAATTGCGGACGTCGATCACCGTGGTCCTTCCGCCGTGCCACGGCGTCGGCTTGTAGTCTCCGGCGTGGATCGTGAACGGCATCGCCGGGCGCGATTTCGGCAATTTTGCCAGAACTTCCTCGAGCGGCGGCGGCACCGGAAGCGGGAAGATGTACTTTTCCTTCGGCGGCAGATTGGCGAAATGCGCCGGCGGAATGCCGAAGTTCTTGGCGACGACTTCGATCGGCATATGAGCCATCAGCTCGGTGATCAACAATGTCTCGTTTTCGGAGAAGTTGCCGTCGTCGAACACCAGCAGAAATTCGCAGCCTTCGGCATGCGCCTGGATCGAATGCGGGATGCCGGACGGAAACAACCAGATGTCGCCGGCCCGCAGATCGTCGACGAACACGCCGCGGTCGGGATCGACGGCGGTGACACGGCAGCTCCCCTCGAGCACGTAGCCCCACTCGGCTTCCTTGTGCCAGTGCAACTCGCGGACGACGCCGGGCCCGAGTCGCATATCGACGCCGGCCATGCCCTTGGCGGCGGGCAATTCTCGCACAGTGACTTCGCGCGCCCAGCCGCCGGCCTCCAGCCGGTTGTGCGCCATACCGAAGGAGAATTTCAGGTTGGGGATCGAGCCGTTGTCGGTCGGAGGCGGGATCAGGATGTCGGGGTTCTGCAGATCGAGCTCGATGTTGCGCGGCCCGGGATCGGTGGCGCCATAGGCGCCGCGAATCGGTTGAAGGTTGGCTGATGTCGGCATTGGTGTCTCCGCTGCATGGGTGAGGCCGCATGCTCGCGCCACCAGAGGGCCGTGCGCGCGGCGTGCCGCTCATGTGAGAGGGCGTGCAGGGCTCGCTTTTCCGATTGCACTCCGAAATAGGCCGCCCCCGGTCTCGAACGAGGGGTGCATGGGCCTGACGCAACGCCGGATCACGCCAAAGAGACTTGGAATATGCGGCGTGCCTGTCCACCTGTTCGGAGCCTTCGTCGGTTGCGGCATGCGATTGGCTGCAAGCCTATTGGTCGCGTGCGAACGGCCGACACGTCACAGTCATTCAGGGAGTGGGGCGCATGCCCAAGGTTGCGGATCGAATTGTCGAAACTCTCCATCAGGCCGGTGTCCGCCGAATCTTCGGTGTCGTCGGGGACAGCCTCAACGGACTCACGGAAGCGCTGCGCGAGCACGGCGGCATTCAGTGGGTGCACGTCCGGCACGAAGAAGTCGCCGCCTTCGCGGCCGCCGGCGAGTCCCAGATCACCGGTCAGCTCGCTGTCTGTGCCGGCTCCTGCGGCCCGGGCAATTTGCATTTGATCAACGGTCTCTATGATGCACAGCGAACCCGGACACCCGTGCTGGCAATCGCCGCGCAGATTCCCTCGACCGAGATCGGCGGAGGTTACTTTCAGGAGACCCATCCGCAGAATCTGTTCCGCGAATGCAGCGTGTATTGCGAGCTGGTCTCCGACCCTCAGCAGTTCGACTATGTGATCGAAAATGCGATCCGGGCCGCGATCGGTCGTCGTGGCGTCGCCGTGGTGGTGATCCCGGGCGATGTGGCGTTACGCGAAGCATCGCAGCGCGGCGTATCGCCGGCGTCCGGTCTGCTTCCGCCGGCGCCTGTCGTGATGCCCAATGATCGGGAGGTCGAGGCGCTGGCCACGCTGCTGAACGGGGCCGGCAAGGTAACGCTGTTCTGCGGTCGCGGCTGTGCGGGTGCGCACGACGAGCTGATGGCGCTGGCGGAGGCGCTCAAGAGTCCGATCGTTCATGCGCTCGGCGGCAAGGAATATGTCGAATACGACAATCCCTACGACGTCGGCATGACCGGGTTCATCGGCTTCGCGTCGGGCTATCAGGCGATGCACGCTTGTGACGTGCTGCTGATGCTGGGGACCGATTTTCCCTACAAACAGTTTCTGCCGAGCGACGCCAAGATCGCTCAGGTCGACCTGCGCGCCGAACATCTCGGCCGCCGTTGCAAACTGGACCTCGGCGTTGTCGGCGGCGTCCGGGAAACCATTGCGGCATTGCGGCCAAAACTGACGGTCAAGACCGACCGCAGCCACCTCGATCACAGCGTGGCGCACTACGTGGCGTCCCGGGAGGGACTGGACGAGCTAGCCAAGGGCACGCCCGGCCACAAGCCGATCCACCCGCAATATCTCGCCAAGCTGCTGAGCGACAGCGCCGCCGACGATGCGGTGTTCACGTTCGACGTCGGAACGCCGACGATCTGGGCGGCGCGCTATCTCAAGATGAACGGCCGTCGTCGTCTGGTCGGATCGCTTGCGCACGGCTCGATGGCCAACGCGCTGCCGCAGGCGATCGGCGTTCAGGCTGCGCAGCCGGGCCGGCAGGTGATCTCGCTGTCCGGCGACGGCGGCTTCACCATGCTGATGGGGGATCTGATCACGCTGACGCAGATGAAGCTGCCGGTGAAGATTGTCATCTTCAACAATGGCGTTCTCGGTTTCGTGGCGCTCGAAATGAAGGCCGCCGGCTTCGTGGAGCTCGGCACCGACCTGCAGAATCCGGACTTCGCCGCAATGGCGCGGGCAGTGGGGATTCACGGCGTGCGTGTCGAGGATCCGGGTGATCTTCCGGCTGCGGTGGCCGAGGTGCTCGCTCACGATGGTCCGGCCATTCTCGACGTTGTCACTGCCAAACAGGAGCTGTCGATGCCGCCGACCATCGGCGCCGAACAGGTCAAGGGCTTCAGCCTGTGGCTGGTCCGAGCGGTGATGAGCGGACGCGGCGACGAAGTGATCGACCTGGCCCGGCAGAATCTGCTGCCCCGCTAGGCCTCTTCCGCATCTGCAAAATCAATGATGCGTCGCCATCGCTTGGCGACGCGTCATCTGGCTAATCAATTTCACATCGACGCTTCGCCCGTCGCGCCGAGCGAAAGTGTTGCGCCTCTCGCGTGGCAGCTTTCAGTCTGTCCGAGGCACGGCCATCGCTGGTCGGTTTCCTATTATCATTATTCCCCATGCCCACCGCAGCGCTTCGCAGACACCAATGCGAAATGAAAAGGCGTCCGCCACGAGTTCTCCATGTGAAGAGTCGAGCGGGATGTCTCGTCCCGCCGGAACTTTGCAAAGGCAGGACCGTGACAAAGCAGCGTCCGGATGGAATTCGAGACTACGAGGAACCGGCGGGCGGCTGGGGCGCGTTGAAGGCATTGGCTGCCGCTCTCAAGGAGCAGCAGCTCCTTCTCGACGGCGTGCCGACCCTGCTGAAGCAGAACCAGCCCGACGGGTTCGATTGTCCCGGCTGCGCCTGGCCGGATCCGAAGCACACGTCCGCGTTCGAATTCTGCGAGAACGGCGCCAAGGCCGTGACATGGGAATCCACACCGAAACGCGTTGGCCCGGAGTTCTTCGCGCAACATACATTGGCGTCGCTGTGGGAACGCTCCGATTATTGGCTCGAGGATCAGGGCCGCCTGACCCATCCGCTGCGCTACAACGTGGAGACGGACAAATACGAAGCCGTCGACTGGCAGGTCGCGTTCGACGATATCGCCCGCAAACTCAGTACGCTCGGCAATCCTAATCAGCTCGAACTCTACACATCCGGTCGGGCGTCGAACGAGGCCGCCTTTCTGTTCCAGCTGTTCGGTCGACAGTTCGGGACGAACAATTTTCCCGACTGTTCGAACATGTGCCACGAGCCGACCTCGGTCGGCCTGCCGCGCTCGATCGGCATCGGCAAGGGCACCGTCACGCTCGAGGATTTCGACAAGGCCGAACTGATCATTTCGATCGGCCACAATCCCGGCACCAATCATCCTCGGATGATGACGCCGCTGCGCAACGCCTCGCGGCGTGGCATCAAGATCATCGTGCTCAATCCGCTGCGCGAGCGCGCGCTGGAGCGCTTCGAAGCGCCGCAGGCACCGATCGAGATGGCGACCACGTCGTCGACGCCGATCGCTTCGTGCTACTTCCAGGTCAAGGTCGGCGGTGACGCCGCGGCCCTGAAGGGGATCTGCAAGGCACTGGTCGCAAAGGACAAGGCGGCGCGTGCCGCCGATCTGGCGCCGCTGCTCGACCACAGTTTCATCGCAGGCCATACTGCAGGCTTCGACGTGCTGGAGACCGACCTCGAGGGCTGTAGCTGGTCCGCGATCGAGCGCGCCAGCGGACTCACCCGAGACGATCTCGAACGGATAGCGGACGATTACGCCGCCTCCAATGCCACCATTGTGTGCTACGGCATGGGCGTCACCCAGCATGCCACCGGCACCGCCAATGTGCAGCAGATCGCCAATCTGCTGCTGCTCAAGGGCAACATCGGCAAGCCCGGTGCTGGAGTCTGCCCGTTGCGCGGGCATTCCAACGTCCAGGGCGATCGCACCGTCGGCATCACCGAGCGGCCTTCGACGCAACTCCTCGACCGGCTGCGCGACGTGTTCGGCTTCGACCCGCCACGGACGTTCGGCCACTCGGTCGTCGACAGCATCGCAGCGATGCGCGACGGCCACGCCAAGGCGGTGATTTGCCTCGGGGGCAATCTGGCCATGGCGGCATCGGAGCCGCAGGCGTGCTTCAAGGGATTTCGTCAACTCGATCTCGCCGTGCATCTGGCCACCAAGCTCAATCGCACGCACCTACTTGCCGCCAGGACAACTTATCTGTTTCCGGTGCTGGGCCGCACCGACTGCGATATTCAAGCCTCGGGGCGACAAATCCTCACCGTCGAGGACTCCATGTCGATGGTTCACGCCTCGCGCGGCTTTCTCACTCCGCCCAGCGATCAGGTCCGATCCGAGCCGGCGATTATAGCTGGCATCGCCAAAGTGACGCTTGCCGGCAGAACGCGGGTCGATTGGGACGCGCTGGCGGGCAACTACGACCTGATCCGGGATGCCATTGAAGAGGTGTTTCCTGAGTTCGAGGCCTACAACGACCGAATTCGAAAGCCGGGTGGTTTCCAGTTGCCGAATTCGGCTGCGATGCGGATCTGGAATACGCCGACCGGCAAGGCGAATTTCGCCATCTTCGCCGGCCTCGAAGAGGACGAGACGACCTCGGATCCTAACGTGCTGCGGATGACGTCGCTCCGCGCGCACGATCAATACAACACCACGATCTACGGCCTCAATGACCGCTATCGCGGAGTATTCGGGCGGCGCGACGTGTTGTTCGTGAATCCCAGTGAGATGGCGCGGCTCGGCTTTGCCGAGGGCGATATCGTCGACGTCGCAACCGCGCTGGACTACGCACGCCCGGATCGGGTCGTCCAGGCTCTGACGCTCGTGAGCTACAATCTGCCCGACGGTTGCTGCGCCTCCTACTATCCCGAGATCCAGCCCCTGGTGGCGTTGGAATTCCGTGATCCGGAGTGTCTGACACCATCCTACAAATCGATCCCCGTCAGGATCACGGCAGCTGCGCCGCCGCTCGCCGGCGAGCGCGCCGTGGCGCGTGATGGGATCGTCGGGACGTCTCCGGGCGAGACGATCGCCGCCACAGCTTTCCCCACCGAATGAACTGAACAGGCTCACCCGATGGATCAGCTCCTTCTCTCTCGACTGCAATTCGCGTTCACGATCGGCTATCACATCCTGTGGCCGGCTTTCACGATTGGAATCGCCTGGTTCATCGTGGTGCTGAGCGCGCTGTGGATGCGCACGCACAACCCGGTCTATCGCCACCTCGTGCGGTTCTGGACCAAGGTGTTCGCACTCGCCTTCGGCATGGGCGTGGTCACCGGCGTCGTCATCTCGTATCAGCTCGGGCTGAACTGGTCGGGCTACGCGCGGGCAACGGCCGATGTGATCGGGCCGCTGTTCGTGATGGAGGTGCTGACGGCCTTCTTCCTCGAGGCCGGCTTCATCGGCGTGATGCTGTATGGCGAGGAGAAGGTCGGCGAGAAATTGCATTTCACCGCCTGCCTGATCGTCGCGCTCGGCACTGTGATGTCGGCGTTCTGGATCATCTCGGCGAATTCGTGGATGCAGACTCCGGCCGCCTTTACCACCACGGCTGACGGCCGCTTCGTCGCGACGGATTTTTGGGGCGTCGTGTTCAATCCCTCGATGCCTTACCGGCTGGCACATATGGTGACGGCAAGCTTCATCACCGGGGGCTTCGTCGTCACCGGCGTTTCCGCCTTCTGGATCTGGCGTGGACGGTCCGCGGACCAGCCGGCGGCCCGCAAGGCTTTCTCGATCTGCCTCGCCTTGATGGCGGTGCTGGTACCCGCGCAGATGGTGATCGGCGATCAGCACGGCTTGAACACCCGCAAGTACCAGCCGATGAAACTCGCCGCGATCGAGGCTCGCTGGGATACGGCGCGCCGCGTTCCGATCAATCTGATCGCGTGGCCGGACGAGAAGGCCGAGCGCAACGACTACGCGCTCGAGATCCCGCTGCTCGGCAGTCTGATCCTCACGCACTCGCTGAATGGTGAGGTCAAGGGACTGAAGGAGGTGCCGGCGTCGGAGCGTCCGCCCGTACTTCCCGTGTTTTTGGCTTTCCGAGTTATGGTGGGCTGCGGCTTGCTGCTGCTGCTGGTCGCCTTTACGGGCCTGTACCTGCGCTGGCGCGGGCGCCTCTACACCACGCGCTGGTTCCAGATTGTCTGCATGGGCTGCATCCCCCTTGGTTTCATCGCCACCCTGGCAGGCTGGGTGATCACCGAAGTCGGACGGCAGCCCTACGTGATCTACGGACATTTTCGCACGGCGGAGGCCGTGTCGCCGATCGCTACCGGCGCCGTCGCCAGCTCGATGGCCGTCGCCTTCATCCTCTATAACTGCCTGCTGCTCGGCTTCTTTTGGTACGCGGGCCGGCTGGCCTGGCAAGGTCCGATGAGCGGCGTGCCGACCCATCCGGCGGTTCCCCTCGCGACGGTCGCGGCGGCTCTCGGGCAGATCCCCCAGACGGTAGAAGGTGCGAAATGAGCATGTTGGCAAACTTCGATTATGCTGCGTTCTTCGCCGTCAGCGCGGCGGTCGTCATCGGGCTCTATGTTGTGCTGGATGGCGTCGATCTCGGCGTCGGCATCCTGTTTCCGTTTGCGCCGCGCGCGTCCGACCGCGATGTCATGATGACCACGCTGGAGCCGTTTTGGGATGGCAACGAAACCTGGCTGGTTCTCGGCGGCATGGTGCTGCTGGCCGGATTTCCGCTCGCCTTCGCGATTCTGCTCCCGGCGTTCTATGTGCCGCTGTGCCTGATGCTGTTCGGACTGGTGATCCGCGGTATCGCGTTCGAATTCCGCTCCCAGCGCGGCCGGTTCGAGGTTGTATGGTCGATGACGTTCGCAGCCGGCTCGTTCATCGCGGCGTTCTGCCAGGGCGCGATTCTCGGCGCCTTTGTCGGACGTAGCATCGCGGTGTCGGACGGCGCGTTTGCTGGCGGGCCGTTCGACTGGCTCGGTCTATTCTCGATCGCGACGGGTCTCGGCGTGGTCGCGGCCTATGGGTTGCTGGGGGCGTGCTGGCTGGTCTGGAAGACCGGCGGGTCGACGCAGAACTTCGGCCGCGAACTGATGCTGCCGACGCTGCTTTGTGCCGGTGGCGCGATTTTGCTGATCTGCGTTTGGACGTCGCTGGTGAAGCCGCAGATCGCCGCGCGCTGGTTCGCATGGCCTGATTTTCTGTGGCTCGCGCCGCTGCCGATCATCGCGATTCTGGCCGCGATCGGCATTCTAATGACGCGCTGGAGCGAACGTGAATGGGCGCCGCTGGCATTGTCGCTGCTCTTGTTCATCACGTCGCTCGCCGGGCTCGGCGCCAGCGTGTGGCCGGAGGCGATTCCGGGCGTGATGACGATCTGGCAGGCGTCCTCAATGCATCGGACGCAGGTTATCGTCGCCGGGGCCATCGTGATCATTGTGCCGATCATTCTGGCGTATATCGGCTACGGCTACTGGCTGTTCCGCGGCAAGACCAAGCCGATGCCGGAGTTCAGGGAGAACTGAGGACGGATCCACGGACGTCCTTCGCACCGCATATCCGAACGTCTGCCAACGATCCATGTTGTTCTTGCGATCAGATAAGGGAAAGCCGATGTCGACGGGCTGCAAACATCTTTCTGGAATTCGCGACGTCACGCCGAGTGCGCTCGGCTGTGAGGAATGTCTGAAGATCGGCAGTCCGTGGGTGCATCTGCGGATTTGCCGAAGCTGTGGTCACGTCGGGTGTTGTGACGACTCTCCGCACAAGCATGCGACGCGGCATTTTCACGCGACACAGCATCCCATCATCGAAGGTTACGATCCCCCGGAGGGGTGGGGGTGGTGCTACGTCGACGAGGTGTTGTTCGATCTGTCGGACCGCATGACGCCGCACAACGGCCCCATCCCGCGCTACGTCTGAAGGACCCTGCCTTGACCCGCACCGCGATCATCATCGCCGTCTCTTTAGCGACGCTCATGCTGGGGGTCGCATCCGCATCCGCCGATGTGTGTACCGGCTCGATTGCAAAGCTGCAGGCACAGGCCGATGCTGCGATCGAAGCGCGCGTCGCCGCTCAGCCATGGCAGTCCGAGAGCCTGTCGGCGCTTCGCGGCTATCAACCGACGCCGCGCTCACTAGCGGCCGCAGGGGGAAGCACAAACCTGCAGCGAGTGCTTAGCGCGCTCGATCGCGCACGAAGTGCCGATCGGGCCGGCGATTTGAATCGGTGTAACCATGAGCTTGCTCGCGCGACAGCCGGGCTACGGCGCTTATCGAGATTGTCAGCCGACCCTTCTGCTTTCTGAGGGTTGGTTACCGTCGTTATAAGCTCAGTTGAGTAGATGACGCCTGATCCTCTTTCCTGCGTCTTGTGGCGTATCGATATCGCTCGTGACGGCCGTCACGCGCATGATCGTGCCTATCTCCTCGTCTCAACAATGCTCATCTTGGCCCGGTGAGACTGAGTGCATACGTCTGGATCCCGCATACATATGTATGATGTTCGGTTGAATGCGGCGCTTCATATAAACGGAAGCGCGCGTCCTGTCGCGCGGCCGTCAACGTGGAGGTCCTCCGTGTCGCATCAGCCGAGCGAGTTCGCCAGCGAACCACATCTTCGCAACCGAGCAGCCAGCATCCAGCGCCAATCAGGGACGCAAGATCAGCGCCGCGTCGAGCGCCAGCACGGTCGGCCACAGACCATCGACTTCAAGAGCATTGCGGCATCCATTAGTATCGTGACTGACGATGCGGTGACGGCCGCTGCCGGTCAGGAGGGATGGCGGTACCGGACCACGAACGGGACAGCCAACTGGGATGTCGCCCTCCTCACCCTCGCCTCTCCACTCAGGTCGGAGGCGATCAAGCTGGCGGGACCGGACGAAGCCGAAGCGTGGGCTCCGGGACGAGTCGCCTGGACAACCGGCTGGGGTGTCA
>NZ_JBMDXE010000074.1:0-13957 GCF_048594845.1 Rhodopseudomonas sp. | reverse complement strand
CTCGACGCCGAGCGAAAGCGGGCCGTGGAGATAGCGGTTCGGCGGCTGGCGCTGGCCGAATTGCTGGGCGTTCGGTCGGACCATCTGTCCAACGTTGATGATCCGGTCGTCCCCATTCGCAGCACACCCATGATCCATGGCCTGACTACAAAAGGAGGCTGCCATGACCAATCCTGATCTCACTCAAGCCTATCTGGAATGGACCAAGCAGAAGCTGGATGAGTCCGCTGCAACGATCGCCAAGATCGAGGAAGCAGCCGCCAAGCTCGGCGATGCGTCGAGCGCCAAGGCGCAGGAAGCGTTGGCTCAGCTTCGCACCGCGCGTGACACCTTCCAAACTCAGGTAAGCGCGCTGCAGGCCGAACTCGGCACTTCCAAGCAGGTGACCGACGCCGCGCTGTCCGCGGTCTCGGCGCAATGGACCGAAGTCGAGCTCGCGTTTCAGAAATTCCTCGGCACCGCCGGTGACCAGGCCGGCATCGTCAAAGACGCCCTCGCGGCCCGCGCCGAGGCACAGCGCCAGGCGTTCCTGTCGTCACTGGAGACGATCCAGACCAGCGCCGCTTCGGCGCTCGAACAAGGCCGCAAGGAGATGGAGTCCTCGCTGCGCCGCTGGACCGAAGAAACCGAAAAAACGCTCGGCCCGAAGCTGACTCAGTTGTCGGCGGCGGGCGACGAGACCTGGAATGCATTGAAAGCAGGCCTCGACGAGACCGCCGCAGCTTACGAGAAGACCTAGGCGCGCATCTCGCAAGCCTTCACGAAGACGAAGTAACCCGACTAAGCATCAGTGGCACGCTTCAAAGATGACGGCCTGTGCCTACAGCGTGTCGTCCTCGTCATCCTCGACACCGCGTTCGGAGGGGCCCGACACGATCTCGTTGCGCAGGCGTTCGAAGCGGCGGCGGGTGCGGCGGTCGCGGCCATCGATGAAGGCGATCGCATCGGCCCGTGAGAACGGACCGGATGTAATGGGCTGTGAGCTGGTGCCGATGGTCTCGTCCACATAGTAGCCGTCGGTCTCGTGCCGCACGCTCCATTTGAAGCGCAGGGCGTCAAGCGGACCGGGGCCAAAGCGGGTCAGCGCGTCGAGATCCTCGGTGCCGTCCTCGCGTAGCGTCGGCAGCACCTCGGCTTGGGCCGTCTGGGTTACGGTGATTTCGATAATCTCGGTGGTAGCGATCTGCACCGAGGTGATGCCCCCGGCGTCGATCGCCTCGAGCACTTCGCCGTCCGCCGCGGCGACGTCCTGCGCCTCGCCATCGGATGACTCAGCCTGCGGCGCTTCGGCAGCTGGCGGCTCCTCAGCAGCGATGGGCGTCTCGGTGTGGTGCGCTGCCAGCTCCTGACGAGCCTCCGAAGACGGCTCCTGCGCGTCGTCGCCGGTCACCTTCGGCTCCGGCCGCGCCGGCTTCTCGAAGATGCTTGCGATCACCGCCAGCGCGTGATCAGTCGGATCGTTGCTCGTCAACTCTAGAACCCCCTACACTCAGTACACGAAATGACGGCCAAGGCGAGCCGTCAACGCCGACCTTGGTCGTTTGTTTCAGGCCGAACAGAACAAAAGTCGGAGCGAGCCGAATCGTTCCAGCGAAACGTCGTTTCACATTACGAAGTCACGCCGTCCGAACCCAAGGCCTTGTCCGAATTGGTGATCAGCCGCGGCTAGGCGCAGACCGGCGGCCGCCGGTCCTTCCACGGCCGCTCCTGCTCGAGCTGCGAGGCCAGACGCAGCAGCGTCGCCTCGTCGCCGAATCGTCCCGCGAACATCATACCAATTGGTAAACGGCTTGTGGTCCACGCCAGCGGCACCGACATCGCGGGCTGGCCCGACATGTTGAACAGGCTGGTGCCGGGAATGTAGCGGCGCAGCAGCGGGCTGATGCCTGACAGGTCGCGCGCCATCGTGTCGAGCTTCCCGATCTTCAGCGGCGGCAGGCACAGCGTCGGCGACAGGAACACATCGATATCGGCGAAGAAGTCCGCCAGCGCCCGCGAAATCTGATAGGCTTGTAGCTGCGCCGCGCAATAATCGATGCCGCTGGCGCGGCTCGCATTGGCGGCGCTCGCCAGTGTCAGCGCCTCAAAATCCTGATCCGTTACTTTGCGGCCGAGCACCTGTTCGGCGAGCCGCACGCTCAGGCCGGTATTGCAGGCGACGATCGCGGCGATGACGTCGGCCGGGTCGGCCGGCAGCTTCGGCGCACGCTGCTCGACGTGATGCCCAAGGCCTTCGAGTAGCTTCGCGGTGTCGCGCACCGCGGCGGCGACTTCCGGATCGATCGCGTCTCCGTAAGTCGAGACGTCGGTAAAGGCGATCCGCAGTCGGCCGGGATCGCGGCCGACTTCCTCGGCGAACGGCCGCTCCGGCGGCGGCGCAACGTAAGGGCTGGTCGGCTCGGATCCATGAAGCGCGTCGAGCATGACGGCGCTGTCGCGCACGCTGATACTGACGACGTGACCGCAGGCGAAACCGCCCCAGCCCTCGCCCCGATCCGGCCCGATCGGATTGCGCGCCCGCGTCGGCTTCAGCCCGAACACCCCGCAGGCCGACGCTGGAATCCGGATCGAGCCGCCGCCGTCGCTGGCATGCGCCACCGGCAGGATGCGCGCCGCGACCGCCGCCGCTGCGCCGCCGGACGAGCCGCCCGACGAATGATCGAGATTCCAGGGATTGCGCGTCGGACCGTGCAGCCGCGACTCCGTCGTCGGCATCAGGCCGAATTCGGGGCTGGCACTCTTGCCGTAGATCGTCAGTCCGGCGGCGACGAAGCGCGACGCCAGCGTGCCGGTGCGAGGCGCGACGAAGTTCTTGTAGGCGCTGGCACCGAATGTCGTGCGCGTGCCGGCGAGCAAATCGAGATCCTTCAGAACGAACGGCACGCCGGTAAACGGCCCGTTTGGCAGTCCGGCGGCGATCTGGTTGCGCGCATGATCGTCGTGCCGCACCACGACCGCGTTGAGCTTTGGATTGAGCGCATCGGTCCGCGCGATCGCCTCGTCGAGTAGTTCGCTCGGTGTAACCTGCTTGTTGCGCACTAACTCGGCGAGGCCGACGCCGTCGTAATTACCATATTCCTTGAACGCCATGAGGTGCCCCTACTACCAACTACCTGCTAATCGATCCGTGCCCCGGACGCAGTGCAGTGCGCCGCGCAGCGCGGAGTGCACTGCAGATCCGGGGCCCCGGTTGAGCCGCACGAAGAGAACCGGGGTTCCGGATCGGCGGCACGGCGCTGCGCGCCGCGCCTTGTCCGGGACACGGGTTCATCAACTCAGGACATCCTGATTGACGACATTGGCGGCAATGGGATCGCCGTCGAGGGCGCTCAGCATGTTGCGGGCGGTCTGCTCGCCCATGCGGTCGAGCGCTTCGCGGGTGACGCCAGCGACGTGCGGGGCAATGATCACGTTGGGCAGGTCGAACAGCTTGTGGCCCTGCGGCGGCGGCTCGACCTCGAACACGTCGAGCCCGGCGCTGGCGAGCCGGCCCGCCAGCAGCGCCTCGTACAGCGCCTGCTCGACGACGATGCCGCCGCGTGCGGTGTTGATCAGATACGAGGTCGGCTTCATCTTCGACAGCCGCGCCGTGTCGAACAGCCCGGTGGTCTCCGCCGTTTTCGGGCAATGCAGGCTGACGAAATCGGCGCGCGGCAGCGCGGCATCGAGATCGTTCACCGCCTCGCAGCCGGCCGCCTCGATTGCCGCCGCCGGCACGTAAGGATCGTACACCAGCACGGCCATTTCCATCGCCAGGCAGCGCTTGGCGGTGCGTGTGCCGATGCGGCCGAAGCCGACGATCAGGACGGTCTTGCCGAACAGGTCAAACGGCAGCACACCGAGCCGCGTCGCCCACGCGCCGGTCTTCACCAGCGCATGCAGTTCGGCGCCGCGCTTGGCCAGCGTCAGCATCATGAACAGCGCCTGCTCGGCCACAGAAGGAGAATTCGCGGTGCCGGCGGTCATCAGAGGCACCTTGCGCTTACTCAGCGCCGGCACGTCGACTGCGTCGTAGCCGACGCCGATCCGCGCCACCACGCGCATGTCCTGCGCCGCCTCGAGTTCGCGCTCTCCGAACCGCGTCGCGCCGAGCGCCACGCCGTGCACCGGCGCCTGCGCGCGCAACAGCGCCTCGAAATCGGCGGCCGAGATCAGATTGGAGAATTCAATCACCTCAATGTCGCCGCGCTCGGCGAGCAGCGCGCGTCCCCGTTGCGACAACGATTCCGTCACCAGCAGTTTGGTCGTGTTGGTCGACATTCCGCTCCCCGGCGCTTGTGCGCGCCTTCTCGCTCGTCCGACTTGTCGGCGCGGACGCATCTGTTGTCCGACGAGAACGCCGGTTGGTTCATGTAACAGGCGCATGACGGCCAGGTCCACACCCAAACGAAGGACAGCGGTTGCGTATCCTGGCCGGCCGCAACTGCGTTTCAGTTAGTTGCACGCGCGGCCGCGCCGAGCCACCGCGCTGCAGCGCTCCTAGCCGCGCGTTGCCAGCGTTACGCCGGCCAGCACCATCACCAACGCGGCGATCTGGCCGAGCCCGAGCGGCTCGTGCAGCGCGATTGCGGCGGCGACGACGCCGATCACCGGCACCGCCATGGTGCCGATCGCCGCCACCGAGGCCGGCAGCCGCTGCAACGCCGCGAACCAGCACAAATAAGCCAAGCAGAACTGGATCAAGGTTAGATAGGCCAGGCTGGCCCAGCCATAGGCGGACAGCGCGTCGAGATGCGGCACGCCGAACGCGAAGCCGATCAGCGTCACCGGGATGCAGCCGATGCCGATCTGCCACGCCGCCGAGGTCGCACCGGGCAGCGCGATCGGAAACCGCTTCAGGAAGATGGTGCCGAGCGCGAAGCCGACCGCGCCGGTGAGCGCCAGTGCGACGCCCGGCAGCTTCGCCGTGCTCGCAGCAAAGCCGTCCGCGCCCATCAGCGCCGCGATGCCACCGAAGCCGAGCACCAGCGCCAGTGTGCGTTTGACGGTGAGCCGCTCGCCAAGCAGCGGCCAAGCCAGCAGTGCGGTCCACACCGGCATCGAATAGCCGATCACCGCCGTCTCGCCGGCCGGCATCCACAACAGCGCCAGCCCCATCACCACCATCCACAGCGTGACGTTGAAGAACGCCGAAACCAGCAGCCGCGGCCACAGCGCCGCCGGCACGCGCAGATCGTCGCCGCGTGCGCGCGCATAGACGAAAAGCAGAATCGAGCCGACCAGCCCCGGGATACCGCGCGCGGGCAGCGGCGGCCACTCGGAGATGATGTATTTGGAGACCGGCCAGCTCAGGCCCCAGGCCAGCGAGGTGACGGCGAGAAGGACAAGACCGCTGGTCGCGACGCGGGCGCGCGCAGCGGCGGGAGGAGCTTCGGACATGGGAGCACCCGGCAGGGATCGACGGCACAACCATGCCGGTAATGAGGTCCCGCCACCACCCGAAAACAGCGCTCGCCTGCCATCCCGCCTGAGTCGGCCACGAGCAACCCCTTCGAGCGAAAAAATACCTGCCCTGTGAACAGCGGGTGCAGCCGGTTTGCGCACCGCGCCGCACGATTTTTCCGCTTCGGAATCTCTGAGGACTCACCGATACTTGCCGGCATCAGGACGCGGCGTCGCCCCCTGTTTTCCACCCCTTTCCACCACATTTAGTATTTGATTCAGGAACCCGCACTATTGCTTGACGGGTCGGACGGAGTCGCACTAGCTTTAGGACTGTCTTGAGCGGGTGGTTTCGTGTCCCGCCGGACATTCCCAGAAGGGTACCGAGCCGACCACCTCCGACCTGCCTCAGCGGCATCGGGGTGTGGGGTTATCCGTGCCCGAAACCGGCTGTATGGGCGCAAAAAGACGGGTCGCAAAACGATCCGCATTGAAGCGTGGGGCGTTATTGGGACGAGACGGCGACCTGCCAGGATCGCAGCCTCGGCCCTTCAGAACAGAGTGAGCCGGACCACGGCTCGCACGGCGGACCGCAGTCCGCGACTAGGCAACTTCGGGCCCAGCGGGGTCCGGCATCGAACGGGGCATCACATGAAGATCGAGCGGCGCTACACCACGGACGGCCAATCTCCCTACGCGGCGATCCAGTTCCGGCTGACGACGAGCGAGATCCGTAATCCGGACGGCTCGATGGTGTTCCGCCTCGAGAATGTCGAAGTGCCCGACGGCTGGTCGCAGGTCGCCTCCGACGTGCTGGCCCAGAAGTATTTCCGCAAGGCCGGCGTCGCCGCGCGCCTCAAGAAGGTCGAGGAAGAGACCGTGCCGTCGTGGCTGTGGCGCTCGGTGCCCGATACCGATGCCCTCGCCGCTTTGCCCGAGGCCGAGCGCTACACCTCCGAGCATTCCTCCAAGCAGGTGTTCGACCGCCTCGCCGGCTGCTGGACCTATTGGGGCTGGAAGGGCGATTACTTCGCCTCCGAGGACGACGCCCGCGCGTTCTACGACGAGCTGCGCTTCATGCTGGCGTCGCAGATGGTCGCGCCGAATTCGCCGCAATGGTTCAACACCGGCCTGCATTGGGCCTACGGCGTCGACGGCCCCGGCCAGGGCCACTATTACGTCGACTACAAGACCGGCAAGCTGACCAAATCGAAGTCCGCCTACGAGCATCCGCAGCCGCACGCCTGCTTCATCCAGGGCATCGAGGACGACCTCGTCAACGAGGGCGGCATCATGGACCTGTGGGTGCGTGAAGCCCGCCTGTTCAAATACGGCTCCGGCACCGGCTCCAACTTCTCGCGGCTGCGCGGCGAAGGCGAGCGCCTGTCGGGCGGCGGCAAATCGTCGGGCCTGATGAGCTTCCTGAAGATCGGCGACCGCGCTGCCGGCGCCATCAAGTCGGGCGGCACCACCCGCCGCGCCGCCAAGATGGTGGTGGTCGACGCCGACCATCCGGATATCGAGCAGTACATCGACTGGAAGGTGAAGGAGGAGCAGAAGGTCGCCGCCCTCGTCACCGGTTCCAAGACCAACCAGAAGCACCTCAAGGCGATCCTCAAGGCCTGCGTCAACTGCCAAGGCTCGGGCGACGACTGCTTCGATCCGGAGAAGAACCCTGCCCTGCGCCGCGAGGTCAAGCTGGCGCGCCGCGCGCTGGTGACCGATGCGATGATCAAGCGCGTCATCCAGTTCGCCAAGCAGGGCTACAAGGAGATCGACTTCCCGATCTACGATACCGATTGGGATAGCGAGGCCTACCTCACCGTTTCCGGCCAGAACTCCAACAACTCGGTGTCGCTGAAGGACGACTTCCTGCGCGCTGTCGAGACCGATGGCGACTGGCACCTCACCAGCCGCACCGGCAAGAAGGTGATGAAGACGCTGAAGGCGCGCGAGCTGTGGGAAAAGATCGGCTACGCCGCCTGGGCGAGCGCCGATCCCGGCCTGCACTTCAACACTACGATGAACGACTGGCACACCTGCAAGGCGTCGGGCGACATCCGCGCGTCCAATCCGTGCTCGGAATACATGTTCCTCGACGACACGGCGTGCAACCTCGCCTCCGCCAACCTGCTGACGGTCTACACCACCCCCACGGCGACCTTCGATCTCGACGCCTCCGAGCATCTCTGCCGGCTGTGGACCGTCGTGCTCGAAATCTCGGTGCTGATGGCGCAGTTCCCGTCCAAGCAGATCGCCGAGCTGTCCTACGAATTCCGCACGCTCGGCCTCGGCTTCGCCAATATCGGCGGCCTGCTGATGACCATGGGCCTGTCCTACGACTCCAAGGAAGGCCGCGCGCTGTGCGGCGCGCTGACTGCGATCATGACCGGCGTGTCGTATGCGACCTCGGCCGAGATGGCCAAGAAGCTCGGCCCGTTCCCCGGCTACAAGAAGAACGCCGCGCATATGCTGCGCGTGATCCGCAACCATCGCCGCGCCGCCCATGGCGAGAGCCACGGCTACGAGGCGCTGTCGGTGAACCCGGTGCCGCTCGACCACGCCGGCTGCCCGATCCCCGAGGCGATCGCCCACGCCAAGCGCGCCTGGGACCAGGCGCTCGAGCTCGGCGAACTGCACGGCTATCGCAACGCCCAGACCACCGTGGTCGCCCCGACCGGCACCATCGGCCTGGTGATGGATTGCGACACCACCGGCATCGAGCCTGATTTCGCGCTGGTGAAGTTCAAGAAGCTCGCCGGCGGCGGCTATTGGAAGATCATCAACCGCGCCGTGCCGGCCGCGCTGCGCGTGCTCGGTTATCCGGAAAGCCAGATCGCCGAGATCGAAGCCTACGCCGTCGGCCACGGCTCGCTCAGCAACGCCCCGGCCATCAACGTCTCGACGCTGAAGGCCAAAGGCTTCACCGACGAGGCGCTGGCCAAGGTCGAGAAGGCGCTGCCGACCGCGTTCGACATCAAGTTCGCCTTCAACAAATGGACGTTTGGCGAGGACTTCCTCAAGGACACGCTGAAAATCGACGCCGACAAGATCGCCGAGCCGAGCTTCGACCTGCTGGCCGCGCTCGGCTTCTCCAAGCGCGAGATCGAGGCCGCCAACATCCACATCTGCGGCGCCATGACGGTCGAAGGCGCGCCGCATCTGAAGCCCGAGCACTACGCGGTGTTCGATTGCGCCAATCCCTGCGGCAAGATCGGCAAGCGCTATCTGTCGGTCGAAAGCCACATCCGCATGATGGCCGCGGCGCAGCCGTTCATCTCCGGCGCGATCAGCAAGACCATCAACATGCCGAACGACGCCACGGTGGAGGACTGCAAGTCCGCCTACATGCTGTCGTTGAAGCTGGCGCTGAAGGCCAACGCCCTGTACCGCGACGGCTCAAAACTGTCGCAGCCGCTGAACTCGCAGCTGATCGCCGATGACGACGAGGACGAGGATATCGACGCCTTCCTCGACAAGCCGATGGCGGCGCGCGCCGCCCACGTCTCCGAGAAGGTGGTGGAGCGCCTGGTCGAGCGCATCGTGGTGATGCGCGAGCGCGAGAAGATGCCGGATCGCCGCAAGGGCTACACCCAGAAGGCGGTGGTCGGCGGCCACAAGGTCTATCTGCGCACCGGCGAATATGACGACGGCCGCATCGGCGAGATCTTCATCGACATGCATAAGGAGGGTGCCGCCCTCCGGTCGTTCATCAACAACTTCGCCATCGCCGTCTCGCTCGGCTTGCAGTACGGCGTACCACTCGAAGAGTATGTCGACGCCTTCACCTTCACCCGGTTCGAACCCGCCGGCCCGGTGCAGGGCAACGACTCGATCAAGTACGCGACGTCGATCCTCGACTACGTGTTCCGCGAGCTGGCGGTCAGCTACATGGGCCGCTACGACCTCGCCCATGTCGACCCGACCGAGACCGCGTTCGACGCTATCGGCAAGGGCGTCGACGAAGGCAAGGCCCCCGAAGGCACCGTCGCCCCCGCCTCGGCGACCAAGTACCTGTCCAAGGGCCTGACCCGCTCGCGCACCGACAACCTGGTGGTGATGCGCAGCGCCCCGGCCGGCACCTCCTCCCCCGCTCCCGCACATGCAACGGAGTCTCGGGGTGGCAGCCACCCGGTCGCCCTCGCCGCCGCCCGCATCGGCGACGTCCTCGAAGGCGCCACCGCGCTGAAGCAGGAAGCCGAGCACGACCTGTCGCCCACCGAGAAGCTCGAAGCCCTGCAATGGAGCAAGGCCAACACCGCCCAGGCCCAACCCACCGCCACCAAAGCCGAACGCCGCGCGGAGGCGAAGGCGCGGGGTTATGAAGGCGACAGCTGCAGTGAATGCGGCAACTTCACGCTGGTGCGGAATGGGACGTGTATGAAGTGTGATACGTGTGGCAGCACGACGGGGTGTAGCTGAGCTAGACAATCCTACTGCACCACCACCCCAAGAATTATGATGAGGAGGTTCTGGACTTACTCAATAGCCAGAACCTCCTCAAAATCATGCATTACCTGCACGCTTATTTTTTATTGGTAATTGAGAATGAACACCAAGAAGCCAGCTGACGACCAAAGAATTTGGCTAATGGACATTCTGCCTCGGCACGAGCGCCTCACGAAGTCCGTCGCGTCACTCATCGAGAATATGCTCGTAAAGAAAGAAGTCGAATTCCTCAGCGTCTCCGGCAGAACCAAGGATTTGGACGGAGCACTCGAGAAGATAGAGAGGAAGAAATACTCAAATCCACAAGAGCGCCTAACTGATCTCTCCGGAATAAGAGTGATCACATACTTAGAAAGCCAAGTTGGCCAGGTCGCTGAGACGATCCGCACGCTCTTCGAGATTGATGAAGAGAACAGTCTGGATCGGTCAACAGTACTCGGCTCCGACAAGATTGGGTACCGTTCGGCACACTTTGTTTGCACCCTCGGCACGCCACGAGAAGGGCTGCCGGAATATGATTCGCTCGGCACCTTAAAATTTGAGGTACAAGTTAGAACCGTTCTGCAGCACGCCTGGGCAGAATTAGCTCACGACCGATCATTCAAATTCGGCCCCGGACTTCCGCCTACAATCCAAAGGAAACTGAATCTATACTCGGGAATGCTGGAGATAGTCGACGCCGCGTTTGATTCGATCGCGAAAGAAATCGATGCGTACTCCACCGAGATAAATTCAAAATCACTCAACCAAATCTCTCCTATTGAAGTTAACTCAATAACTCTTAGCAGATTCGTCCAGCAAATTTCGGAACGCCATCAATTATCTATTCGTGAAGGTGAGATCCCAGCTGAACTTTTCAAAGAATTGGACCACTTCGGCGTCGTAACTATCGGCGATCTAGAAAAATTAGTCACACCTGAAGTTATGCAGATATATAAATCGGCCACCATTGAAGACACGTCAGTAGGCATCATTCGACAGATACTTATGCTGTCGAATATCGACAAGTATTTCGACGGCCCCATTCGATGGGCCATGATCGACAGAGGCTCGTACGAATGCCTTGCGCAAAAATACCCCCACACAAAACTTCGGGCATTATTCGCAAAGGAAGGTATTACGATCGAAGACGAAGAAGACACCAGCACTGAATTTTAACGACGTTAGCGGACGGGGCCCGGATGCAGCGGAGCGAAATCGGGGACCTGCGGTGTGCCGAGAGCTCGTAGGGCGGATTAGCGCAGTGTAATCCGCCAATTCGAGCTTGTAGGGCGGTGAGCGCAGCGCACTCCGCCGCTGACCAAGCTGCGACGCAATACGTTCGCCCTTGTGCCCGCCGGCCCACTTTGTCGCCCCCCCACGCGCCTGATCGGCGCCACCATCACCGCCGATGGCACCGGCCCCGACGCGGCGCAATGCAGCTGTGCGGCATCGACAGGAGCGGAAGCGTAATGCGCCGCTCAGATTGTGACAGCGCAATAGGCTTCGCTATCGTGCCATGCGCGTCAAACCAAGACTCAGCCGAGGAAAAAATGAGAACTCTATCAGTAACGGTAGTCGCTGCGGCCATCGTCTCAGCTACAGCCAGAGCGGAGACGTTTAATTACTCCTGCAAGACCTGCGCTTATCCCTCGTTTGCCAACGAAACTTGTGAGGAAATCGGATCGGCCGCTCTTCTACGAGTTGATGACAGCATGAATGTTCTCGAATGGAGAGGGCGAAAATACGATCTAACCATCGCATCCGCCGACGAAGCTGATGGATGTGGCAATTACGGCTGGCATGCCAAGGGTAACGGAAAAAAGTTTACTTTCTGTACTGCCACAAAAGGATATGGCGCGATCGAAGACAACGAGGGTGTCAAAGTTCAATGTACTTTGATCCGAAACAAACGTTAGAACTCGTAGGGCGGATTACCCCGTTGGGCGGATTAGCGCAGCGTAATCCGCCGCTCACCGTGCGTCGGCGCAGTACGCTTCGCTATTGCGCCCCACACTCGCTACACTCACTGTAACACGTTGGCTATGGAGGATACGGAATGGCCGATGACAAGAGCAAGCGCGACTACCGCGATCGTAGCCGCGTCAATACCAAAGAGTCCTACGAAATAGAATACTGGAAGGACCAGTTTGGCGTCTCGGGCCAAAAAATCGCGGGAGCGGTGCGTGAGGTTGGTACTTCAGTCAAGAGAGTTGCCGATTACCTAAAGACTAAATGAGCAAGCGTAGCCCGGGCGCAGCGAAGCAAAATCCGGTTCTTGAACTGATCGAAGCCGCCGCCCCCCGGATTGCGCTGCGCTTCATCCGGCCCACGAAGTCCGCCTGGTCCGCCGCCCATCTCTCCGCCTACCCTGGCCCAATTCGCGCACCCGGTACAAACCCGGGCTGCACCCCTGTTTTGACTTCGATCAAGGATTTTGCGGATCGACGCGGTCTCCGCTGACGGCAAATGAATCGTCCGGAGGCTCGCGATGTGCAAGTGCCTTCCAGCCGACGTCATCACCCAAGCGCTACGACGACAAGCCCGCAACATGTGCTGCGGCATCGCCGCGTTTTGCTTGCTTGTCGTCGGACCATCGTCGACGACCTTGGCCCAGATGTATTCCGACGACCTGCTGGCCGCAAAGATCGCGCGCATCAAGGGCAATCTGTACGACACGATCAAGATCGACATTCCAGCAAACGCGCCGCCTGCGCTTCGGGCGGCGGCGGCTCGTGTCGTGCCGGACCTGCGCGATCGCAATCTCGAAATCATCGACTTCTTGCATGAAGGCTCAGTCGTTCCCGTCGGAGCGGACTCCCTGCAATTCATCGACGATCTTTCGACCGTCGCAGCATGGCTCTCGCGGCGCGGCTGCGCGGAGATGCTGCTGTTCAGCTACATCGTGCACCATGCGACGCCGAATGTTACGATCAAGGATCCGATCAGCGCGTTCGGCCTCGATCGCGAAGCCGTGCTGCGAGATGGCTACGTGCAGCGCGTGTCGGACAAATTTTACAACAGCGCAATCTGGTTCCTGCTGGCGCATGAGGTCGGCCATGTTGCCCTCGGACATGTCGGGCCAGCCAATCGCGAGCAGGAAGATGAGGCCGATGCGTTTGCGATCGAGGTTATGCGCAACAAACGGCTGATGCCGGCGGGTATTTCTCTCTATATGATGACGATCAGTCTGTACGATCGCACGATCGCGGCTCGTACGCACGCGACCGGCGGCGAGCGATTGCACCGCATCGCTGCGTCACTGCGCAAATCTCCGGCCGACTTTGTCGCACAGGTCGGCCAGGAGCAGCAGGTTCGCGACACCGCGCGGGTCCTTTCCATCGCGACCGACCTCGATCGGTTCGGGCGCGTCATGAACGAGATCCGCGACAGCGAACAGCGACTCGTCAGCTTGGGCGCAGATATCACCGAGGTTTATCGCGAGTCTGTTCTGAAGGAGGCTGACTATGCGTCGGCCTGCCCGGCATCGCCCTAAGAGCGACGATCTTTGTCGCCGCGACGAGTAGACGAGTCCGGGGCAGTTCGGAGGTGAATCATGACGCGCGCAGCGAAGCGGATGATCTTCATCTGGGCCGCCGTGTGTTGGAGCTTGGCGCGATTGACGATCGCGTCAGCTCAGGCGGACGAGAGCGCCTGTGTAGCCGGCTATGTGGGCCAACTCCAGCTTGTGGCGAATGACGACGGCCGCACCTTTCGGCTGCTGTCGCCCTATGGGTACCGCGATCGCGCATGCGAACTCTGGCTGGTCCCCGCTCAAGCGACGATCGATGGTGCCTCTATTCCACAGATGCTCTGGTCGCTGTTGGGAGGCCCGTTCGAGGGCAAGTATCGCAATGCGTCAGTGATCCACGATTGGTTCTGCGACCGGCGCAACATGCCCTGGGAACAGGTTCACCGCATCTTTTACGAAGCAATGCTCACGTCCGGCGTGGATGAGGTCAAAGCCAAACTGATGTATTTCGCGGTGTACTACAAGGGGCCGCGGTGGGACACACAAGCCATGCTCAACAACCGCCTGGTGAACGGCTCGATCCCGGTGTCCTACGCCGGTCTCGATCCGGCGATGCTGGAGCGTTACCGGACCGTTCATTTCGCGAAGGACTCGGAGATGACGGCAGGCGTCCGC
>NZ_JBMDXE010000073.1:0-3815 GCF_048594845.1 Rhodopseudomonas sp. | reverse complement strand
CTTCAAGGCCGCCGCTGCGCGGCGGCGCCTCAGGATGACGGCGTGCGAGCTGTTAGTTTCCCGCCAGGATCAACTACACCGTCTTCTCCGGCCAGCGGCACAGGTCGTTGATCAGGCACGCTTCGCAACGCGGCTTGCGGGCCAGACAGGTGTAGCGGCCGTGCAGGATCAGCCAGTGGTGGGCATGCTGCATGAACTCCGCCGGGATCGCCTTCTCGAGCGCGAGCTCGACCGCCAGCGGCGTGTCGCCCGGCGCCAGCCCGGTACGATTGCCGACGCGAAATACATGCGTATCGACCGCCATGGTCGGTTGGCCGAACGCCATGTTGAGCACGACGTTGGCGGTCTTGCGCCCGGCGCCCGGCAACGATTCCAGCTCTTCGCGGGTGCGCGGCACCACGCCACCAAAGTCGGTGATGAGTTTTTGCGACAGCGCAATCACGTTCTTCGCCTTGGTGCGAAACAAGCCGATGGTCTTGATGTATTCCCGCACTTGCTCCTCGCCGAGCGCCAGCATCTTGGCCGGCGTATCGGCGACCGCGAACAGGCTACGCGTCGCCTTGTTGACGCCGGCGTCGGTCGCCTGCGCCGACAGCACCACCGCGACGAGCAGCGTGAACGGATTGACGTGCTCGAGCTCGCCCTTCGGCTCCGGGTTGGCCTTGGCGAACCGGGTGAAGGCCTCGCGAACTTCGGCGGCGGTCCAGCGGCGCGGGGCTTTCGGCCGCTTCGCCGGTTGCCCCGAGTTTGCCACAAGCTTCTTCGGCTGCTTCGGCTTCGCAACTGGGACGGCCGCGGCCTTGCTGGCGGATTTCGGGGCGGCGGGAACGGAGAGGCGGCGCGTGGATTTCGGCATGGACGAGGTATAATATTCCGCGATGATCACAGACAGCGATCTTGATCCGGATCGGCCGCAACCGAAACTGTTTTCGGCATTGCTCAAGCCGCATCGTGCCTTGAGTCACAAGGCTTTTCTGGTGCTGATGGGATGCCTCGGCACGATCAGCTTCGCGGCCGGGATCGGCTTCTGGATGATGGGCGCCTGGCCGGTGTTCGGGTTCTTCGGCCTGGACGTGCTGGCGGTCTACATCGCCTTCCGGGTGGCCTTCGCCCGCGGCCGCGCCAGCGAGGAAATCTCCATCACCCCCAACGAGTTACGGATCCGCCGCACGAGCCATCGCGGCCACGTGGTGGAGTGGGTGCTGAACCCGCTGTGGGTGCGGTTGGAAAAGATCGTTCACGCCGAATTCGGCATCGAGCGGCTGTATCTGGTGTCGTCGGGCCGCCGCGTCAGCATCGCCAATTTCCTCGGCGCCGACGAGAAAGCCAGCTTCGCCAATGCCTTGAGCGCGGCGCTCGACAGCGCCCGGCGCGGCCCGGTGTACAACCCGTAAGCCTCCGGAAAGCGGGTGGCTGCGGCCGCTGCGGCAGGTATCATCGGCCGCATGATGAACCTCGCCGTCTCCGACCACATCCTCGCCAAGCCCGGCCCGCGCGACGCCGCGCTCGCCGACTACGACTGCGTCCGCCGCGCCATCGCGTTCATCTCGCAGAAGTGGAAAACGCAGCCCGCCGTTGAAGATATCGCCGACGCCGCCGGGCTGACGCCCGACGAACTGCACCATTTGTTCCGCCGCTGGGCCGGGCTGACGCCGAAGGGCTTCATGCAGGCGCTGACGCTCGACCATGCCAAGTCGCTGCTGCGCGATTCCGCCAGCGTGCTCGATGCAGCGTTGGAGTCCGGCCTATCAGGTCCCGGCCGGCTGCACGATCTGTTCGTCACCCACGAAGCGATGTCGCCGGGCGAGTGGAAGAGCGGCGGCGCGGGGCTCACGCTGCGCTACGGCTTTCATCCCTCGCCGTTCGGCACCGCCGTGGTGATCGCCTCGGACCGCGGCCTCGCCGGGCTCGCTTTCGCCGATCCGGGCGAGGAGCAGGCGGCGTTCGTTGATCTGCAGCAGCGCTGGCCGCGCGCGACCTGCATCGCGGACCAGGACTTCACCGCGCCGTTCGCCAGCCGTGTGTTCGACCCCGCGCAATGGCGTGCCGAACAGCCGCTGCGGGTCGTGCTGATCGGCACCGATTTCGAGGTGCGGGTGTGGCAGACGCTGCTCAAGATCCCGATGGGCAAGGCGCTGTGCTACTCGGACATTGCCCATCGCATCGCGTCTCCGAAAGCCTCGCGTGCCGTCGGCGCCGCGATCGGCAAGAACCCGATCTCGTTTGTGGTCCCGTGCCACCGCGCGCTCGGCAAAGGCGGCGCGCTCACCGGCTATCATTGGGGCCTGACCCGCAAGCAGGCGATGATCGGCTGGGAAGCCGGGCGAATCGGGGCGGGCAGCCCCTCCGGCCGAACGATTGACGAGGCCGGGCTGCGACCATAGGTGTGTGGTGCGCCAACGGCGCTCCCCATACCCAGGAAAGTGTTTGCCATGCAGTCCCGTCGCCCCGTGATGCTCGTGATCCTCGACGGCTGGGGCTGGCGTGAAGACCCGGCGGACAACGCCGTACTGCAGGCCAAGACGCCGACCTTCGATGCGTTGTGGAGCAACGGCCCGCATGCGTTTCTGCGCACCTCGGGCAAATCGGTCGGTCTGCCGAACGGCCAGATGGGCAATTCCGAGGTCGGCCATCTCAACATCGGCGCAGGCCGGGTGGTGATGCAGGATCTGCCGCGGATCAGCGACGCCATCGCCAGCGGCGAGATCGAACGCGCGCAGGAGCTGCTGGCTTTCATCGACAAGCTGCGCGCCAGCGGCGGCACCTGCCATTTGATGGGCCTGGTGTCCCCGGGTGGCGTGCATTCGCTGCAGGATCACGCCGTTGCGCTGGCGAAGATTCTGGCGAAGGCCGGAATCCCGACGGTGCTGCACGCCTTCACCGACGGCCGCGACACGCCGCCGAAATCCGCCGTCGACGACATCGCATGGCTGCGCGCCGAGCTGCCGCCGAACGTGCCGATCGCCACCGTCAGCGGCCGCTACTACGCGATGGACCGAGACAATCGCTGGGAGCGCGTCGGCAAGGCCTACAATGTGATCGCCGAGGCCGACGGCCCGCGCTTTGCGGACGCCGATGCGGTGGTCGCGGCCGGCTACGCGTCCGGGGTCAATGACGAGTTCATCGTTCCGGCCGCGGTCGGCGACTACCAGGGCATGCGCGATGGCGACGGCGTGCTGTGCTTCAACTTCCGCGCCGACCGCGTACGTGAAATCCTCGCGGCGTTGCTCGATCCGGCCTTCGCGGGCTTTGCACGCAAGCGCGTGCTGAAGATCGCGGCCGCGGCCGGCATGACGCAGTACTCGACCGCGCTTGACGCGCTGATGGGCACGATCTTCCCGCCGCAGAGCCTGGTGAACGGCCTCGGCCAGGTGGTCGCCGCCGCGGGACGGAATCAGTTGCGGATGGCCGAGACCGAGAAATATCCGCACGTCACCTACTTCCTCAATGGCGGCGAGGAAGTGCCGTATCCCGGCGAAGACCGCATCATGGTACCCTCGCCCAAGGTGGCGACCTACGATCTGCAGCCGGAGATGTCGGCGCCCGAACTCGGCGACAAGGCCGTGGAGGCGATCGAGTCCGGCAAATACGACCTCATCGTCCTCAACTTCGCCAATCCCGACATGGTCGGCCACACCGGCAGCCTGCCGGCGGCCATCAAGGCGGTGGAGACGGTTGATACGCAGCTCGGCCGCATCGTCACGGCCATCCGCCAGGCCGGCGGCGCACTGCTGGTCACCGCTGATCACGGCAATTGCGAGATGATGCGCGATCCCGTCACCGGCGGTCCGCACACCGCGCACACCACCAATCCG
>NZ_JBMDXE010000072.1:0-6101 GCF_048594845.1 Rhodopseudomonas sp. | reverse complement strand
CGCCTCCATCGGGTCGTTGGTGACGCGCTTGTCGTTCTTGGTGAAGGTCTTCCACTTGGCGATGAACGCCTTGTTCTCCGGCGTGACGATCGACTGGAAGTAGTTCCAGGCGGCGAGGTGGCCAAGCAGCGGCTTGGTGTCGATGCCGGCGAGTTCTTCTTCACCGACCGAGAACGCGACGACCGGAATATCCGTCGCCTTGATGCCCTGGTTCGACAGCTCCTTATAGAACGGCACGTTGGCGTCGCCGTTGATGGTGGAGACGACGGCCGTCTTCTTGCCCGCCGAGCCGAACTTCTTGATGTCGGCCACGATCGTCTGCCAGTCGGCATGGCCGAACGGCGTGTAGTTGATCATGATGTCTTCCTGCTTGACGCCCTTCGACTTCAAGTAGGCTTCGAGGATCTTGTTGGTCGTGCGCGGATAGACGTAGTCGGTGCCGGCCAGCACCCAGCGCTTCACGCCCTCGTCCTTCATCCGGTAGTCGACGGCCGGGATCGCCTGCTGGTTCGGGGCCGCGCCGGTGTAGAAGACGTTCTTCTCGCTCTCCTCGCCCTCATACTGGACGGGATAGAACAGGATCGAGTTGAGCTCCTTGAACACCGGCAGCACCGACTTGCGTGACACCGAGGTCCAGCAGCCGAACACGACCGAAACCTTGTCCTTGGTGATCAGCTCGCGCGCCTTTTCGGCGAACAGCGGCCAGTTCGACGCCGGGTCGACCACAACCGCCTCCAGCTTCTTGCCGAGCACCCCGCCCTTCTTGTTCTGCTCGTCGATCAGGAACAGCACCGTATCCTTCAGCGTGGTTTCGCTGATCGCCATGGTGCCGGACAGAGAGTGCAGAACGCCGACCTTAATGGTGTCCTCAGCGGCCTTCGCGGACCCGAAGGCCGACAGGCCGAGGGTCAGACCCGCGGCGGCGGCCAGCCAGGCGCGCCGGCTTAATACCGTCTTCCTCGAAAACTTGGGTTCGATACGCATGCGGTTGTAATCTCCCTGGACGCAGAATGATGCTCGGCCCCACGGCCGTCTGCGGCGAAGGAATCGCAAGAAGCATGCCACGCAGGCATCCGCGTTTAACTGATTGATAAGGCCTCACAAAAAGGCATCATCCAAATCCTGCACTTTACGCAGCTGCACAATTTTTACGTCGCAAAAGTGCATGCATCCTGGACAAAATGCACAAAACAAAAGCAGTCGCCTGCTCTCTAACCAATTACTGCCTGCGGATGCCGGACCGAATGCGCAATTCGACCTTGAAAGCGCCGCTTTGATGTTCCATATGAGTTGCAAGACCTTGAGACTCTTCAGGTCGCCGCGAGCCGCGTGTTCTGATCCCCCTGCCCCTGAGTTCGGACAGCGGTTTCTGGCTCGTCTTTCAGCCGATTAGAGCCCACGCTCCAAACACGCGAGCGTCACGGTTTGTGCCTGCTCCCGACCAGAGCGTCGGGCGCCTGCTTTCACAATGGAAAGAACCCATCTTTTGACCACGTTTCAGGATTTCGGCCTCGCCGATCCCATCTCTCGTGCGCTTCAGGAAGAAAATTACCACACCCCGACGCCGATCCAGGCGCAGACAATTCCTCTCGCGATCACCGGCCGTGACGTCGTCGGCATCGCCCAGACCGGCACCGGCAAGACCGCTTCTTTCGCGCTGCCGATTCTGCATCGAATCCTCGAGAACCGCATCAAGCCGCAGCCGAAGAGCTGCCGCGTGCTGGTCCTCAGCCCGACCCGCGAACTGTCCGGCCAGATCCTCGACAGCTTCAACGCTTACGGCCGGCACATCCGCCTCAGTGCCACGCTGGCGATCGGCGGCGTGCCGATGGGCCGGCAGGTCCGCGCCCTGATGCAGGGCGTCGAAGTGCTGGTCGCCACTCCGGGTCGTCTGCTCGATCTGGTTCAGGGCAACGCCCTGAAGCTGTCGCATGTCGAATTCCTGGTGCTCGACGAAGCCGACCGCATGCTCGACATGGGCTTCATCAACGACATCCGGAAGATCGTCGCCAAGCTGCCGATCAAGCGCCAGACGCTGTTCTTCTCGGCCACCATGCCGAAGGACATCGCCGACCTCGCCGAGCAGATGCTGCGCGATCCGGCCCGCGTCGCCGTCACGCCGGTGTCGTCGACGGTGGAGCGCATCAATCAGCGCGTGATCCAGCTCGATCATTCAGCCAAGCCGGCGATGCTCGCGCAGATCCTGCAGGCGGACGGCGTCAATCAGGCGCTGGTCTTCACCCGCACCAAGCACGGTGCCGACAAGGTCGTGAAGGGGCTGCAGCGCGCCGGCATCTCGGCCGACGCGATCCACGGCAACAAGTCGCAGAACTATCGCGAGCGCGTGCTCGCTGCGTTCCGCACCGGTGAACTGCGCACGCTGGTGGCGACGGATATCGCCGCCCGCGGCATCGACGTCGACGGCGTCTCGCACGTCGTCAATTTCGACCTACCGAACATTCCCGAGACCTACGTCCATCGCATCGGCCGCACCGCGCGCGCCGGCGCGGACGGCACCGCGATCACGCTGGTGGCCGGCAGCGACGAGGCCGGCTATCTGCGCGACATCGAGAAGCTGATCAAGGTGGCGTTGCCGAAGGAAGACCACCGTACCCCCGGCGCCAAGCCCCCGCCTCCCGCGCAACAGCGCGGTGGTCACCGCAACGGCGGCCAGCCGCATCGCGGCCAGCGCAATGGCGGCGCGCCGCATCAGGCGCGCGGCGAAGCCGGCGCCAACGACCCGCGCCGTCCGCGCCGCGGCGGCAACCCGAACGCCGGACGCCCGGATGCCCGTCACGTCGACTCCCGGCATCCGGACGCCGGACGCCACGAATCCGCAGCCCGGCCGCAGCACGGCGGTCATGCGGGCGGTCATGGCGAGGGACTTCAGGGCGTCGCATTTTTGCAGCGCAAGAATCGTCCTGCTAAGACGACGACTCAACGACCGCAACGCTGATCAAGACCGATCTGGAGATCACGATGGCTAAAGAAGAGCTGATCCAGTTCGAAGGACTGGTGACCGAAATCCTTCCCGACGCGCGGTATCGTGTCCAGCTGGACGCCGGACACGAGATCGTTGCCTACACCGCAGGCAAAATGAAGAAGAACCGGATCAAGACGCTGGCCGGCGACCGGGTGACGATCGAGATGTCACCCTATGATCTGGAGAAGGGCCGCCTGATCTTCCGCCATAAGGACGAGCGTCCGGGCGGAGCGGGTGCGCCGCGCGGCGCCCCGCCGCGGGGTCAGTTACGGCGCAGGTAAGCCGCTGGACGGACACGACCACATGCGCTTTGCCGTTTCGCAGAGCGCGGTTTCCCAATGGATGCGAAACCCGCGCCTCCAAAAAATCCCGCATGTCAGGATTGTTTTGAGCGCAGGCTTCGCATAATATCTGTTAATCGATTTTCGGCCGGACGACATTAGCTACTACCGGTACAGCCGGTTCAGACGCTGACGACCCTTCCAAAAATTCGATGCCACCAGCCCGCCTGGCCACCAGATGGGCTCCGACCGTATCTATATTTAGAAGGGACTACCCCGTGAGCATGGGAACCGTGAAGTGGTTCAACGCGACCAAGGGCTACGGCTTCATCCAGCCGGATGATGGCGGCAACGACGTGTTCGTTCACATCAGCGCCGTCGAGCGCGCGGGCCTCGGCACGCTGCGTGAAGGCCAGAAGATCAGCTACGAAATCGTTGCCGATCGTCGCTCTGGCAAGTCGTCGGCCGACAACCTGCGTTCTGCCGGCTAAGCAGATCGTCCGGGACTAAGCTACCGAGGGCCGCGCTACAGCGCGGCCTTTTTAATTGGGGATAAGGAACGTCAGCCCCGGGCTGCCTTATGCAGCGTCACGCGGCGCCAGTTCGCCCCGCACTCACGGCTCAGAACGTCGGACAGCTCGAGGTGTCGTACAGTACACAGATCGACTGCCGCGGGCGCGTGTAGGACAAATCGCTCAGCGAGATTCCCCCCGGCGCCACCACGTAGCCGACAACGGGCTTATACTGATAGCTGACCTCACTCAGGATCATGTAGGTCTTCGTTACTTTAAGACCGTCAGGGATCGTGATCGTATCGCCCCGATTCCGGGTCGAATTGATGAGCGTTGTGGTGATGGTGGTCCCGTTTTGCGCGACGGTGGCAGATTTGCTCCACTGCACCTTCGCGACCCCGGCGTCGTTCACGTAGATCTCGGTGATCATCGCATTCACCGGATCGATCGGGTACGGGGACAACACGCCGTAGCTCGCCGCGAACACGTTCTTCAGATCGCTGTCGGTGACGGTTGTCGCCTGCGATGTCAGATCTGACAGCGTGCGCGCCACCAGCGTCACCTTGCGATCGACCGCGATGCCGGCAGATAGTTCGACGGTCGCGAAGAACGTCACCAGCATCAGCGGCACGATGAAGGCGAACTCGGTTGCCGCCAAGCCGCTGCGGTCGCGCAGCAGCAACCGCCAGGATCGCCCTGCCTTACGCCAGACCTTCGACAGCAGACTCATGGTCGATCCTAGTTATAGGGCTCGTTGCGGAACGCGGCGGTGGCGCTCAATAGTCGTTGGTTGCCGGCCAGATTGGAGATGTTGTAGCCGAGCCCGGTGACGAACAGCGGCCACTGATAGAACGCTCGAACGACAACGATCTGACCCGCGGTGCCAGGGCTGTACTGCATGTTGTTGACGAAGTTCTTGTTGGAATCGATCGGCTGCGTGATGCTAACCGTCGAGAAGTCGCTGCCGTAGCTGCGCACGTCGACATAGACACCGTTGCAGTCGAACAGGCTGGTGAGTTTGCCGCACAGCGCGGTCTTGAACTGAGACGAGGAATAGGACGCGGTCTGCGCCTGCCCGGTCAGGATCAACCTCGCCGAATCCTGCACGGCGGTCTCGAGCACCTGGCCCGCGAAGAACATGAAGGCCGTCTCGATGATCGCGAACAACAATCCGAAAAAGATCGGCGCCACGATCGCGAACTCGATTGCCGCCGAGCCGCGGCGACTGCAGCCGAACCGTCGCAGCAGCCTCGCGGGGCGCGCTCTCAACAACGAACTCATCGGCGAACTCTCGGCGTCTGACGGGTTTCCCTGTGGCGAAACCTAGTCAAAACTGATTGTGGAAGTGTTTCGCCGGATCGAGACAAAATCGATCGCGCCATTGAGGTTTGATTAACCACAGGCCGGCGGGTCCGACGGCCCGATGCCGTCGTCATCCACCGGCGCCGTGTTGCCTCAGTTCTTTGGAGCGGAGGCGCCGGTCGCCTGGTTGTTCAGCGTCCCGGCCTGATCGATCGTGGATTTGAAGTAGGTTTCGGAATCGCCGAGGGTGATCCGACGCTGACAGACCGGCATGCAGCTGTACGATTCGCGCTCCACCCCGCGATAGACCGTCACCACTTTATCCATCGGCCCTTCGACCTGAATCAGCCGGTCGGCGATCACCGATCCCTTACGGTCCATGGCGATCACGTTCGTGGCGCCGTAGCCCTTGCCGGTCACGACGACCATGCCGCCCGGCTGCATCGTGACGTCGGCAATCAATGGATTGCCCACCACCAGCGTGGAGATGTTCTGCGGCAGCCTGATCAGCTTGGCCTGATCGACATTGACGGAGATGGTCTCTTCCGTGCCCGCCGAGACGGTGGACGCCGAGGCCGCGGCAAGCACCAGGGAAGACATCACAAGCACCGCGCGTGCACCGCGCGTGGGTCTGGTCGACATACTGTACTCCGGGACATCAACAAGCCGGCCAAAGCAGATACGCAGCGGGGCCGGCGCCCGACATGGCAAATGTGCCGTTAATTGATGAATGAACCGCAAACACGCAGGCATCAATTCGAACGATCTGTCCGGTCCTGGTGCGTTTACGGGCGACGTGGAATATCAGCGGTAGCGGGCTGCAGAAATTGCTCAAATTTTCGATTAGTTTAATGCTGCATTCACTGTACTCAAGAAGTCGCCGTAGAAGCCATGTTTCAGCAATCGAATTAACTGCGCTGCAATTTCCAGCTCCTAGGTTCCCCACATGGTCGCGGTGCTGAGAACGCCGGCAAAGACCACACTTAGTTCGACAGCCACGGGCACATGGAGCTACTCTCAAAT
>NZ_JBMDXE010000071.1:0-9193 GCF_048594845.1 Rhodopseudomonas sp. | reverse complement strand
TGTAGCTGGCTACAGCAAATCGAAATAAGGAGCAGGGTAGTCCTCATGAGCGACAAGGTGATCATTGCCGGCGGCGGCATCGGCGGACTGGCGACGGCGCTGACGCTGCATCAGATCGGCGTGCCCTGTGTCGTCTACGAGGCCGCGCGCGAGATGCGGCCGCACGGCGTCGGCAACTATCTGCAGCCCAACGCGGGGCGTGCACTCTACGATCTCGGCATCACCGCGGCGGATCTCGACCGCGTCGGCCTGCCCGCCAAGGAATGGGCGCTGGTCGGCCTCAACGGCAACGACATTTACGCGGAGCCGCGCGGCAAGATCGCCGGCTACAACTGGCCGCAATACGCGGTGCATCGCGGCCAGTTTCACATGCTGCTGCACGACAAGGTCGTCGAGCGACTCGGCCGCGATGCGGTGCAACTCGGCCGCCGCGTCACGTCCTATCGCAAGACGCCGACCGGCGTCGTCGTCACGATCGAACACGCCGAGGGCGGCAGTTCGGAAGTCACAGGCGCGCTGCTGATCGGCGCTGACGGCATTCATTCGGCGATCCGTGCCCAGATGCATCCGAACCAGCCGCCGATCCATTGGGGCGGCGCGGTGATGTGGCGCGGCACCACCTGGGGCAAGCCGACCCGCACCGGCGCGTCATTCATCGGCCTCGGCACGCACAGACATCGCGTGGTGATCTATCCGATTTCGCATCCCGATCCGAAGACGGGCCTGTCGATGCTGAACTGGATCGCCGAGGTGACGCTCGATAACACCGAGGGCTGGAAGCAGCAGGGCTGGTTCCGGCAGGTGCCGACCAGCGAGTTCGCGCATCATTTCGACGGCTGGGTGTACGACTGGCTCGACATGCCGGCGCTGATCCGTGCGGCGGATTCCGCTTACGAAAATCCGATGATCGACCGCGACCCGGTCGAGACCTGGCGCGACGGCCCGGTGCTGCTGATCGGCGACGCCGCGCACGCGATGTATCCGACCGGCTCGAACGGCGGGACCCAGGCGATCGTCGATGCGCGCGAACTCGGCGCCGCGATGGTTGCGCACGGTGTCACTCAGGATGCGCTGGCTGCGTTCGACGCCAAGCTGTGCGGCCCGATTTCGCAGCTGATCCTCCGCAATCGCGGCGCCGGCCCGTTCGGACTCTTGAACCTCGTCGACGAGCGCTGCGGCGGGACCTTCGACAATATCGACGACGTCATTCCGGCGGCCGAGCGCGCCGCCTTCATGGCTGGCTACAAGCAGGCGGCGGGCTTCGCCATCGAGAAACTCAACGCCGCCCCACCGACCATCGCGCCGGGCACCAAGGTTGCGGCCGTGGCCGCTGCATGATGCGGGCGTTGTCGGCAACGACTTAGTGAACGCATAGTATGGTGTCGCGGCTCCGCATTTCGCGTAGGTGGCGCGCTGAAGAAGTCTCAGGAGGATGCCGAGTGACTTACGTTGCCATGCCGTCGATGCCGTCCCGACCGCTGACCATGACGGCGCTGGCGATCGCCGTGGCGCTGGCTTTCGCGGGCGCCGCGGCCGCGCAGAAGGCGCCCGATACGGAGCTGCAGGAAGTGCTGATCAAGAACTCGCTGATCACCTTCAACGATGCCAACGTCACCGGCAATTACGCGGTGCTGCACGCCAAGCTATCGCAGCCGTTCCGCGATCAGTTTTCGCCGGACAAGCTCAAGGAGTCGTTCAAGCCGTTCGCCGACGCCCATATCGATTTCGACGTGATCGCCGCAAAGCCGCCGGTTCTGACCGAGCCGGCGAAAGTCGACGACGAAGGCAAGCTGACGCTGCGCGGCTACTTCGACACCCGGCCGAACCGTGTGAACTACGACCTCGCCTTCATCCGCTCGGAGGGCGAATGGAAACTGATCCGGCTGAATGTGGACGTCAATAAGCCGAACAAGTGAGACTTGCGGGCGGGGCCTAATGGACGGCGCTCCGCCTGTTCGTGAAGCCAGACTTGCCGCGCCGCGCGATGTCGAAACGGCGACGGGCGCATCCGGGCTGAGCTTCGCGCTCGCAGAGGGTGAGGCGCGGGCGGCAGCGTCCCTTGTTGGCACGCTGCGCTTTGCCCGCCCTATAAGCTGCGCCCATCCTCGAGACGCTTTGCGCATGCTGCGAGTCCGACCCATTCGGGTTCGGGCGCCATCATCATGGTGCTCGCTCGACTGGGGAGCCCCGAAGGATGCGCATCGACCGCCTTGCTTCTCATCCGTCGAGGCGCGCTTCCACCGGATGCCGACGTGGCGCGGTCATCGATCTACCGGATAGCTCATCCACGCCGAGTTGCGCTTGAACCTGTGGCGTGCTGGAGTTCTCGAGGGCGTCGCGCGTCTCGCCGCGGATATCAGGCTGCGCCTCTGTTTCCGCGTTCGGACGCGCCATCTTCCGGCTGCTGCGGCTGCTGAGTTGAAACAGCGTGTGCACCTTGCCATTCACCGTTGCGCAGCCGCCGCGCATGTTCGGAAGTATCAACGTCGCCTCGCTCATCTTCTCGCTCCTTCGCGTTTGCTGATGAGCTGATAATTGCGATGTCAATTGTCTGGTTCGCGTCAACACAAATTTATGGTTAACAAAGTGTAAACTGACGCCATCGAGGGTTTGCGCCTGGCTTCACTCGCCGGGCGCCGTTCCCTTGAGGATGCCAAGCTCCGCCGGCGGACGATCGATCTGCAGGAGCTTGCCGCCGCAAATCGCCCGGGCGTCGGTATCGTTCGTCAGATGCGCCAGCGTCTGCATAGAGAGATGCTCGGTGACCACGAAGGTGGTGCGGCCTTCTGGATGCAGCGATCGCCAGCGCCGGTTGCTGATCCAATCCCACGGCTGCAGGTCCGCGTTGACCTGGATGAGGTTGTGGCGCCGCCCGGTGCCTTCGAAGATCAGCTTGGCCGGCCAGTACGTGGCGACGATGGTGGAGCCGGGCCGATCGGCGGCGTCGATGCAGGCGATCTCGTCGCGATAGGACGACAGCGGCGATGACGGCTTGAGGCCGACAAGCAGCAGCGCTGCGCCGAGGCCCGCCGCGGCGATCGCCAGCAGGACCGCCTGCCGCCGCGGCGGCATGGCGTTCACGAGGTCCAGCATCAGCACCAACGACACCGGCAGCAGGATCGTCAGGTAGCGAAAGCCGGACCAGTCCTTGATCAGGCCGGCGGCCGCCAGCGCTGCGGCGATCAGCAGCAGTGCCATATAGAGGATCAGGCTGCGGCGGGACAGCGCGCCCCGGAATCGCAACGCCAGCACCAGCGCAGTCGGCACGATCATCAGCGCGGCGAGGCGCGCGGCCGCGTGCGCCGGCCGGAGCTCCGCCACGATCGCGTTGCTCTCGCGGATGTGCAGGCCGAGCGACGGATTGAGCCAGTACGACAGCGCGAACACCGCGACGGACACGCCGCCGACGGCCAGGACCAACCGCAGCAGCGCGCGCGATCGCGACAGCAGCAGCGCGGCTGTGAGGATCGCGCCGAAATATGCGGCGAAATAGAAGTCCGAGGCGGTCAGCACCGCAACCGCGATCAGCGTCGCCGCCCAATGTTGCCGTAGCAGCCGGAAATCATCTTCACATGCGACGACGGTCAGCAGCGTCGCGCAGATCGCCGCGAAGCCGTGATAGTTCAGGATGAACAGCGGCTGCGCGGCGAAATAGCCGGACGGATAGAACGCCGCGCCGATCAGCAAAACGATCAGCGCAGCCGCGACCGCGAACGACAGCAGGGTGCGGTCGAGCGGCCGCTGCTGAGTTCGCGCCAGCCACCACGACAGCGCGGCGCCCAATAGCACCATCTGCAGCGGCGCGGCGACGACGTAGTAGGCGCGGGGGCCGGGGACGATCGCGGCGATCGGCGCCGCCGCGATCAGATCCGGCACGGTGAACGGGATCGCCGAGAACGTCCAGCCGCGCAGCGAGCCGAATGCCAGCAGATCCTTCGCCTGCGCATAGACGTAAAGCGAATCCGAATTGTAGCCGCTGGGGAGCGTCACCACGAGCGACAGGCCAACTAGCAGCCCCAATGCCGCGAGCACGCGCGCTGCCGCCGGCAGGGCAGAGCGCGAGGCGCGGGGTGGTCTCGAAGCTGCAGGCACGTGCGACTCCCGACGGCGGAGATCACGATGTGCCACGGCGCGCCGCAGGGCGCCAGATCGGTGCGATGCAGGTGAACAAGGGGGCAATTCCTCCCGGAGCTTCGCTGCCGACTCGATCGCTCGGGCTGTTCGGCCCAGGGCGGCTTGTCTCGCGTGCGAACCACGCAGCGCATGATCAGCTGACGTGCCGGGACGCCGCTCGTCGGGTTCAGTCGCCAAAGTCCTGTCCGCATTTCGACGCAGTGGGCACCGCTTCAAGGCCCGCAGTCGATGCCATAGATGTCGCGGAAGGCGGCGCGCTGTTGCGGCGGCTCGCGTGCGATCAGCACGCAGGCGGTAAAGTTGCCGATCACACTGCCGTTCTCTTTGTAGGACCAGTCGGCGATGTCCTTGCGTTCGAAGGCGAGGCGATCGCCATATTTCAGTTTGGCGATGTTGATCGGGGTGTTGACGACACGGCCGACAAATCTGTCGCCGTCACGGACGAAGGGACGCAACCATAGAAATTCGGAATGGTCGCGGAGCGGGACTTCGACCTTCACGGAGAAATCGCGCTGGCCGTCGCCCGGATGATCGGCGTGCGTGAGAAACGCGTCCAGCCCCGCGCGCGCCTTGGCGATCGCCGCCGCCATCTCGGGATCGCCCCGTGAGACACGCGCTGTGTCGTCACGCTGCGCCTTGTCGATCAGCGTCTGCGCCCGGCTCGGCCCGGCGACGAAGGCAACTAACGACACGATGACCCACACCAACATCGCCGCCTCCAAAAAAGAGATCAAAGGAACTTGCCAGCGAAAATGTTCATGATATGTTCGATGTGTCAAGAATGGCGAGTAGTAAATGACAATACCGCATTGCGTGTTGTTCTGCATCGTCGAGCGGCTCGTCCCGCTGCTCACGAGACGCAGTCAGCTGGGGCGCAGTCATGAGTAGCAACTTATCGGTCATTGCCGGCGGTCGTGATGGGCAGGAGCGGATTGCACTGTCGCTGGTCCATCCGCGCGAACGGATCGATGTAACGATCCCGCAAGTGCTCTCCATCACCATCGTCCCCGACATCACCTTTGCGGTGCCCGACGGGACGCTGCGGACGCTTGCGATGCCGTCCGTCGTGCTGAGGCTGGCGCCGTCCATCTGCGGGCGGCTGCATCGGCTGACCTCGACCATCCTGCAAGAGAAGATGGATATCGTCGTCGGCGGCGAAGTGATTGCCAGTCCGCGCGTGCTGGAGCCGATCGGCGGCGATCAGGCCTTCTCGATCGGGGTCTACGATTTGGCCGATGCCGAAGACCTTGCGGAGAAGCTGCGCCGAGGCTGGGCCCGCCCGGCGCTGCGGGCGGTGTGAGCCATGCTGATCGCCGAACGCATGTTGCGAGGGCGGGACGGCGATACCGAGCACGGCGTTGCCGTCCGTGTCTTCCTGCCCGTCGAAAGTGAGGAGGCCTGGCGCTGCGATTGGGAGATCCATTGGCCGGACGGGCTGAGGCGAGCCACGGCGCGCGGCCACGACTCCATGCAGGCGATGGTGCTCGCCTTGCAGGCGATCGGCGCAGAGCTTCATGCCAGCGACATGCATGAGGCCGGACGACCGAGCTGGATCGACGGATGGAGCGGCTATGGCTTCCCGGTGTCGCGGAGCATTCGGGACCAACTGCGAGGCGACGATGCGGACACGCTCTGAGACGAAGTCATCGTGCCACGTCGAAGCTTCCGGCGTAGCCCGCATGAGCGCAGCGACATGCGGGGTTGGATGTCACCCCGCCTGTCGCTCTGCTCATACGTGCGACCTTTCTGCGAACGACATCCGAACCAACTGATTCTTGCTGATCCCTTGATGATGGAGCTTGTCATGTCGATGGAAATGTACGTGTTCTCCGACCGGCACCTCGACAGCATCGCAGCGTGGCAACAGGCGATCGATGCCGCCGGAGATCCGGTGCAGCTATCAACCGGCCGGCCGTTCGCCGAATTGAACGGCGGTCTGCCAGTCGTGCTGCGCGATCGCCCGACGGCGTTCGAATGCTCTCACTGGAATGCTGCAGAGCTGATCCCGGAGATCACCAGCGTCTCGTTGGATCATCCGTGGCGCTTCGTGCTGGCGTTCCGCTGGGGCGCCGACTTCGACGCCGGCGCCAGCGCCTACCTGGCCGCCGCAGCCTACGTCGAAGCGACCGGCGGCGTCATCCTGGATTGCCAGGAAGGCCGGCTGATTTCGCCGGCGCGGGCGCGCGAGGTGGCGCAAGATCTGGAGCAGAACGGACCGCGGCTCGTGAAGATGATGCTCAGCAAGATGCAGAATGGTAGGGCGGGTTAGCCGAAGGCGTTACTCGCCGGGCGCGGGCCGGACTTGCATCGACGGAATGGCCGATTACGTTTCTTTGATCCGCCCTGCGGGCTTGCGCTTAGGACACGGCCCGTTAGGCTGCCCGCCGGTATCGCGCCGAAGGCCGTCATTCTTTGAAGGCTCGGAAGATCATGAACAAGCCAGTCCCAGAGCGGTACAAACACCTCCGGACGTTCGCCTTCGGCGACAGTCCCGAGCTTGCAGATGACTTGCTTGAACTTGTCGTCAGAGGGATCAAGACTGCGACTTGTAGCACGGAAGACGAGCCGAACACCTCTGCTCCCGGTGAGCGTTGGGTCGTACTCGACGGACGTGGAGAGCCGCGCTGTGTCATCGAATCCACCGAGGTGACATATAGGCGCTTCGATCAAATCGACGCCGGCTTTGCATACGATGAGGGCGAAGGCGATCGGAGCCTGGCCTATTGGCGCAGCGCCCATCGGGCCTATTTCGGCCGGCTCGGCAGATTCAGCGAGAATATGATGCTCATGTGCGAGCGCTTTCGCTTAGTTGAGTTGTTCGACGATCTGCCGCAGTGACAAGTGCGGGTCAACCTCGGACAACGCCGCCGCCGCGACGCGTGGTGTAAGCGAGTTTCAGGCGGGCCACACCAGGTCAGTAGGGCGGGTTAGCCGAAGGCGTAACCCGCCGAGTGGGGGCCGGGCTTGCGTTGATGTGGCGGCGGATCAGGCTTCGCTAATCTGCCCTACTTGCTACGGGCTGAGCTGGATCGACAAACGCAGCGGCTATGGCTTCCCGGGTCGCGGACCATTCGGGACCAACTGCGGGGCGACGAGGCCGAGACGCTCTGAAATGAAGTCATCGCGCCGCACTGGCGCGTCCGGACGCAGCTTGCATTCGCGTAGCGAAATCGCTGCGCTCATGCGGGCTACGCTGGCTCGCTCAATTATGGATCATGATCCGAAGGTTCGGAAACGCAGACTGCGCCCATTTGCAGAATTCAGTCTTTAGGACTTCGAATCTTCCATTGTAACTTCCTACGTCATTAGTGCTTCGATTGAATGCGTCGTATCGAGCATAGACTGGGTGAGCGCTGTTCGAGACTCCTGAAATCTGCTGCTTCCGTTCATGATTGCGCGCTCTTTCAAAGAAGACGAGAAATTCTCGTAAAATTGAATGGGCTTCAACGTTGGACTGTCGAACAAGCCAATAGTAAACGGGCAACGTTCCGGCGGAATTTAGCAATTCGTCAGATGGCAAGAATACCTCTTGCATACTATCAAGCACGTCGAGCGCTCGGCGCCCGGCCAGCTCTAATCTTTGTTGATCCAGCTTTCCTAAGTTTGAAAAGGCATCGAGATCCTTCTTCTTCGTGCTTGTGAGGCGATTCTCGTACTCGAACATTACGATCTTGGCGGCAGCATTGAAGTCACCCGCTCGCTTTACGCTGAATCTAATATTGTCGTAGAAGAAGGCGTGACGGGCTACATTGCGGATGACGTCTGGGACCGGCCCCGCCATCGCGTTGCGGATCTCTGCGCCTGTGAGTGGCTTGCTACGATTTAGACGCACGAATAGTTCGTTTATGTCAGCTTCGTCGTTCGTGACTACGCTCATTATATCAACGGTTTCGGTTTCAAATGCTTCCGCAACCGAGGGGTAGCTCTTCTTAAGATCCTTCAGCGAAAGGCCACCTAAGTTGAGAGAGGGGTCGGCTCGCCATTTGAAGTCGTGATTTAAAACCAGCCGGCCGTCGAAAAAGTCGAAGATCGCTTCAAGGCGCTGCTTTCCATCGATAATCGCGTACGGGAGTTTATGCAGATTGAGCTGACTCTCGCCCATTTGAAAGTCGGCGAGATACAGCTTTGGGACATCAAAGCCGTTTATGATGGAGTCGATGAGATAGGCTTTGTCTGATGGAGACCAAAGTCTTCCACGTCGCTGATACGGAGGGTCCATGTCGATCGAGCCTCGGTGAGCGTGCCACCAAACCAGAGGCTTGCTTGGATGAAGCGTAATTCGCAGAATTTTGTGGGCCATCTTAAAAGCCGAACTCCCGGCGGATCTCTCTGGCGAGCCCGTCTAAGTCGGGAAACACTACCGATTCGCTGAACCCTTTGCGAAATAAGGACTGCCGAATGCTGTCCAAATGATTCTTCTCTATTACGATTTTTCGAAGAGCTTTCGTTGGGAAATCTTTAGTTTCAAAAACCGTTTCCATTGGTTCTGTCCCTTGGCCGAAAAGGGCGAAGCCCCCGCGTTGGGCAACAATTCTGGGGCTATTGTATGTTCCATATATCATTATCGGTAGCATAGGGATTTGATCAAATTGAACTCCCGGTGCGTAAGATCTTACGAGTTGGCTGCTCTCATCGAGAATTCCACCCGCAAACGAGAGATGACTTAGTGCCGACCGATTCCATTCGATTGGGTCACACATCCAGACCGACGCATCCGCCTTTTTTCCGGTGTGGTTGCCAGTAAGGGCAAAGTAGATCGCCACGAACGGGTTTTCTGACCAATCCAAAAGACGCGTAGGCACCCCATAATGTTGCATCAAGAATAGTTTGTCCCAGTCGTTGACCAGAGTTCGCTGTAGAAAGGGAAGCGATCGCTGCACAAAGCGGGTCGTAACTTCGGTCTCAAGAACGGCAATTTCTGAGATCTGCTTCTTGGTGCGATGACGGTAAAGAGACGGCTCAAGTCGGTATGAGAGATTATTGCATCCGCGGTACCATGTAGCGGCAGATTCTCCTTGGAAGGTCTCAATCGCTTCAAGTAATTCCGCAAATGTCGACG
>NZ_JBMDXE010000070.1:0-33289 GCF_048594845.1 Rhodopseudomonas sp. | reverse complement strand
CTCTTGCTCGACATCGTGCAGGTCGGGCAACTTGTCGTCGGCGCGCACCTCGGCGAGGGCGGCGACGCCTTCCGGCTCCACTTCCAGCATGTCGCGGATCTCGCGCTCGATGTCCTCGAGCCGGCGTCGCGCCGCTTCCATCCGCTCCTCGGCGCGGGCGCAGGCTTCGCGGGCGCTGGAGAGCTGTTCGAGCGACGATCGCGCCGCGCGGTCGGTGTCGGCCATCGCGGCTTCGGCCTTGGCCAGCGCATCGGCGGCGGTGCGGCGGTCGGCCTCGGCGTATTCGATCTCGGTGATGATCGCGCTGCGCTTCTCGGCGAACACGGTCGGCGCGTTGTCGAGCTCGGCGCGCTCGGCGGTCAGCTCGGCGACGCGCTCCTCGACGGTGGCGATCTGCGACGCCGCGCTCTGCTTGCGACGGGTCCATTCGTTGCGCTCGGCCACGATCGCCTGCAGCCGCTTGTCGGCCAGCTCGGCCTCGCGCGCCAGCGCCTGCGCCTCGGCGCGGACCTGCGCAGCGTTGCGGCGGTGCATGTCGATCTCGCCGCGCACCGCGGCCAGCCGCTGCTCGGCGTCGTCGTTGGGTGCCAGATCGCCAATCGCGTTCTCGGCCGATTCCAGCGCCATCTCGGCTTCGAGCCGATCGCTGGCAAGGCGCGACTGCGCTTCCGCGAGCGCGGACTTACGCGCGGCGTGGCGATTGACCTCGCGCTCGGCGGCGGCGAGGCGTTCGCGCGCCGCATCGGCTTCGCGGCGGGCGCCGCGCAGGTTTTCGCGCGACGCGGTCTCGGCCGCAGCGGCGCTGCGCAGCTCGGCTTCCGCCATTTCCAGCGCCTGGCGCTTGGCCGAGGCGTCGATCTTGGCCTGCTCCAGTTCGTTCTCGATGTCGACCAGGCGGGCGCGCTCGGCGAGGCGGCGGGCGGCGCCGGTCGGCGCATGCGCCGAGGCGACGAAGCCGTCCCAGCGCCAGACGTCGCCGTCGAGCGACACCAGCCGTTGCCCGGTCTTGAGCTGGCCGACCAGCTCGCCGCCGCGCTCCTTGGCGACAACGCCGATCTGCGCCAGACGCCGCGCCAGCTCCGGCGGCGCGGTGACGTGCTGGCTCAGCGGTTCGACACCCTCCGGCAGCGCCGGGTCGCCGTCCTGCACGCCGATATCGGTCCAGCGCATCGGCGACGACGGATCGACCGGCGCGTCGAGATCGTCGCCCAGCACGGCGCCGATCGCCTTCTCGTAACCCTTGGCAGCCGTGATGCCGTCGATGATCGGCGGCCACAGATTCTTGGTCTCGCCGTTGAGGATCTTGCTGATCGTCTTGGCTTCCGTCTCCAGCCGCTGCACCCGCTTGTCGGCTTCGGTCAGCGGGCTGCGCGAGCCGTCGAGCTTCTGCCGGGCGGCGACATGCGCGGCCTCGGCGTGCTGAACGGCGCCTTCCAGCTCGGCGATGGTCTCCTGCGCCATCGCGACCGCTTCGGCGAGCTCGTCCACATTGCCGGCGCCGCCGGTTTCCTGCGTCAGCCGGTCGATTTCGCTTTCGACGTTCTTGATCTCGGTGTCGAGCCGGGCAAGACGATCGCGATGGCTGCGCACCGCCTGCTCGAACTGATTGCGCCGCGCCGTCAGCTCGGCGAGCTGGGTGGTGAGCTCGGCGAACAGCCGCTCGGCTTCGCCCTGCGCCGCCTCGGCCTCGCCGACGCGCTCGTCGACGCCGCTGCGCTTCTCGACGCGCTCCAGAATCTCTTCACGCAGCTCGACGTCTTCGATCTGCAGCCGCTCCAGCGCCTCGTCGGCGTCGACCGCCTGCTGCTGCTCGCGCGCGACGTCGGAGGAGAACTGCGCCAGCCGGCGCTCGAGTTCGACGACGCGCTCCTTGGCGCGGGCTTCCTCGCGGTCGAGCAATTCGCGGGCGTTGGTCAGCCGCTGCAGGCCGGCGGCGGCGCGGGCCTCGGCCTCGCGCAGGCCGGGCAGCGTCGAGGCGCGGTCGGCCTGGATGCGGGAGGCTTCGGCCTGCTCGCGGGTGCGCTCGGCGAGGTCGCGGACGCTGAGATCGTGGACCTGCGCGGCGGCGCCGACTTCGGCCTGCGCGTCGCACCAGCGCAGGTGATACAGCGTCGCCTCGGTCTTGCGCACCTTGGCGGCGACCTCGCGGAAGCGGATCGCCTGGCGCGCCTGCTTCTTCAGCCCATCGACCTGCGACGACAATTGGCCGATCACGTCCTCGACGCGGGTGAGGTTGGTCTCGGCCGCCTTCAGCCGCAGCTCGGCCTCATGGCGGCGGGCGTGCAGGCCGGCGACGCCGGCGGCGTCTTCCAGCACGCGGCGGCGCTGCTCGGGCTTGGCCTGGATGATTTCGCCGATCTTGCCCTGGTGGACCAGCGCCGGCGACCGCGCGCCGGTGGCGGCGTCGGCGAACAGCAGCTGCACGTCGCGGGCGCGGACTTCACGGCCGTTGATGCGATATTGCGAGCCGGCCTCGCGCTCGATCCGTCGCGAAATATCCAGCGTGTCGGAATCGTTCAGCGCCGCCGGCGCGGTGCGGGCCGAATTGTCCAGCGACATCACCACTTCGGCGTGGTTGCGCGCCGGGCGATTACCTGAGCCGGCGAAGATCACCGCGTCCATGTCGGTGGCGCGCAGCGATTTGTGCGAGGTCTCGCCCATCGCCCAGCGCAGCGCCTCGACCAGATTGGACTTGCCGCAGCCGTTGGGCCCGACCACGCCGGTCAGACCCGGCTCGATCATGAAGTCGGTGGGCTCGACGAACGACTTGAAGCCGTGAAGGCGGAGACGCGTGAGTTTCATCTGGTCCGATGCTCAATGGGCCGGTTATCGGCCGGCGCAGGCGAATCTCTCAAGCCGGACAATACCATAGGCAGTCCGACCGGTCGCGACTCGCGCGCAGCCGGCAGCGGCGGTAGCCGGCGACAATGGCGGGGCGGAACAGCCGCCGCAACCGCGGAACCGGGCTTTTCCACGGGGGGATTTGGGGGGAGGGGGAGAGAAAGGTGGGGATTAGGGGCTGACTTCAACAGCGGTCTAGGTGTCTGATTGTGTTTCCGCGTTCTATTGCTCGCGGAACTAAATTTGAGCGCATTAAGCGCTCCCAAGACCAATTGACAATGTCGGGCATCGGGTGAGTCCGTAGTCTATGCCAGATACCTGCGCTTATTGAAGGTACTGCATGTCCAAGGGCGATTTAGAGTATCTGGTGCGATACAAGCCAAATGCGCTTTACACTGTGCCCGCGAAGAACGGGCAGGGGGCATACGCAACCCTTGTTGGAGACAGCGAGGAAGTGATCGGCGAAATCGACGTAACGCCGAGATGCAAACTTGCAGTCTCTGCATTTTACGTTCGCGAACGAGCTGATTTCGGGACTATCAAGCTGACAAAGCTTCAATACCACGCCCGGCATGGGTGGAAAGAAGTGGGGCAAGTGCAGATCAATCAGTTCCAGGTCGCGCAAATGCGTGAATTTGTTGCCGTGCTGTCTAGTTTGGATCTGCGTGATGCCAAGAAGACTAGAATCTCGCTAGATAATATCGATGTCGGAGCCCTCGGGGCCTTGTTGATGAGTAATAAAGGAGTCGCTCTTGTTAAAGAGCTTGCTGAAGCACCAGAGCTTCACAACGATATATATGCCGTCGCGGCGAAGCGAGCCGCGCTAAATGAGTTCGAGACGCTGTTGAGCGTTCCGACAGCAGAGTCCACCTGGCAGAGTTTTTTTGAGCGTAATTCCTGGATATTTGGACATGGATTAAACTATATATTCCTGAGCAAGGTCGGTCCCAAATTGGAGACTGTTACGACTGGCAGTCGTTTTGATCAGCGCGGAAAGCGTGCTGATGCTCTTCTGCGCACCAAGGCTCAGGTTAGTCAGTATGTTTTCGTGGAAATCAAGGCCAATTCCACTCAATTGCTTCATGGCGAATATCGTCCGGGCTGCTGGGGCGTATCCGGAGAAATGTCGAATGCAGTGACGCAGGTTCAGAAAACGGTCTTTGAGTTTTCTAGGCAGCGGTTCAGGGATTATTTGAAGGACTCAGTCGGGGAAGACACTGGCGAAAAAGTCTATTCTATCGAGCCTCGCAGCTATCTCGTCATTGGGAGTATCGCTCAGCTGGACTGTAACGATGACAAGATAGCTTGTTTCGAGCTTTATCGACGCAATGTCAGGGCGCCTGAGATAATTACGTTCGACGAATTATTTGCGCGCGCGAGATGCATCGTTGAAACGATCAGCGAGAAGGTGAATCCTTAATCACGTATGACGTCGTGTTCGGGCAACCTAAGCCAACGTAGGTGTACGAAGATCGAATTGAAGGTGATTCCGCGATTATCAGGTCGGTAATTAAAGCCTCGTTCGTCATTCCGGGGCGCTCACGCAGTGAGCGAGCCCGGAATCCATAGCCCCTGAACTCTCAGTGAAGCGCAGCATCCGCACCATCGTGCTCCATCGCCGAGCGCGGTGGTTATGGATTCCGGGCTCGCGCTTCGCGCGCCCCGGAATGACGAAAGAGAGAGTGTGTGCCCTGATCTTTGGGCGGCAAGGGCAACGATGATGATCAGCGGGTCCCGCACGCGGTGCAGCGCGTAGCGCTGCTCCGCAGATGCGGGACCCCGGTTGCTTGCTTGAGAAGCAGCGGATGTTGTGAGCGCCGGCACCGGGGTCCCGGCTCTGCGCAGCGGCACTTCGTGCCGCAGCGCGTCCGGGACACGAAAGAGGGCATCTTGACAAAATTCCTATTATGATTACAATCCGCGCTGTCCTGTCCGTGAGGGGCGCTTCGCGAGGCGTCGTCAAGCGGGACAGATCGGCGGGCCGGGCAACCGGTTCGGAACGATGGTTCGGCGGAGCTGACGCTGGTCAGCGAAGCCTGAACGGACGCGGCGTCCTGCGCGTTGCGGTTCGCACCCGCACGTCCGGGAGGTGTCGGGGACCCGTCCGGGCCTACTACGAGGCTCTGCGACTTGTTAGTTCGCTGGACGGGGGCAGGCGAAGGCGGCGTAATCCGTCGGACCGTGGGGTTTCATTACCCCTGCCTGCCCGCGGAAGCACGGGCCCGATCACCTAAAACCGCCGCGGTGGGCGCGCCGCAAGGCGTTGCGCGATGGTCCCAAGCCATAGCGAAAACTCACCACTTTTGCGCCGCGCGGCGCGCCCCCGCCCCTCGCTGAGAAGCGACGGGTGCAAAAACTCGGGCTCGCTGGAGCCGCGAGAAGGATTGGGCGTGGCTGTTTGAGAATCGAGTCTTTGATAATTGGATTAGCGACGGCGAAGCACCGCGCTCGCGTCATCCTCTGACGTCATCGCCCGGCTTGACCGGGCGACCCAGTATCCCAGAGCGCGCGTTGGTTTCAGTACGCACGCCGCAAGCGCTCTGGAATACTAGATCCTCCGCTTTCGCGGAGGATGACGGCTGAGTTTGAGGCCGCGCGGCGTCTCCCGAAGAAGAGAGTGCCACGCTCTGCAGTCATGAATCCCCGCATGTGCGGCGGATGACGGCCTATACCAAGGCCTGTGCCTCAGCTCTTCTTCTCCAGCAGCGGGTCGATGCGCTTGGCGAATTCTTCCAGTGAGGTTTCGCCCTTGAGCATTTCGCCGTTGATGAAGAAGCTCGGGGTCGAGTTCACCTTCAGCACTTCGTTGGCGTACTTCTGGTCGGCGGCGATCTTGTCGAGCAGGGCCTGATCCCTCAGGCAGGTTTCGACTTCGGTGGCGCTGAGGCCCGCCTGCTTGCCGATGCGCTTGAGCTGCTCGGTGGTGTCCTTCAGCACCCACTCGGCCTGGGTCTTGAACAGCAGGTCGGTGACGGCGAAATACTTCGGCGCGTCGTCCTTGGCGATGCAGCGTGCCAGCATCGAGCCGGCGGCGGCCTTGATGTCGAGCGGGAATTCCCGGAACACGTAGCGGATCTTGCCGGTGTCGATATAGGCGGCCTTCAGCTTCGGAAACACCTGCTCGTTGAACGCGGCGCAGTGCGAGCAGGTCATCGAGGCGTATTCGGTGACGGTGACGGCGGCGTCCTTCGGGCCGAGCGCCATGTCGGGCAGCGACATCGGCTTGGCGACGTCGGCGGCGGTGGCGGCCTTGGTGCTCTGGGCGAACGCCTGGTCGATCAGCCGGAACGGCGAGACGCCGACGACAGCGGCGAGGCCGGTCAGCGACAGAGCGGCGGTGAAGGTGCGGCGCGTGATCATCAAGGTGCTCCAACGCGGCGGCGCGCCGCTCAAGGCAAGACACGAGGCAAAACGAAGGCGGACGTGGCCGGGACCACGTGGCCGTCAGCTAGCTTGAAACCGCAATTGTGGCAATGCCGGGCCGGAATCTCCGCGCTCGCGCAAGCGTCACTTCCGCTTGATCGTGGCGCCGAGGCGGGCCAGCGCCAGCTTCAGGTCCTCGTCCTCGACCGCGTCGAGGCTGGCGGCGACCTGTGCGACCGCCTTCGGGTCCGGCGGCTGCGGCGCCGTCTTGCGCGGCCGGCGCGACAGCGGAGCCTGGCGCAGCGCCAGCTTGCCGACCGCGTTCCAGCCGAAGAAGCGGTTGACCCGCTGCAGGATCTGGTCGGACGAATGCTGGATCTCCAGGGCCATCGGGCCTTCGACCCGCAGCACCAGCGTCGCCGGTTCCTGCGGCTGGCCGTCCACCGGACGCGGCCATTGCATCTTCAGCGGCTCGCAATGCTGGGCGATCTGCGCCCCGGCGATCTCGGCCCAGCGGGTGACGAGTTCCCGCGCCGCGAAACCTTGCTTGGCGAAGGCTTCGTTCAGCGTCGGGCCGAGCAGGCCGGCCAGCGGCTTGGCGCTGATCGGGCCGGGCTTGTAGATGGGTGCGGGCTTGCTCATGGCGCGGGCTTGCTCATAGCGAACGGCTTTGCGACGATACGGCCCATGAGTCTAGCAGGCGCCAAGCCGCGGCGGAAACAATCCCCGGTCATCACAGAGCACGACAGCGCGACCGGCCCGGCCGGCCGCCCGGCGGCGCTGCTCGCCTGGTACGATCGCCATCGCCGCACGCTGCCGTGGCGCCCACCCGCCGGCACCCCGGCCGATCCCTACGCGGTGTGGCTGTCCGAAATCATGCTGCAGCAAACCACCGTGCGCGCGGTCGGCCCGTATTTCGCCAAGTTCCTGGCGCGCTGGCCGAGCGTGGCCGATCTCGGCGCCGCCTCGCTCGACGACGTGCTGCGGATGTGGGCCGGTCTCGGCTACTACTCGCGCGCGCGCAATCTGCACGCCTGCGCGGTCGCCGTGGCGACGCAGCACGGAGGCCGTTTTCCCGACACGGAAGAGGGCCTGCGCGCGCTGCCCGGCGTCGGGCCTTATACGGCTGCGGCGATCGCCGCGATCGCGTTCGGCCGCCGCACCATGCCGGTCGATGGCAATATCGAACGCGTGGTGTCGCGGCTCTTCGCGGTCGAGGAGGAGTTGCCGAAGGCCAAGCCGCGCATCAAGGCGCTGGCCGAGACGTTGCTCGGGCCAAGCCGCGCCGGCGACAGCGCGCAGGCGCTGATGGATCTCGGCGCCACGATCTGCACGCCGAAGAAGCCGGCCTGTGCGCTGTGCCCGTTCATGGAGGGCTGCACGGCGCGGCTGCGCGGCGATGCCGAGACGTTTCCGCGCAAGGCGCCGAAGAAAACCGGCGAACTACGCCGCGGCGCCGCTTTCGTGGTGACACGCGGCGACTGTGTGTTGGTGCGGACGCGCGAAGCCAAGGGCCTGCTCGGCGGCATGACCGAAGTGCCGAATTCCGACTGGCTTGCGGGGCACAGCGATGACAACGCGCGTGCGCAGGCGCCGCACATCAACGGCGTGACGCGGTGGCATCGCAAGCTGGGTGTCGTCACGCACGTGTTCACGCACTTCCCGCTCGAACTCGTGGTCTACACCGCGCAGGCGCCGAGCGGCACGCGGGCGCCGGCCGGGATGCGCTGGGTGAAGATCGCCACCGTTGACAGCGAGGCGCTGCCGAATCTGATGCGCAAGGTGCTGGCGCATGCGCTCGACTAATCCCGATTGCGGGCCGGTAAGACTACCGGTCGGTTGCATTCGAACGGTATTCGGTTCGGTGCTTTAATCACTGCTTAAATCGCGGATCGTAATGACAGGCAAATTCTCGCCATCCATCGGAGAGTCTCGATGGCCGTCAATATCCGCCCGACCGGCAAAGAAGTGCACTTTCCGCCGGGCGAACTGATCGTTTCGAAGACCGATCTCAAGGGTCGGATCACCTACGCGAACCGCACCTTCTGCCACATCGCCGGCTATTCCGAAGACGAACTGCTCGGCCAGCCGCACAGCATCATCCGTCATCCCGACATGCCGCGCGCGGTGTTTCGCCTGGTCTGGGAGACGATCGCGGCGGGCCGCGAGATCTTCGGCTACGTCAAGAACATGGCGCGCAACGGCGATCATTACTGGGTGTTCGCGCATGTCACGCCGTCGTTCGATACGAGCGGCAAGATCATCGGTTATCACTCCAATCGCCGCACGCCGGATCCCAAGGTGATCGCCAGCGCGATCGCGCCGCTCTATGCGCGGGTGCTCAAGACCGAGCAGAGCCACGTCAACGGCAAGGACGCGGTCGAAGCCGGCATGCGCGCGCTGACGGATTTCGTTGCTTCCCAGAAGGTCTCTTATGACGAACTCATGTTCGCTCTCGCGAGCGCAGCTTAGCCTCACACTCGTCATCGCCGCGTCGATCATCGCGGCGGCATTGCACTGGTTCGGCTTTGTGATCTCGGCCTTCGCCGTGCAGGCGGTCGGACTGCTGGCGGCGATACTCGGCCTGCTCAGCGTCGGCCGGGCGGCGCGGCTGATCGATCAGGCCTGCGACGTGTGCAAGCGGATCGCCGCCGGCGATTTCGAAGCGCGCGTGCTGCATGTCGACGACGGCGGCCGCACCGGCGAACTGGTGCTCACCGTCAACGACATGATCGATGGCTGCGACGCCTTCGTGCGCGAAGCGACGGCCGCGATGGACGCGGTGCAGCAGCGCCGCTATTTCCGCCGCATCCTGCCGGGCGGTCTGCACGGCGCGCTGCTGCGCGGCGCCAACACCATCAACGCCGCGACCGATAGCCTCGAAAGCCGGATCCTCAGCTTCGAACAGCAGGCCGGCAAGCTCGAAGACGCGGTCAGCACCGTGGTCGTTTCACTCGACGCCGACAGCAACGACATGCGAGAAACCGCGCGCCATCTCACCAGCGGCGCTTCGACCACGCGCGAGCGGCTGACCGCCGTCGCGGCGGCGTCCGAGCAGGCCAGCGGCAACATGCGGCATGTTGCCGACGCGACCGCGGGACTCTCGGAGAGCGCGCGGCAGGTCGGATCAGATGTGGCGCATTCGGCCGAGATCGTCGGCCGCGCGGTGGTGCGGGTGTCGGAAGCGACCAGCAACGTCGCGGCACTGCGCAGCGTCGCCGAGCGCATCGCCGAGGTGGTGAAGTCGATCGAGGCGATCGCCAGCCAGACCAATCTGCTGGCGTTGAATGCGACGATCGAGGCGGCGCGCGCCGGCGATGCGGGGCGGGGCTTCGCCGTCGTCGCCCAGGAGGTCAAGGCGTTGGCCGAGCAGACCGCGAAGTTCACCGGCGAGATCGAATCCCAGGTCGATCACGTCCACGGCGCCGCCGATGTGGTCAGCCAGTCGATCAACGAGATCGGCGCGGTGATGACCGAAGTCGAAGCCATCACCACCAAGGTCGCAGGCGCGGCCGAAGCGCAGTCGGACGCGACCGCCGACATCGCCCGCACCATCGAGCAGGCCTTCGCGGTTGTCAGCGACATCGCCACCGACATCCAGACCATCGCGTCGAACGCCCGCGACACCGAGCGCTACGCCGAATCGACCATGACGGCCTCGACGCATCTGTCGACCAATTCTGAAACGCTGGCCGAGCAGATCCGCGGCTATCTCGGTCAGGTGCGCAAGGATCTGATTCGGCAGAGCGCGGCGTGAGCGCTGTCTGATGGGTGCACGCTGAAAAGCAGTGGTGCGTCCGGCGTCGAAGGGTGGCGACCGCGTGCCCGATCAACTCATGGTTCGAGACGGCGCTGCGCGCCTCCTCACCACGAGGGCTGTGCCTTTTGTCGGAAGTAACAACGCAGGAACCTCATCCTGAGGAGCCCGGCGAAGCCGGGCGTCTCGAAGGATGATTTCGTGCGGCAGGCTTTCGACGAAGCGAAGCGGGCTCAGCCCGCCGCCATCGCGCTGCGGACTTCGGCGCGGAGGTCGTCGATCAGGCGCAGGCCCTGGCTGGTCTCGACGTGCCAGAACGTCCAGCCGTTGCAGGCTTCGGAGCCTTGCGCCACTGCGCCGATGCGGTGGATCGAGCCGACCTTGTCGCCCAGCATGATGGCGCCGTCGGCGCGGACCAATGCGCCGTGACGCTTTTTCGAATCGACCAGCTTGGCGCCGGGCGCGATCATGCCGCGTTCGATCAACTCGGAGAACGCCACGCGCGGCGCTTCGCGCGCGGTGACGAACGGCTTCAGCGTGTCTTCCGCCAGCGGCTCGACCGCATCGATGCGCTTGCGCGCCGCGTCGGCGTAAACCCGCTCTCGCTCGAATCCGATGTAGTTGCGGCGCAGGCGCTTGGCGACGGCGCCGGTCGTGCCTGTGCCGTTGAACGGATCGACGACCAGATCGCCGGGCTTCGACGAACTCAGCAGCACGCGCGCCAGCAGGCCTTCCGGCTTCTGCGTCGGATGAACCTTCTTGCCGTCCGCGCCTTTCAGCCGTTCGTCGCCGGTGCACAGCGGAATCAGCCAGTCGGAGCGTGCCTGCACGTCTTCGTTAGAGGCCTTCAGCGCCTCGTAGTTGAAGGTGTAGCCCTTGGCATTCTCGTCGCGCGCCGCCCAGATCATGGTCTCGTGCGCGTTGGTGAACCGCCGGCCGCGGAAGTTCGGCATCGGATTGGTCTTGCGCCAGACGATGTCGTTGAGCAGCCAGAACCCGAGGTCCTGCATGATGGCGCCGACGCGGAAGATGTTGTGGTACGAGCCGATCACCCAGATCGTCGCCGACGGCTTCATGATCCGCCGCGCGGCGAGCAGCCACGCGCGGGTGAAGTTGTCATAGGCAGCGAAGGAATCGAACTTGTCCCAATCGTCGTCGACGGCGTCGACTTCCGATTCGTCGGGACGCTTCAGCGCACCTTTGAGCTGCAGATTGTACGGCGGATCGGCGAACACCAGATCGACCGACTTCGCCTGGAGCTTTTCCATCTCGGCGACGCAGTCGCCAACGATGATGTTGCTCTCGGGCTCATACTGGAATTGAGTGCGGGGCGCCTTTGCAGACGCCCCGCGACGCGACACAACCATGACTCAACTAACCTGACTCATGTGACGCCGTCGGAGACGCGGGACTAAACAACCGACTGACGACACATTGGCCCGGCAAAGTAAAAATCGACTTAATTGAAATCGAAATGTCGGCTGGAACCACTACGAGCGCTCGCGGTTCTTCAGGACGCTGTTTGTTCCTACGCGAGGGTCTAAGTTGCACATCATTCCGGTTGCCCGGTCGTCACGTGCGCCGATCGGAAGGTTGTTGCGTGCGCGTTCGAGGCCGCCGACCGATGATCTGTGCACTAGGCAATATTTGCCCGGCGGGTTAATTCTAATTGTCGGAATTTCGTGATGCCGGTTGCCGGCGCGAAACAGACGACGTGAATCTGCGAGTTGGCCCCACTGATTTGGACCCGAGGACAGGCTGATGCGTGACGACGATTTCCGTCATAGCGATAATATCGACGACCGCCGCGACAGTGGCGGCGGAGGCGGTGGCGGCTTCGGCTTTCCGATGGGCGGCGGCGGCCTCGGCATCGGCACCATCGTAGTGCTCGGCCTGGTCGGCTGGGCGTTCGGCATCGATCCGCGGCTGCTGATCGGCGGCGCCGAGATCCTTACCGGCAACGGCGGCGGAAGCTATCAGACCGAGCGCTCTTCGCCCGGCAAGCAGGGCGCGCCGACCGACGACATGGGCAAGATGATCTCCGGCGTGCTCGGCGAGATCGACGATCGCTGGACCGAAATCTTCAAGGCCAACGGCCAGACCTATGTGGGCCCGAAGATCGTGCTGTTCCGCGATTCGACCAATGGCGGGCGCTGCGGCATGGCGCAGTCGGCGATGGGGCCGTTCTATTGTCCGCCGGACAAGCAGATCTTCATCGACACCAATTTCTTCAAGCAGGTCGAGACGCGCTTCCACGGCTGCTCCGGCAGCGCCTGTCGCTTCACCGCGGCCTACATCATCGCGCACGAAGCCGGCCATCACGTCCAGAACCTGCTCGGCATCCTGCCGCGCGTGACGCGGCTGCAGGAGCAGGCCGGCTCGCGCGCCGAGTCGAATGCGCTGCAGGTCCGCGTCGAGCTTCAGGCGGATTGTCTGTCCGGCGTCTGGGTCAACAAGGAAGAAAAGAAGCGCCCGAACTTCCTCGAGGACGGCGACATCGACGCCGCGTTGACCACCGCGAGCGCGATCGGCGACGACACGCTGCAGCGCAAGGCCGGCCGCGAAGTCGTACCCGACTCCTTCACCCACGGCTCCGCCGAACAGCGCAAACGCTGGTTTATGACCGGCTACAAACAGGGCACCGTGCAGGCCTGCAACACGTTCGCGGCGGAGAAGCTGTAGGCCTGGTTCGGCTCAGTACGTGTTAGGCTCGTCATGCCCGGCCTTGTGCCGGGCATCCACGTTTTCCGATGAAGCGTAGACGTAGATGGCCGGGACGAGCCCGGCCATAACGATGACATGGGTTCGATGGGCGTTATGGCGAGCAAAGATCAACCAAAGCAGTTCATTCCCCTCAACATCGCGATCCTCACCGTGTCGGATACGCGGTCGCTCGAGGACGACAAATCGGGCGCGACGCTGGCGGAGCGGGCGATGGCGGCGGGACATAACCTCGCCGCGCGGGAAATCGTGACTGATGACGTCGAGGCGATCCGGGCGATCATCCGGCGTTGGATTGCGGACGATGGTGTCGATGCGATCATCACAACGGGCGGCACGGGGTTCACGGGCCGCGACGTCACGCCGGAAGCGATCGAGCCATTGTTCGAGAAGCGGATGGATGGCTTCTCGATCGCCTTCCACATGATGAGCTACGGCAAGATCGGCACCTCGACGATCCAGTCGCGCGCGACCGCGGGCGTTGCCGGCGCGACCTATATCTTCTGCCTGCCGGGATCGCCGGGCGCGTGCCGCGACGGCTGGGACGGCATTCTCGCCGCGCAGCTCGACTATCGCACGCGGCCCTGCAACTTCGTCGAGATCATGCCGCGACTCGACGAACATCTGCGCCGCAGCAAGAGCTGACGCATAGCTGCGCGCTGGCGCGTCGCCTTGACAGGCGCCGGTCACCGCGAAACCATCGCCGCCAACGACACGCGCCGGAAAAACTCCGCGCGATGAAATGGAGGACGCGGTGGGAGAGATCGTTTCGCTCGAAGCGCTGGCTGCAGAGATCAAGGACGGCATGACGGTGGCGCTCGGCGCCGACAATGCTGGGCCGGCGATGACCGCGACCGCTGCGCTGATCGCCGCAGGCCCGAAGAACCTCCACCTCGTTTGCGTTCCGATCAGCGGCATCCAGGCCGACATGTTGATCGGCGCCGGTTGCGTCGGCACGCTCGAGACCAGCGCGGTGACGCTGGGTGAAGCCGGCGGCGCGCCGCGCTTCGCGGATGGCATCCGCAGTGGCGCGTTCAAGATGATGGACGCGACCTGCCCGGCAATTCTGGCTGGCCTTGTCGCCGGCCAGAAGGGCGTGCCGTTCATGCCGATCCGCGGCATTATCGGCAGCGACGTGCTGAAGATGCGGCCGGACTGGAAGGTGATCGACAATCCGTTTGCGCCGGATGATCCGATCGTCGTGGTGCCGGCGATCCGGCCGGACGTCGCGCTGTTTCACGCCCGCGAGGCCGATCGCTTCGGCAATGTGCGGATCGGCCGGCAGGCCGAACTCGCCGCGATGGCCTATGCGGCGAAGACCGCGCTGGTCACGGTCGAGCGCATCGTCGAGACCTCGCTGCTGGCTGACGAGCGCTCCGCCGCGGGCGTGTTGCCCGCGCTGTATGTCGGCGCCATCGCCGAAGCCAAGCAGGGCGCCTGGCCGATCGGCCTCGCCGGCGAATACGCCACCGATACGGCCGAAGTCGCGCGCTACGCCAAGATGGCCCGCTCGGTCGACGGCTTTGCGGCTTACATGAAGGGCTTCGCCCAGCGCTTCGAGGCGGTGGCATGAGCACGGCGCCAGCAACCACGCGCGAAATCCTGATCGCCACCATCGCCGACCTGCTCGACGGCGTCCGCACCGTCGCGGTCGGCGCTTCGTCGCCGATCCCGGCGGCCGGCGCGATGCTGCTGCGGGCGCGCAATGAACAGCGCGGCCGCGAGCGGGTGCGCGTCATCGTGCTCGGCTCGCGCGAGCACAACTTCTTCACCAACGGCTCGTTCGAGCTGTTCGACGCCACCGCGCAGGGCCGCGTCGACGCGTTCTTTCTCGGCGGCGGGCAGATCGACGGCCAGGCCAACATCAATCTGGTCGGCACAGGCGATTACCCGACCAGCACCGTGCGCTGGCCGGGCTCGTTCGGCTCGGCCTATATGTACTACCTGATCCCGCGCGTGATCCTGTTTCGCGAGGAGCATTCTCCGCGCGTGCTGGTCGATAAAGTCGATTTCGTCAGCGCACCGGGATCGAGCGAAGGCATTCACCGCACCGGCGGGCCGCACGCGCTGCTGACCTCGCTGGCGCTGTTCGACTTCGACAAGGACAAGAAGCGTTTTCGCCTACGCAGCGTGCATCGCGGCCATACCGCCGAGGACGTCCGCGCTGCGACCGGCTTCGATTACGATGCGCCGGCCAACGTGCCGGCGACGCCGGAGCCGGACGCTGAAACTCTGGCGCTGCTGCGCGGTCGCGTCACCGGCGAGCTTGCCGAGTGCTATCCGCAATTCGCCGAGACATTGGTCGCTGATCGCGCCGCCTGAGCGCGATCAGCCATCGGGCTGCGCCGAGCAGGCCGATCAGCAGTGCGCGGACCGCGGCATTGATCGCGGCGCGCCGTAGCGCGCGTCCACGACGAGCGTGGAACGCGATCAGCTCGGAGGTGACGCGCCGCGGCTGGTCGCGACGCGGCGGGATCACAGCCGCAGCTCCCAGGTCTCGCCGATCAGGTTCTGGCCGAAGCTGCGATGGGGTTCGGAGTCGACCATTTCGAACCCGGCGTTCTGATAGAGCCGGCGCGCGGCGATCAGGATACTCTGTGTCCACAGCGTGACCTTGCGATAGCCGCACTGCCGCGCGAATCCGATTGCCTCGCTCAGCAGCCTGTCGCCGAGCCGATGACCGCGCGCCTCCGGCGTCACCAGCAGCAGCCGCAGCTTGGCGACATCGTCGCTGTCCCGAACCAGGAACAGCGAGCCGGCCTGCGCGCCGTTATGTTCGGCGATCCAGCAGCGCTCGCGGCCGGGATCGTAGGAGGCGAGGAATTGCCCGGCGATCTCGGCGACGAGCGCCTCGAACGAAGCGTCGAAGCCGTATTCGGCGGCGTAGAACGCGCCGTGGCTCTGCACCACCCAGCCGATATCGCCCGGCCGCGGGCTGCGCAGGATCGGCGCCGCAGCCGGCCGGCCGTCGAGCAGCCGCTCGATCGTCGCCATCGCGGCCGTCAGCCGCGGCCGCTCGGCCTCCGGCACCTGCGCGAGCATCGTCCCCATATCCCGCACCGAGCGCCGCTCGAGGTCCGCATAGGCGGCGCGGCCTTTGGCGGTCAGCGCCAGCAGATGCTGCCGCCGGTCGGAGTGGGAGGGGGTGCGTTTGACCAGCCCGGCGTCGGCAAAGCTCTGCACGATCCGGCTGAGATAGCCGGCGTCGAGCCCGAGCGAGGCGCCGATCTCCTTGGCGAGCGGCGCCTCGCGATGCGCGAGCTCATACAGCACCCGCGCTTCCGTCAGCGAATACGGGCTGTCCATCAGATGCTGCGCGAGCACGCCGAGGTGGCGGGTGTAGAATCGGTTGAACTCCCGGACGGCGGCGATCTGGTCGGCGGCAACGGATTTCGACATGGCAACCTCTATGGTTGCTATAGTCAGGCAAACGGTTGCTTTCGGCAAGTATTATTTGTGGCGGTCATTCCGCGGGCATCAGGGCGCTGCGGCGCCGGGCCAGCGCGATCAGCGGCACGCCGGCGAGCAGCACGGCGACGCCGATCAGCGCGCCGAGCCCGGTATGCATCAGGCTTGCATAGACCAGATAGGCGCAGGCCGCGCAGAACAGCGCCGGGATCAGCGGATACAGCGGCACGGCGAGCAGCCTCGGTCCTCCGAGCCGGCGGCGCAGCACGAAATACGAGATGCCGACCAGCAGCATGAACAGCCAGAAAGCCGGTGCGGTGTATTCGACGATCGCCTGAAAGCCGTCGCGCTGCATCGCGCCGAACCCGATCAGCAGCAGCGCGACGGCGCTCTGGATCAGCATGGCGCGGCGCGGATGGTTGCCGTCCGGATCCCAGGCGCCGAGCCGGCGTAGCGCAGGCAGATCGGAGCCGAGCGCGAAATACACACGCGCGCCGGTGAAGATCGAGGCGTTGAGCGTACTGAGCGCGGCGAGGCAGACGGTGAGGCTGAGCAGCAGCGCGCCGGTGTCGCCGGCGGCGAGTTGCATCACATCGGCCGCAACCGCGTCCGAGGCCCGCATCGCTTCGAAGCCGAGCACGTGCAGATAGGCGAGATTGGTGAGCAGATAGATCGCGGTGATCGCCAGTGTGCCGAACAGCAGCACACGGATCATGTTGCGGCGGCCGTTGCGGACATCGGCCGAGATGTAGGCGACTTCGTTCCAGCCGCCGTAGGTGAGCAGAATGAAGACCATCGCCAGCCCGGCCGCGCCGCCCGCTGCGCTGCCGCTGGTTGTGTCGCTTGCTGGCGTTGCCGGCTGCTGTTCCGGCGCCAGTAGCACGGCCGCCAGCATGATCAGCAGGATCACCAGGAGAGTCAGGGCGCTGAGCAGGTTCTGCGCGGTCTTGCCCAGATGCGTACCGCGGAGATTGACGGCCGTCATCGCCACCAGTGCCACGACGGCGTAGATCGCAACGCCCGACGGGCCGAGCGGCAGCACCGCCTGTGCGTAATCGCCGAACACGAAGGCTACCGCGGCGATCGCGCCGGTCTGGATGATCGAGATCCGGCCCCAGGCGAACAGCAGCGCGACGTTGCGGCCGAGGCCGCGATCCAGAAACGTGTACTCGCCGCCGGCGCTGGGATAGCGAGCTGCGAGTTCGGCATAGACCATCGCGCCCGCCAGCGTGATCAATCCGCCCACCAGCCACAGCGCGATAAACGCGGTCTCGCTTCCGACATTGGCGGCGACCAGCGATGGGGTCTTGAATATCCCGATGCCGACTACGATGCCGACGATCATGGCGATGCCGTCGAGCGGCGACAGCGTCGCTTGCGGGGCAGCGGTGCGGTTCGTCTCTGCCATCACGGGGCTCCTGATGAGGCGCCGTGACGGCCGCCGTTGAGAACGAGGAGGTCGGCGCGATCAGATGCGCTCGGCGCGCCAGTCGCCGCCGCCGGACGGCACCAGCGCGTTGCCGTCCACCTTGCCGCGATAGTCCTGCCCGGCGATGCGGAAGCTCAGCTCTGCGCCACGCAGGCTGATGGCCTCGATCGGCAGCGGCTGGCCGTCGATCGTCGCCGTGGCGCTGACGGTTTGATAAGTCTGCTTCAACTGCAGATCGACGGTGCGCTCGCCATTGTGCAGTCGCCAGGCGCCCTCGACGCGCGCCGGCACGATCCAGAAGTACACGTCGCGGCCGCCGACCTTCTCGTGCTTGTCGGCGGTCCAGTCGCCCATCGAGAAGGTGTGCGACACCACGCGCGTGCCGGGCCGCAACTCGCTCAGCAACCGCGGCCGCAGCTTGGCGTTCAGCGTCTCGAGCAGATACAGCGTGACGATATCGGCCTTGCCGATCTCGGTCTCGAACAGATCGGCGCGGACGAATTTCACCTTGTCCTGCACGCCGGCGCCCTTGGCGTTGGCCTCCGCTTCTGTGATGCGCACCGGGTCGATGTCGACGCCTTGGGCGTTGAGGCCGTAGCGCTGGGCGGCGGTGACCGGAATGCGGCCGTCGCCCGAGCCGAGATCGATCAAATAGTCGCCCGGCTTCGGCTCGGTCAGCTGCAGCATCCGGTCGACGACATCCTGCGGCGTCGGCACGTAGTGCACGTCCGGCGTCTGCGCGGTGGACGGAAGGCTGCTGGCGAGGAGCACCGCGGCGGCGCCGGCGAAGCTGCGGATCAGAGCGTGCTGCATGAAATCGGTCCCTGTGTGCCAGCCCGCCGACCAAACACAGCACTGCCGCGACCGATCCAGCGCAGCGGCGTGGCCGATTGCCACCCGCGCTTTGACGCGCGTGCTATCGACGCGCTGTAAACGGGTTAGTCCGGAAGCTGGACGCGTGTGCTTAGACCAGCACGATGCGGCTGCGCAGCAGGGTGCGCGATGAACGGCCGAGCTGGCGCAGCAGCCGGCCTTCGGAGCGCTCGGGATCATGCCCGCCGAGCTTGTCGTAATGCTCGCGGGCAATCAGCAGGCCCTGATCGGCGCGCGGGCCGGCAAGCTGGCGGCGCAGCGTGCGGAACGTCTCCGCCCAGCTTGGCTCGGCGTAAGGCGAGCGCGCGTAGCGGAAGATGCCGGCGCGCGGATGGCCGCTGAGCGAGACGCCCTGGATGAATTGCGTCGTCTCCTCGATCCAGCCGGAGTCGAGCACAGCGCCGGCATGCAAAAACATCAGCCAGGGCGAGGTCGAGCGTCGGGCGCCTTCCGCCAGCGCGGCGGCGCGGCTGCCATCGACGGCTAGGAAGCCGCAGCCGGCGACGTCGGCGACGCGTTCGATCACCCCGTCGTTCTTGCGGTCGACCAGCAGCACTTCGCGGATCACGCCCGCCGCAGCGCCGGGAACCAGCGCCGCCAACGTGGCGACGGCGGTCCGTTCGACTCCATCGGTGGGGATGATGACGCTCAACATGTCGGCTGGATGACCTGGCTGCGACGGTGTTGCGCACGCTTAACACCTCGGCGCGGCGAAATCAGCCAGGATTTACGGTGTTCGGCCCTCGTTGCAGGTCGCAATCCTGCTGGTCTCACGTGTGGTCGTGGACGTCTCAATTATGTTCTTGATTTGTTCTTTGGTGTAGTTATCTTCGCTCGCATGAGCAGAGCATCCAGCAGTGCCCTCAAGCGCCCGCCGGTCACGGCGCCCTCCGAGCCGGCGGGCGCACCTTCCCCTTTTCCCGCCATCGAGGTGGCGATCGACAAGCAGCGCCGCCGCGGTCGCGGCGCGCAGTCCAACGACAGCGGCCGCTACGAGGCCGAGGCGCGCGTCGCCTTCGACGACGGCTGGCAGAGCCTCGACGACCTGCCGCCGTTCAAGACCACGGTCGGCCTCGACACCGCCCGCAAGGTTATCACCCGCAACGAGTCGCCGGACATCGGCTTTGACCGTTCGATCAATCCGTATCGCGGCTGCGAGCACGGCTGCGTGTACTGCTTCGCGCGGCCGACCCATGCCTATCTCGGGCTGTCGCCGGGACTGGATTTCGAATCGAGGCTGTTCGCCAAGCCGGACGCGCCCGCGCTGCTGGAGAAGGAACTGGCGGCTGCCGAATACGAGCCGAAGATGATCGCGATCGGCACCAACACCGATCCGTATCAGCCGATCGAGCGCGAGCGGAAGATCATGCGCGGCATTCTCGAAGTGCTGGAGAAGACCGGGCATCCAGTCGGCATCGTCACCAAATCGGCGCTGGTCACCCGCGACATCGACATCCTGGCGCGGATGGCCAAGCGCCAGCTCGCCAAGGTGGCGCTGTCGGTGACGTCGCTCGACCCGAAGCTGGCGCGGACGATGGAGCCGCGGGCCTCAGCGCCTGAGAAGCGGCTCGAAGCGCTGAAGCGGCTTGCCGAGGCCGGCATTCCGACCACCGTGATGGTGGCGCCGGTGATCCCGGCGCTCAACGACATGGAAATGGAGCGCATCCTCGACGCCGCCGCGCATGCCGGCGTGAAGGAAGCCAGCTACGTGATGCTACGGCTGCCGCTCGAAGTGCGGGACCTGTTCCGCGAATGGCTGATGGCCAACTATCCGGATCGCTATCGTCACGTCTTCACGCTGATCCGCGAGATGCGCGGCGGTCGTGACTACGATTCGCAATGGGGCACGCGGATGAAGGGCACCGGCCCGATGGCCTGGATGATCGGCCGCCGCTTCGAAACCGCCTGCGCGCGGCTCGGCCTGAACAAGCGCCGATCCAAGCTGACGCTGGATCATTTCGCCAAGCCGGAGCGGGCGGGGCAGCAGCTGAGTCTGTTCTAGGTATTGTCTGCTGCCGGAACCCGCTCGCGTTGAATTGCGGGCATGGCGCGGGATTTCCGGTTGCGCGTGCCGGTGCCTGCCCGCAGCATCGCCGCATGATTCGGGATGCGAAGAAGCCCAGCAAGGCCAAGGCCGGTACCCTGCCGCTCGCCGGAGCGCCCAAGCGCGCCGCGAAGGCGGCGGCTGGAAAGGTGACTGTCAAAGCTTCAGCTTCGAAAGCCGCCGTGGGCAAGCATTCGGCTTCGAAGCCTTCGGCGCCCAAGCCATTGCCCGCCAAGGGCCTCGGCAAGGGCGTGATCGCCGTGGCGCCCCCGAGCTTTCGGCGCGAGCGGGCGCTGATCAAGAAGGGGATATGGCCGATCGCCGGTTGCGACGAAGCCGGTCGTGGGCCGCTGGCTGGTCCCGTGGTCGCAGCCGCTGTGGTGCTCGATCCCAAGCGCGTTCCGAAGGGGCTCGACGATTCCAAGCGGCTGAGCGCCGAGCGCCGCGAGGAGTTGTTCGAGGAAATCTGCGCCACCGCGCAGGTCTCGGTGGTGTCGGCCTCGCCGGAGCGGATCAACCGCGACAACATCCTGCGCGCTTCGCTGTGGGCGCTGACCCGCGCCGTCCATGCGCTGCCGGATCTACCGCAGCATGTCTTCGTCGACGGTCGCGATCGGCTGGCGACGCGCTGCGAGAGCGAGGCGGTGATTGGCGGCGACGGTCTGATTGCCTCCATCGCGGCGGCCTCGATCATCGCCAAGGTGACCCGCGACCGGCTGATGTGCCGGCTGGCGCAGGAGTGCCCTGGCTACGGCTTCGAGTCGCACAAGGGCTACGGTGTGCCCGAACATCTCGATGCGCTGTCGCGGCTCGGCCCGACCGTGCATCACCGCCGGTTCTTCGCGCCGGTGGCCGCGGCGTGGCGCAAGATCGAAGGCGTCCCGGTCGAACTGCCTGCCGTCAGCGGCGATCTGTTCGATTCGCCCGCCGAGGCCGGGCTCGCAGCTTCCGCCTGAGCAACGCAACCGGAGGCGGCCAAGCCGGTTGCCTGGGGTGACGGCGGGCTCTATCACGAGCGGACCGAACTCCGCTGGGCCGCTATGCGCTTCGCTTCCCTGATCATCGAACTGATCCGCGCCCGGCCGCGGCTGGTGTTCTGGCTGGTGGTCTCAGCGCAGGCGCTGCTGTGGGTGCTGGTGCCGGTCCTGTTCTACGCGAGCCCGCCCGGCGACATTGCCACCGTGCTGGCCTATGGCCGCGAGTATCAGGTCGGCAGCGATCTCGGGCCGCCGCTGGCATTCTGGCTGGCCGACATCGCGTTCCGCGCCGCCGGCGGCCACATCATCGGCGTCTATATCCTGGCGCAGCTATGCTTCGCGGTCACCTTCTACGCGTTGTTCAAGCTGGCCCGCAGCATGGTCGGGCCGCAGCATGCTGTGATCGCGGTGGTGCTGACCTCGACCATCACCGCTTTCGCGTCCCCGGGCGTCGAGTTCGGACCGCTGGTGCTCGCACGGCCGCTCTGGGCGCTGGTGCTGTGGCACGGCTGGGAGGTGATCGGACGCGGTCGCCGCAGCGCATGGTTCGCGCTCTCGATCGAGATCGGTCTTCTGCTACTGACCACGGTGGCGGCACCGGTGCTGTTGCTGCTGCCGATCGGCTTTGCGCTCGCGACGGCGCGTGGCCGCCGCGCGTTGCTGTCGCTCGATCCGCTGTTCGCCCTGCTGGTGGTGGCGGTGCTCGTGCTGCCCTACGGCATCTGGCTGATGCGCGCCGATCTATTCGCCCTGCCGCCGCTGCCCGCTCCCGCCGATCTGGCCGGTCGTGCGAGGCTGGGCGCCGAGCTGTTCGGCGGTCTCGTGCTGGCGCTCGGCGGCGTGGTGCTGCTGGTTCTGCTCAATACCCGCCGGTTCGATCCGCGGCCGGACGATGCGCCCTCGGTGGTCCGCGCCCCGGTCGATCCGCTGGCGCGGCTTTTCGTCTACGTGTTCGCGGTGGCGCCGGCGCTGCTCGGCTGCCTGGCAGCGGGCGTGTTCGGGCTGTCCCATGTCATCGGCGGGGCGGGCATCGCGCTGCTGATGGTCGGGCTCGCGGTGGTGATGGCGACCGGCGACGAGATCCATCTGCGCCGGCAGCGCGTGCTGCGCACTGCGTGGGCCGCGCTGGTTGCGGCGCCTGCGGCGGTGGTCGTGCTGGGCGCGATCGTGCAGCCCTGGCTCAGCCCGACCAGCCTTCAGACATCGCTGCCCGCCAAGGACATTGCGCGCTATTTCGGCGAGAGTTTCGAGCGCCGCACCGGGCGCCCGCTGCCGGCTGTGGCGGGCGATCCGGAACTCGCCGAGCTGATCGCGATGGGGCCGTCACGGCCGCATCTGTTTCTCGATGCCACCCCGGCGCGAACGCCATGGGTGACGGCCGACACGTTCCGGGAGCATGGCGGCGTCGTGGTCTGGCGCGCCGCCGACACCGCCGGCAAGCCGCCGGCCGAGATCCTCGCGCGCTTTCCCGAGATCGTGCCCGAACTGCCGCGCCCGTTCGACCGGCTGATCAACGGCCGCCAGCCGCTGCTGCGCATCGGCTGGGCGATCGTGCGTCCACGCGGGCGCTGACCGGCTTACAGCTCGACGTCCAGCGACAGCAGATAGACCCGCGGCGTGCCGAGCGCGAAGGTGCCGAACGAAGCGACGCTGGCCCAATAGTTCGTGCCGCCGACGTTCTGAACGGTCGCGCGGAACGTCGTCTTGCGGCCTTCGATCGCGGTGACGTAGCGCGCGCCGAGGTCGACGCGGGTCCAGGCCGGCAGCATCTGCGTGTTGCTGCCGTTGACGAACTGTCGGCCGGTGTGAACCACCGTACCGGTCAGCGTCGTGCCGGCCAGCATCGGCACGTCCCATTCGCCCGTCATGTTGATCTGGACGCTCGGCACGCCGATCGGCGTCTTGCCGACATTCGCCGCGGTCGCGGTCTGCGTCACTTCGCCGTCGAACAGCGTCACGCCGCCGACGGTGCGGACGCCGGGCGCGATCTCGCCGAACAGGCTGAGCTCGGTGCCGCGCACGCGCTGCTCGCCGCTGGCCGAGTACACGCCGTTGTTGAGCTCGCCGTTCGGCTTGGTGATCTGGAAGAACGCCAGCGTCGCGCCGATCCGGCCGAGATCGAGCTTGGCGCCGGTCTCGTATTGCTTGGTGCGATAGGGCGCCAGCACTTCGCCGGAATTGCTCGCGGTGATCGGCGCGACATCGCCGCGACTGAGCCCTTCGATGAAGTTGGCGTAGAGCGACAAATGCTCGATCGGCCGCACCACGATGCCGGCCATCGGGGTCGTCGCCGATTTGTCGTAGGACGAGGTCTGCGCCCCGGTGGTGGTTGAGAAGTTATGCGCGATCACCTGCTGCTGGCGGACGCCGAGGGTCAGCAGCACGCGTTCGTTCAGCACCGACATCGTATCGGCCAGTGCGACGCCGTTGAGCGTGGTGTCGGACAGCCGCGGCTTGAACGCCGGAATGGTGTAGCTCTGTTCCGGTTGCAGTACCGGCGCGTAGATGTTGGACAGATAAGCCTTGCCGGCCGGGAGCGCGCGATACTGCTCGTCCTGATAATGCGACGCCTGCAACACCACTGCGTGCTGCATGAAGCCGGTGTCGAATTTGGCGCGGACGCCGCCGTCGACGGTGAAGCGGTTGACGTCGAGATTGTAGTATTGCGGCGTGGTCGAGGTGTCGCCGCGCGCGTTGACGATGTTCGGCAGGCCGAAGAATCGCTCCGCATTGGTATTCGAGCCGCCGACATTGCCGAACACCGTGACGCTGTCGGTCAGGTCGAATTCGTTCTTCCACAGCAGCGAGGATTCGCGGACGTTCGACCATTCCCAGGACTGCGTAAGATTGTTGGTCGCGCTCGGCGCCGTCGGGATCTGCAGCCCGCTGGAGATCGTGAACGGCCGCACCGGCGCCTTGATGTGTTCGTTCTGGGTGAAGCCGTACAGCCAGGTGCGATAGCGCTCGCCCTGATAGTCGAACGCCAGCGAGCCGACCTGCAGGCGATCGGACTGCCGATCGACCGCCGTATCGCCGCCGCCGATGCGGCCGTTGAAGCGCAGACCGAATTCGCGCTGTTCGCCGAAGCGGCGCGCGACGTCGACATTGGTGCTGACGAAGCCGTTCGACACATAGCCGACGCCGATACGGCTGAGATCGGCTTCGGCGCGCTTCGGCACCACATTGATGACGCCGCCGACGCCGCCGTTCGGCGACACGCCCGACAGCATCGCGGCCGGACCTTTGAAAACTTCGATCCGCTCGACATAATCGTTGAAGGTGCGGAAGTTCGGCGCGATCCCATAGACACCGTCGAACGCGACTTCGCCCGCGGTGCCTTCGGCGATCGGGAAGCCGCGGATGTAGAACGAATCGACCATGCCGCCGAACGGGCTGGTCACCCGCACCGACGGATCGAGCAGCAGCGCGTCGGCGATGGTCGAGGCCTGCTGGTTGCGGATTGCGCCGTTGGTGTAGCTCGCCGTCGCGAACGGTGACTTGAAGGTGTCGGTGTTGCCGAGCATGCCGAGCCGGCTACCGCGCGCCACCTGGCCGCCCGCGAAGGCGGCGGGCCGCTTCGCATCGGAGGCCGTGCTGGGCTGAACCACGGCGGCGGCCGGCTGAGCGGCAGTAGGCGTCGCGCGGGTGGCTTGCCGTCGCGCCGTCGCACCACCGCTTCTGCGTGCCACTACCGGCTTGGCGCGTGGCGCACGCGGTGCGTCGACCGAGACCGGCGGCAGCATCTCGCCCGCTGCGGCAGTCTGGGCACGAGACACGGACGGCGCGGCCGTCAGCGATGCGAAGAGGACAAGCAGGCTCACGCCGCCAAGCGCTCGGCAACGATACATGGACAATCCTGATACCGGCCGGAGCCGTTGTGGTGAGATGCAAGTGATAGTTGCGGTCGCAGGCGCAGCTATCGGGTGAAGTCACGGTAGCGGTCGCCACCGGTTCGTCACGACGCAGCGTTCATAACGTGCGCGAGCTACAGCTCGCGCATTCGCAATGCTGATCAGCGAGGACACGCTGCAGCGAAGTCCCCGAACGAAACGACACCTGCGTCTGGTGACGCGGACTCGCGCGGCCCGGCCAGCTCATCTTTCATGAACTAATCGTCGCCCCAGCCCCGCGTCTTGATGCGGTACCCACGTAACAACGTCAATCCGTCGGAGGCCAGTTTGGATTGTTTCTATCTTTTGCGATGATGGGCGGCAGATCGTTCGCGTGACCTGCGCAGCGCGCGGATCAGCTCGCAGCCTTGTCGGCGCTACTGTCGAGCGCCTGCGCCACCGCGCGCAAATCCATCCAGGTCATGCGCTTGTAGGCGGGCGAGCGCAGCAGATAAGCGGGATGGAATGTCGCGATCGCCCGGATGGTGCGCGTGCCGGTGTTGTAGTCGGTCCAGCGTCCGCGCGACTTCATGATGCCCTCGCGCGTCTGCAGCAGAGTCTGCGTCGCCGGATTGCCGAGCGTCATCACGATGTCCGGGTTCACCAGTTCGACCTGGCGCTGGATGAAGGGCAGGCAGATCTGGATCTCCTGCGGCGTCGGCGTGCGGTTGCCCGGCGGCCGCCACGGGATCACGTTGGCGATGTACACCTTGCTGCGGTCGAGCCCGATCGCCGCCAGCATCAGATCGAGCAGCTTGCCGGAGCGGCCGACGAACGGACGTCCCTCGATGTCCTCGTCGCGGCCCGGCGCTTCGCCGACCAGCATCAGGCGCGCTTGCGGGTTGCCGTCCGCGAACACCAGGCGCGTCGCCGTCGATCGTAGCGCGCATCCCTCGAACTGTTCCATCAATGCGCGCAAGGCGTCGAGCGTCGGTGCCGTGGCGGCTGCCTCGCGGGCCGACACGATCGCAGCATCCGGTGAGGGGGGCGCGGCACCGGGTCGCGGGGCAGGCGGCGGCACCGGCGCCCGTCTGGCCTCGTCACGCGGCGGGGCATCACGAACCTCGGCCCGCGCCGGCGCGACGATCTCCTCGTCCAGCAGCCGGTTCATCGGCTCGTCGTTGAGTGCGCAGTCCACCCCGGCATCAAGGTAGAACGCCAGCAATTGTCGCAGGCTCGGCGCGGGTTCAGGCGTCATGGATTTGGCGATCGATGCGGGATGAAGAGGCGACCTGATGGCGCCGAAGGTTTCGCACAGCGAACTGTGCCCGAGAAAAACGCGGTATGAAAGCCGGAACGATGGGCTGGCAGGTACATTTGGGTGGTTGTCCTTCCGGGAAAAATAAGAAAGAACACCGGCTGGAAACGTTCAAGACTGTCCCTGCGAGAAAATAGATGAGCGACGAGACGCTGCCGCCCCGCGAGTCCATGGAATTCGACGTCGTGATCGTGGGTGCGGGCCCCTCGGGATTGTCTTCCGCGATCCGCCTCAAGCAGCTCAATCCGGAACTGTCGGTCGTGGTGGTCGAGAAGGGATCGGAAGTCGGCGCCCACATCCTGTCTGGTGCGGTGATCGACGTGTCGGCCCTCGACAAGCTGATGCCGAGCTGGCGCGAGGACGACAGCTGCCCGCTCAAGACCCAGGTCGTCGACGACCACTTCTACGTTATGACGGGCGACAAGGCCTTCAAGGTACCGAACATCATGGTGCCGCCGATGCTGGACAACCACAAGAATTTCATCGGCTCACTCGGCGATCTGTGCCGCTGGCTCGGCCCGAAGGCCGAAGAGCTGGGCGTCGAGATCTATCCGGGTTTCGCCGCGAGCGAAGTGCTGTACGGCGACAATGGCGAAGTGCGCGGCGTCGCCACCGGCGACATGGGCATCGGCCGCGACGGGCAGCCCAAGGACTCCTACACCCGCGGCATGGAACTGCTCGGCAAGTACACGCTGTTCGCCGAAGGCGCGCGTGGCAGCCTGTCGAAGCAGCTGATCGCCAAGTACAAGCTCGACAAGGACAGCGATCCGCCGAAGTTCGGCATCGGCCTGAAGGAAGTGTGGGAGATCGATCCCGCCAAGCACCGCAAGGGCCAGATCGCGCACTCGTTCGGCTGGCCGCTCAGCAACAACGTCGGCGGCGGCTCCTTCCTGTATCACTACGGCACCAATCTGGTGGCGGTCGGCTTCGTGGTGCATCTGAACTACGACGATCCTTATCTGTCGCCGTTCGAGCAGTTCCAGAAGTTCAAGACCCACAAGTCGGTCGCGCCGCTGTTCGAGGGCGGCAAGCGCATCTCTTATGGCGCGCGCGCAATCACGGAAGGCGGCTGGCAGTCGGTGCCGCGGCTCACCTTCCCGGGCGGCGCGCTGATCGGTTGCGCGGCCGGCTTCGTCAACGTGCCGCGTATCAAGGGCGTCCACAACGCGATCGGCTCCGGCATGCTCGCGGCTGAGCACGTCGCCGCGGCGCTGGCTGCGGGGCGGAGCAACGACGAGGTGGCGAGCTACGAGGAGTCGTGGCGCGACTCCGCGATCGGCCGCGATTTGTTCCGCATCCGCAACGTCAAGCCGCTGTGGTCGAAGTTCGGGACCGCTGTCGGCGTGGTGCTCGCTGGCTTCGAAATGTGGTGCTCGACTCTCGGCTTCTCGGTGTTCGGAACCTTGTCGCACGGCAAGCCCGATCGCTCGACGCTCGACCCGGCCAAGTCGCACCAGCCGCATCCCGGCCCGAAGCCCGACGGCAAGCTGACTTTCGACCGGCTGTCTTCGGTGTTCCTGTCGAACACCAACCACGAGGAAGACCAGCCGGTGCACCTCAAGGTCGCCGACATGGAGCTGCAGAAGAGGTCGGAGCACGACGTCTTTGCCGGTCCGTCGGGACGTTATTGCCCGGCCGCTGTGTACGAGTGGGTCGAGGAGCCGACCGGCCCGCGCTTCGTGATCAACGCGCAGAACTGCGTCCACTGCAAAACCTGCGACATCAAGGATCCGAACGGCAACATCACCTGGGTCCCGCCGGAAGGTGGCGGCGGACCGAATTATCAGGGCATGTAAGAAGGTCTTTGACCACGAGGACGTGAGCGGCCGCGCTGCTTGAAGCCGGCTCCGGTCACGATCCTGCCATGTTGCCACCGTCTCAATCCGATCGAGGGCCGCGCCGCGACACTTTGCGGGGCGGCCGGTGCGATGCGTGCCGGGGGCCGATCCTTGCGGTTGGGCGCCAAAACCGGCATTGTCATTGGCCAGACGCTGCCGGCTCGGCGGCCGGGACATCCGAGCCCTTTCCTGGAGCTAGGCAACTTGATGCTTCTTCATCGATTCCGTCGCTCGATGGCCGTCGCCCTGACCGTCGCGGCTCTGCCGCTTGGCGGGCAGGCGCTGGCGCAGACCCCGGATCATCCGGCGGACAACTCCGCCCAATTCCCGACCAGCCACGACTTGCGGTCGATGACCACGGCCGGCAGCTATCTGGCGGCCCGCCACGCCAGCGTCGAACGCGACGCGGCGGCGGCCGCTGCGTTCTATCGCTCGGCGCTGCGGACCGACCCGAAGAACAATGAGCTGCTCGACCGCGCTTTCATCGCATCGCTGGCGGAAGGCAATATCGAGGAGTCGGTGAAGCTCGCCGATCGCATCCTCAAGATCGACAAGACCAATCGCGTGGCGCGCCTCGTGCTCGGCGTCCGCGACCTCAAGACCAAGAAGTACGCCTCCGCGGTTCAGAACATCAATCTGTCGGTGCGTGGCCCGATTACCGATCTGGTCGCCACGCTGCTGGCGAGCTGGGCGATGGAGGGCTCGGGCGACGTCAAGGGCGCGGTGGCGAATATCGACAAGCTCGCCGGTCCGGAATGGTACCCGATCTTCAAGGATCTGCATTCGGGCATGATCCTCGAACTCGCCAACAAGCAGAAGGACGCCGGCGTCCGCTTCGAACGCGCCTACAAGCTCGACGATTCGGCGCTTCGGGTGATGGACGCCTATGCGCGCTGGCTGTCGCGCAACAAGGACGAGGCCGCCGCGGCCGCCGTCTATGAAAATTTCGACAAGAAGCTGTCGCGCCATCCGCTGGTGATCGACGGCCTGCGCGAAGTGCGCGCCGGTAAGAAGCTGTCGCCGCTGGTCGATAGTCCGCAGGCCGGTGCCGCCGAGGCGCTGTACGGCATCGGCGCGTCGCTGACCCGCCGCGGCGGCGAGGATCTGGCGCTGGTCTATCTGCAGCTCGCGCTCTACCTGCAGCCCGATCACGCGCTGGCGCTGCTGGCGCTCGGCGACCTGTATGAGTCGGTGAAGAAGCCGGCGATGGCCGTGAAGGTCTATGAGCGCGTGCCGGCGAGCTCGCCGCTGAAGCGCAACGCCCAGATCCAGCTTGCGACCGATCTCGACGCTGGCGATCGCAGCGACGACGCGATCAAGCTCCTGAAGACGGTGCTCTCCGAGGACAACAAGGACCTCGAAGCGATCATGGCGCTGGGCAATATCGAGCGCGGCCGCAAGAAGTTCGCCGACTGCGCGGTGACCTACTCGCAGGGCATCGACGCGCTCACCGGCGCCGAAAAGAACAGCTGGGTCTATTACTACTTCCGCGGTATCTGCGAGGAGCGCTCCAAGCAGTGGGCCAAGGCCGAAGTCGACATGAAGAAGGCGCTGTCGCTGCAGCCGGAGCAGCCGCACGTCCTCAATTATCTCGGCTATTCCTGGATCGACCAGGGCATCAATCTCGACGAAGCGATGAAGATGATCCGCCGCGCGGTGGATCAGCGGCCTGACGACGGCTACATCGTCGATTCGCTCGGCTGGGCGTACTACCGCATCGGCAACTACGAAGAAGCGGTCAAGACGCTGGAGCGGGCGATCGACCTGAAGCCGGAAGATCCGACCATCAACGATCACCTCGGCGACGCCTATTGGCGCGTCGGCCGCACGCTGGAAGCGCGCTTCCAGTGGGCTCATGCCCGCGACCTCAAGCCCGATCCGGATGAGCTGCCGAAGATCGAGGCCAAGCTCGCCAACGGCCTGCCGGACGACACCTCGTCGGCCGCGGCTGCCGAGAAGAAGAAGGAAGACGGCAAGGGCGGCTAGCCGCCCGCCGGGCGAGCGCTCACGTCGCCGGACGGCGAAGCGCTCGCGGCGGTCTTGCTTCGAGTGAATTTGGCACAAAGGCTGGATTGCGTCGCCGCGGCGCCTGTGGTCGGACGGCGCGTCCGGCTCCTTCGGCCGGTTTTGAAGATGATGGGCTTGGGGGCCTTCATTGAGTAACGGTTCTTCGGTCACGTTGAGCGATCTGGCGCGCGCCAAGGTCAATCTCACGCTGCGCGTGGTGGGACGCCGCGTGGACGGCTATCACGACCTCGAAAGCGTCGTGGCGTTCGCCGACTGCGCGGATCGCCTGACGCTGCATACCGGCGAAGATCTCAGCCTCGTCACCGTCGGGCCCGGCGCGCAGGATTGTGGCGATACCGCCGACAATCTGGTGCTGAAGGCCACGCGCCTGCTCGCGGAGCGCGTCCCCAATCTGCGTGCCGGCGCCTTCGTGCTCGACAAGCACCTGCCGGTCGCGGCCGGTATCGGCGGCGGTTCGGCGGACGCAGCCGCGGCCCTGCGCCTGCTCGCCCGCGCCAACGATCTCGCTTCCGACGATCCGCGACTGATCGAGGCCGCGCGGTTGACCGGCGCCGACGTACCGGTCTGCCTGCCATCCAAGCCCTGCGTGATGACCGGCGTCGGCGACAACCTGTCGCCGCTGCCGCTGCCGCGGCTGCCCGCCGTGATGGTCAATCCACGCGTGCCGGTCGCCACCAAGGACGTATTCACCGCACTCGGCCTGCGCGCCGGTCAGCTCAATGTCGGGATCGCCGATGTGCTGAGTTCGACCGGCTGGCCGAAGGACGGCGCATCGATCGCCGACTGGATCAAGGCCGTGACGCGGGGGACCAACGATCTCGAGGCGCCGGCCCTCAAGGTCGAGCCGGTGGTCGGCGAGGTGCTGCAGGCGCTCGGCGCACTGCCGGGCGTGCAGCTCGCCCGCATGTCCGGCTCCGGCGCCACCTGCTTCGCGCTGTTCGAGGGCGATGAAGATGCGAAGGCTGGTGCCGATGCATTGCGGGCCGCGCACCCCGGCTGGTGGGTCCACGCCGGCGCGCTGAGCTGATCAGAAGCTGCAAGAGTTTAAGTTCGTTTCCGAGGCGCGCAGCGAAGCTGCGCGAAGCCGGAATCTCGAGGTCGCCAAAGGACGCGTCGCCGCACCTTCCCACGTCATCGCCCGGCTCGTCCGGGCGACCCAGTACTCAGAGCGCTGCGATGTGATGGACAGCGCAAGCTGCACCGCTTCGCTCAACTTGAGCGCACTGCCATACTGGATCCCCCGCATGCGCGGGGGATGACGGCCTTGCTGCGTGGAGAGTTCGGGCTCGGCCCTCGCTCAGTGCGACCGCGCCAGGCAGAACGCCACGACCTGCTCCAGCGCCGTCTTCATCGGCGACGACGGGAACAGCGCCAGGGCGTCGACCGCCATCGCGCCGTAGTGGTGGGCGCGCTGGATGGTGTCCTCGAGGGCGCGGTGCTTGGTCATCAATCCGATCGCCTGATCGAGATCGGCGTCGGTGATGTCGCCCTTTTCCAGCGCCCGCACCCAGAACTCGCGCTCGGCGTCGTTGCCGCGGCGGAACGCCAGCACCACCGGCAGCGTGATCTTGCCTTCGCGGAAATCGTCGCCGACGTTCTTGCCGAGCTTGGCGGCTTTGCCGCCGTAGTCGAGCACGTCGTCGACGAGCTGGAAGGCGATGCCGAGGTTCATGCCGAACGACCGGCAGGCCGATTGCTGCGCCTTCGGCCGCTCCGCGATCGCGGGACCGACCTCGCAGGCCGCGGCGAACAGCTCGGCGGTCTTGCCGCGGATCACCGCGAGATATTCGTCTTCGGTGGTCGCGGTGTTCTTGGCGGCGGCGAGCTGCATCACTTCGCCTTCGGCGATCGTCGCCGACGCGGCCGAGAGAATATCGAGCGCGCGCAGCGACCCGACTTCGACCATCATCCGGAAGGCCTGGCCGAGGAGGAAGTCGCCGACCAGCACGCTGGCCTCGTTGCCCCACAGCATCCGCGCCGATTTCTTGCCGCGGCGCATCTCGCTCTCGTCGACGACGTCGTCGTGCAGCAGCGTCGCGGTGTGCATGAATTCGACCGCGGCGGCGAGCTTGATGTGGCCGTCGCCGGCGTAGCCGGTCAGATTCGCCATCGCCAGCGTCAGCATCGGCCGCAGCCGCTTGCCGCCCGACGAGATCAGGTGGTTGGCCACCTCGGGGATCATCGTGACGTCCGAACCGGTCCGCGACAGGATCGTGGCGTTGACCCGCTCCATGTCTGCGGCGACGAGTCCGACCAGCTGGTCGATCGAGGCGGACGGAGGGCCTCCGAAGGGTACGATGACGGCCACGCTTGGTCTCCACATTCACGGAGGTTTTCGGCAAAGCGAGTCCGCGCGAAAACTCCTCATCAGGTTGTTCGGAGGCGAATTTGGACGCCGATGCGCGGCGGCCGGCGTTTTTCGCTCTTCGACGTGGCGCCCATTATAGCATGGGACTGGACCGGCCGCGAAACGTGCCGCTCGCCCGCGACGATTGGGGGGAGCTATAATGCAGGGATCAGGGGAGGCGCAAGGTTGCAGGAACTGGTGCGGACCAATGACGTGGTGCTGCTTTCGGCGATAGGCGCGCTGCTCGACGGCGCCGAGATCGACTATCTGGTGATGGACCAGAACATGAGCGTGCTGGAAGGCTCCGTCGGGGTGATTCCGCGGCGGGTTCTCGTCCATTCGGATGATGTGCGAGCAGCGCGTCAGGTTTTGACGGACGCGGGTCTCGCCCACGAACTCCGCGGCGACGTCTGAACGTGATGGCGATGTCTGATCGTGACAATGTCTGAGGGGGCGGCGACCACCGAGGACGGCTTCCTCGGCGGACGGCTGCGGCTCCGGCAGCCGGTCGCCGG
>NZ_JBMDXE010000007.1:0-2254 GCF_048594845.1 Rhodopseudomonas sp. | reverse complement strand
CCGCACGCCTCGACGAGCGGGGGCGCAACCGGCTGTCGATCACCCGGAGCGAATCCGGCGCGCTCGAACTGCGCCGCGACTGGGTCGATCTGCGCGAGATCGCCGCACGCGTGATCGAGGCGACGCGCCGACGCGGCGCGGCGCAGCGGCTCGAACTCGCCTGGCCGGCCGACATTCCGCTGGTGCAGGCCGACGCCGCGTTGGTCGAACAGGCGCTCGGCAACATCGTCGCCAATGCGGTCGCGCACACGCCGGCGACCTCGCACATCGTGATCGACGCCGAAGCCGGCGATCTCGCGGTGCGGCTGCGCATCACCGACGACGGCCCGGGCATTTCCGCCACCGACCTGCCGCACATCTTCGAACGCTTCGTGCGCAGTGCCAGCGACACTGCGCCATCGTCCGATCGCGGCCAGGGCGTGGGACTTGGGCTGGCCATCACCAAGGGAATCATGGAAGCGCATGGCGGCGCGGTGTCGGCCGTCAGCCCGGTGGCGGACGGACACGGCACGCGCTTCGTGCTCACCTTCATGCGGGACAGAACACAGGAGACGCCGCAGCCATGAGCGTCAAATCACGCGTGCTGGTGGTCGACGACGAACCGGCGATCCTGCGTTTCCTGAAGCCGGCGCTGGAAGCCAACAGCTACGACGTGGCGCACGCCGCGACCGTCGCCGAGGCGATCAAGCGGATCGCCGCCGACGCGCCCGACATCGTGCTGCTCGACCTCGGCCTCGCCGATGGCGACGGCAAGGAAGTGATCCGGCAGGTGCGCGCCTGGTCGGATCTGCCGATTTTGGTGCTGTCGGCGCGCGAGCGCGAGGCCGAGAAGATCGAGTCGCTCGATCTCGGCGCCGACGATTACGTCAACAAGCCGTTCAACACCGGCGAGCTGATGGCACGGATGCGCGCCGCGCTGCGCCACCGCATGCAGCGCAAATCCGAGCCGGTGACGCTGGCGGTCGGCGGCATCGAGATCGACGTGCTGCGACATCGCGTCACCCGCGGCGGCGCCGAGATCAAGCTGACGCCGAAGGAATTCGAGCTGCTGGCTTTTCTGGTGCGTCACGCCGGCCGCGTCGTCACCCATCGGCAGATCCTCGCCGCAGTCTGGGGCCCAGCGCACACCTCCGACACGCAATATCTGCGCGTCTATATCGGCCAGCTCCGCCAGAAGGTCGAAACCCGCGCCGACGAGCCGCAGATCATCCTGACCGAGCCCGGCATCGGTTATCGCATCGGCGAAGCGGGCTGAACGGCACGCAAGGCCGCATGCTGCGCGCGAGGATTGTGGCGCCGCGATCCCGTGTGGTTTGATGCGCGCGCCGCGCGTTCGCGCAGGCGATCTCCCACGCACGCAGCGAGAGCACAGCCCGATCATGGCCGACCAGTTCAGCAATCTGCAGCAGATCCGCAAGCCCGCGGTCGTTTCCAAGGGCGGCATCGTCGCCGCGCAATCGCGACGTGCGGCGGAGGTGGGCGCGCAGGTGCTGGCGGCGGGCGGCGACTGCATCGACGCGGTGATCGCCACAACTTTTGCGCTGGGCGTGCTCGAGCCCTGGATGAGCGGCGTCGGCGGTGGCGGCGCCATGGTGCTGTACCGCGCCCGCGACGACAAATACGAAGTGATCGACTACGGCATGTGCACGCCGACGAGCCTGCGCACCGAAGACTATCCGCTGACGGGCGCCGGCGCGGCGTCCGATCTGTTTCCCTGGCCGCGCGTCAAGGACGACCGCAATCTGCACGGCCCCGGCTCGGTCGCTGTGCCGGGTGTCGTCGCCGGCATGGAGGAAGCGCACCGCCGCTACGCGCGGATGCCGTGGAAGGAGCTGGTGGCGCCGAGCATCGCGCTGGCAGGCGAAGGCCTTGCCGTCGATTGGTGGACCACGCTGATGATCGGCAGCGCGGCGGCGGATCTGCGTCGCTACAAGGCGAGCGCGGCGTCCTATCTGCTCGACGGCCTGCCGCCGCAGGCGCCATGGGGCATCCAGTCGGAAACCCGGATGCCGCAGACGCGGCTGCAGGCGACGATGGCGCAGCTCGCCGAACAGGGGCCGCGCGATTTCTACGAAGGCGAGCTGGCACGTAGCATCGCCGCCGACATGGCGGCGAACGGCGGATCGCTCACCGTCGAGGATCTGGCATCATTTCGCGCCCATATCCGCGACCCGCTGCGGATTCCCTATCGCGGCGGCACTGTCTACGCGACGCCCGAACTCACCGCCGGCCCGACGCCGGCGCATACGCTGCG
>NZ_JBMDXE010000069.1:0-30036 GCF_048594845.1 Rhodopseudomonas sp. | reverse complement strand
GCGCCGAGCGATCCGTATTGCGGGCGATATTTGAGAGGCTGACAGGTCATCAGCGAGCCGGCCGGATCGCCCATCGCCCCATGGGTGATGAAGCCGCCTTTTACCGTAACCTCGGGCTTGGCGATAAAGAACTTCGGCCGCCAGAACACCAGATCGGCGAGCTTGCCCGGCGTGATCGAGCCGACATATTTGTCGACGCCGAAGGTGATCGCCGGGTTGATCGTCACTTTCGCCAGATAGCGCTTGATGCGGAAATTGTCGTTGCCCGACCCGTCCTCCGACAGCCGGCCGAAGCGCTGCTTGTTGACCGCCGCGAGCTGGAACGAGCGCTGCGCGCTCTCCGCGGCACGTCCGACGCCCTGGCTGTCCGATCCGATCATCGAGATCGCGCCGAGATCATGCAGCACGTCTTCGGCTCGCATGGTCTCCGCTCGCGCCCTTCCCTGGATGAACGCCATGTCGGTCGGCACTGCCTTGTTGAGATTGTGACATGTGATCAGCATGTCGATCTCTTCGTCGTAGGTGTTGATCGAGAACGGATTGGTCGGATTGGTCGAACTCGGCAGGCAGTTCGGCTCCATCACGCAACGCATGATGTCCGGCGCGTTGCCGCCTCCTGCGCCTTCGGCGTGATAGATGTGCATGACGCGCCCGTTGATGGCCGCGAGCGTGTCCTCGTAGTAGCCGGTCTCATTCAGCGTATCGGCGTGAACCTGAACCTGGAAGTCGAGCTCGTCTGCGAGATCCATGCAGGTCTCGATGGCGGCCGGCGAGGACGACCAGTCCTCGTGAATCTTCAGGCCGGTTGCGCCGCCGATGATCACCTGCTCCTCGAGCGCGCCTTTCACCGAGGCGTTGCCCTTGCCGAAATTGCCGAAGTTCAGCGGAATATCCGCCATCGCTTCGAGCATGCGGTGCAGGTTGAAGACGCCCGGGCATTCGATCCCGACAGTCTTCGGTCCCGATCCGCCGCCGATCACCGTGGTGAAACCCGCGCTCTGATACTCGTAGAGCTGCTGCACGCTGTCGAAATGCGGATGGATATCGATAAAGCCCGGCGTCACGATCATTCCCTCGACCGACAGGATGTCGGTGTTGGGAGAGACGACAAGGCCTGGCGTGACGTTCATGGTGTCGGGGTTTCCCGACTTGCCGACACCGACGATCATGCCGTCCTTGATGCCGATGTCGCCTTTCACGACACCAAGGATCGGGTCGATGATCACGGCGTTGGTGACGACCAGATCCAGCGCACCGTCACGAGCCTTCCATTTGGAGGCCTGCCCCATCCCGTCGCGGATCGTCTTGCCGCCGCCGAACACCAATTCGTCGCCATACGTGGTGTAGTCGTGCTCGATCTCGGCCACGAGCCCGGTATCGGCGAGATGGATCTTGTCGCCGGTGGTTGGTCCGTACTGCGCCGCGTAGTCCGGTCTGGTGATCTTCATGCTCATGGCTGTGTCCGGGCTGGTGTTGCGCGAAGGATCAGGACTTGGATTCCGGCTTGGCCGGCGCGAACCGATCGTCGGCACGCGTCCGCGACTTGAACCGCTCGCCTTCGAAGCAAAAACCGTGGGCCTTCAGGTTCTGCATCGACAGATCCTTGATGATTTGCGACCGAACCGACCCGTTGGTCATGTTGTTCATGCCGAGCGCGACCTGGCGGCCTTCGTAGGTGGTCAGCTGGACCTTTCGACTCTGTCCGGGTTCGAAGCGAACGGCTGTGCCGCTCGGGATATCGAGCCGCATGCCGAACGCGGCCTCGCGATCGAACGCCATCGCCCTGTTGCATTCGGCAAGATGATAGTGCGCGCCGATCTGGACGGGCCGGTCGCCGGTGTTGACCAGCACCAGTTCAATCACACGACGCCCGAAGTTGATCTCGATGTCGCCGTCGGCGAAGTCGATCGCGCCGCACTTCTCCGGCTCCCCGACCTCGAACGCTTCCGAAGGGACGATCGATGTCGGGATCGGCGGGCGTGTCCATTTGCTTGCCATAAAAGCTCTCCGGCTGGGTTCACGACGACGGACGTCGCCCTTAATCGCGGATCGGATTCATGACGGTCACCAGCTTGGTGCCGTCGCGAAACAGTGCTTCGACCTGAAGGATCGTGAGCATCTCCGGAACGCCGGTCATCACATGCTCCCGCTTCAGGATCGTCGCGCCGTATTCCATCATGTCGGTCAACATCGGAATGACGCCTTCGCGGGCGCGCTCGAGGATCTCGTCGCTGATCACCGCGACGGCTTCCGGATAATTCAACGGGACGCCCTTCTCGAGCCGGCGGCGAGCCATCTCGGCCGCGGCCCAGATCTGAATGCGTTCCTCTTCGCGGAGTGTCAGGTGCATGGTCTCTGTCCTGCTTCGAACCCAAAGCCGCGCAGCGGCGGCGCAAGATGCTGAAAGGCGTGGCGCTGTCCGGACGGCAGCGCGGCGACGTCAGAGCGCCCCGGCAAGCAGCGCCATGCCGGCGACAGTCACGGTCGCGCCGGCCGCGCGAAACAACCGCGGCCGCAACGAGACAGTCGCCTCCCGCGCCAGCAGCCCTAGCGCGATGCCGACGCCGTGCAGCAGTCCGGTGGCGAGCACGAAGCCTGCGGCGTAGCTCACCGTCTCGGCAGCGGCGGGGATTTCCCTGCCGTGCGCGTAGCCGTGAAAGATCGCGAAGAACCCCACCAGCGCCGCTGCGCCGATCGTCGGCAGACCGATTCCGAGCAGAAGGATGAGCCCGAAGACAATCACCGAAAGAGCAATTCCGAGCTCGGCGAAGGGCACGGTGATGTGCGCCATCCCCAGCATCGCGCCGACCAGCATCATCGACACGAAGCCGAGCGGCGTAATCCACAATGCCCGGCCGCCGAGCTGCGCGGCCAGCAGGCCGACCGCCACCATGGCGAGCACGTGGTCGAGACCCGTGAGCGGATGCAGGACGCCACCAGCGACAGTGTGGAAGTGATCCAGCCCGGGATGGGCCAGCGCCAGTCCGGGCGCCAGTGCCAGGACAGCGACCATCGACGAGCCTGCGAACAGCTTCTTCATACGAGCCCTCCGGTAAGCAGCTGGTCCGTCGCGGGGGCGATCTCTTTGAAAGCTCCCGCGACACCTGCCGCGGATTGAAGGCCGACGCCGCAAACGCGACAACTCCCCTTTTGGGTAGCGTGCTGGCGCGGCTCCCGCCCGTTAGCGTTCCGCGCCATCATTCCCATCAGCAGGAAGGCGATATCGATGAAAGCCCAGCTCCGACGCGGTTTCTCGTCCTCACTCCTTACAGTCTCGACACTCGTCGGCGCGGCTGCAGTGACGCCCGCAATGGCCGCGAAGGACAAGATCACGCTCTGCACGATCGACGACGTGTCCGGCGACTTCTCGATCATGTCGACGCCGAAGACCTACGGCTACAAGCTGGCCGTGAAGGAAATCAACGACGCCGGAGGTATCGAGGTCGACGGCAAGAAGAAGCTGATCGATCTGGTCTCATACGATGGTCAGTCGGACATCAAGCGATATCAGGAACTGGCGCAGCGCTGCGTGTTCGACAACCAGGCCGACGTGGTGATGGCGGGCTACACAGGCGCCGAACGTGAGGCGGCTCGCAAGGAAGTGGTCCGCAACAAGACGATCTACTGGCACAACAACCAGGGCGAAGGCGGCATCGCCGACCATTATTCATTCTTCTCCGGGCCGACGCCGGAGCAGCAGGTGCTTCCGGCGATCAAGTACATGGTGGAGAAGATCGGTCCGAAGATGACCTTCATCGGCGCCGACTACAAGTTCTGCCGCGCCATCGGTCAGTGGGTCCGCGTGGCGGCCGGGCTCGCCGGCGGCAAGATCGAAATGGAAGAGTATTTTCCATTCGGCGTGTCGCAGTGGCAGGCGACGATCGACAAAATCAAGGCTGTGAATCCCGACTTTCAGGTGCATTGCCTTGTCGGCGCCGACCAGGTGCAGTTCTATCCGCAGGCGCAGGCGGCCGGCCTCAAGACGCCGGTCTGGTCCAACGTCACCATCTCCGACGGCTACGAGCACAAGCGCTTCGCGGCGCCGTCGCTCGCCAATCTGTACGTTCCGCCCGCTTATATCGAGGACGTGCCCGGCGAAACCAGTAAGGCGTTCGCCGGCAAGATCCGCGCGATGTTCCCGAACACGCCTTACGTCAACGAGCACGCCGCGTTCGCTTACGTGGCGGTGAAGGCCATGGCTGAAGCGTGGAAGAAGGCCGGAAGCACTGACACCGAGAAGACGATCGCCGCGCTCGAAAGCGACATCTCGCTGCCGGACGCGCCCGGTGGTCCCTGGACCATGCGCGGCAAGCAGCATCACGCGGCGATGCACACCTACCTGTTCAAGGTCAATGATGATCACTCGTTGAAGCTGGTGTCGGACCTCGGTCTGACGGAGCCACAGTTTCTGTCCGGGATCGGCGTCGACATGACCAAAAAGGCGCCAAACCGCCAGTTTCTTCCGCCGGACAATCCGGAGTGGAAGAAGTATCTGGCCAAGTAACTCGGATCTTTCCATGCACACCCTCGCGCCGGACCGAAATTTCGGCGCGAGGCCATTCGATCAGACGGAGTCGACGGAATGGAATGGTCGGGGCAGATTTTCAGCTGGCTGTATCAGTACTTCGACAACATCGCCTTCCTGATGCTGGCGGCGGCCGGCCTGATCCTGATCTACGGCATGATGGGCGTCATCAACATGGCCCACGGCGAACTGATGATGATCGGCGCCTATGTGGCATCCGCAGTGTTTCATGCGGGTGCGCCTGCCCCGATCGCCATCGCGGCGGCTGGCGCGGCCGCCGCTTTCGCCGGCATCGTGATGGAGCGGCTGGTGATCCGTCACTTCTACAATCAGCTTTTGTCCTCGCTGGTGGTGAGTTGGGGGCTCAGCCTGATCATGAGCCAGGGCACCCTGCTGCTGCTCGGGCCGTCGGTCATGAACATGCCGACGCCGTTCGGCAGCTTCAGCGTCGGCGGCTTCTCCTTTGGCGTCTACCGCATGGTGATGTTCGCGACTGCGATCGCCTTGATCGCCTCGACCTGGGCGCTGTTTCGATTCACCCCGTTCGGCGTCGCCGCTCGTGCCGCCATGGAGAAACCAAGGATGGCGGCGGCACTCGGAGTCGACGTGACGCGGGTCTACACCGCAACCTTCGCGATCGGCGCAGGCCTCGGCGGCATCGCCGGTGCGATGTTCGCGCAGACTGCGGCCGTCTCGCCCTTCTTTGGACAGACCTACACGCCGATGGCGTTCATCACCGTGGTGATGGGCGGCGGCGCCAATGCAATTCTCGGCCTGATCTATGCCGCCGTCTATCTGGCGGGCGTCCAGACCATCGCGGCGAACGTCTTCAATCAGTACGTCGGATACATTTCGATCATGGCGGCCGCCCTGATCGGCCTGCTGACGATGCCGTCGGGGATCTCTGATTTCGTGCAGAAGCGCCAAGCCCGCAAGATGGCGCGATGAGAATGATGACCGTCTCCCGCATCCGCTCCCTGCTATCGAACCTGAATGGGCCGCAGACGCTCGGCAATTCCCGCATGTTCTGGGCGCTCTGGCTCGTCGGTCTCGCGGCCTTCGCGCTTTTGCCGCTGGTGGCTTCGCGCTACCAGATCCTGACCGCCAGTAACTTCCTCATCTCGGCGATTCTGGCACTCAGCCTGTGCCTGATATGGGGCTATGCCGGCATCTTGAGCCTCGGTCAGGCTGCGTTCTTCTGCATCGGCGGCTACGCCTACGGCATCGTCGGCATCAATCTGATCGAGACCACGGGCGAAAGCGTCAGCGCGGTGATCGCCGGAGCGATTGCGCCCGCTTTGCTCGCAATGGCCGTCGGCGCGTTGATGTTCTACGGCCGCTTGAAGGGCGTCTATGTGGCGATCCTGATGCTGGTCGTATCGCTGCTGCTCGGTCTGTTCATGCGGCAGACCGCCGACCCGACCTATGCGATCGGCGGCGCGTATCTCGGCGGCATGAACGGCCTCGGACCGGCGACGCCGAGCGATCCCGCCATTCCGAGCCTCACCTTCGGCATCGGCCGGCACAGCATCGAAATCGACGGGCGCGGCGCGGGGTTCTATTGGGTCGCGCTGGGTGCGCTGGTCGCGATCTACCTCGGTTTGCGCTGGCTGGTGAATTCGAGCTTCGGCTATCTGCTGGTCGCCGTGCGCGAGGATGAGCAACGCACCGAAACCTTCGGTTACGACGTGCGGCTGATCCAGTTCGCCGTGTTCACGCTGTCCGCGGCCATCGCGGGATTGGCCGGTGCGCTGTACACGGCCTGGGGCACCTACATCCACCCCGACGGCTTCAGCGTCGGCCCCAACATCCTGGTCGTGATCTGGGTCGCGGTCGGCGGGCGAAAGGATCTCACCTCCGTGGCGATCTCGACGCTGGCGCTGAGCTGTATCTCGATCGAACTCGCAACCTGGGGCGAGATTTCGCTGCTCGTGCTCGGCTTCATCCTCGTCGGCGCAATGCTGGCCGCACCCGAGGGAGTATTCGCAACGATCGGCGCCTGGTTGAGCAAGATCTCCGCCCGACGCACTGGGCAAGCGACCGCCGCGCGGCCGGCGCCCACGGGGCCGGGAGCCCGCCTATGAGCGACGTCATTCTGGAAGCGCGAGACGTTCACAAGGTCTATGGCGGCGTCCGCGCGCTGAACGGATTGTCGCTGTCGATCCGGCAGGGCGAGATCCATTGCGTTGTCGGGCCCAACGGGGCCGGCAAGAGCACGTTCTTCAAGACGCTGATCGGAGTCGAGCGTCCGACCACCGGACAGATCATCTACAAGGGCGAGGATGTCACGCGACTGCCGGCGTTTCGCCGCGCGCGTCGCGGGCTTTCGGTCAAGTTTCAAAACATCAGCCTGTTCGCCGAACTGACGGGACTGCAAAATCTGTTCGTACCGCTGCGCAGAAATCACCCGAAATCAGAAATTCCGGCGCGGGCCGCGGCCGTGCTCGCGCGCGTCGGGCTGGCCGGCACCGAGGACCTTCCGGTTCGCTATCTGTCGCATGGCCAACAACAATGGCTCTCGATCGGCCTGTCGATCGCCGCCGACCCGGACCTGTTGCTGCTCGACGAACCCGCCGCAGGCCTCTCTGTCGAAGAAACCGCCCGCACCGCCGACCTCATCCGCCATCTCAATGCGTCGGGCATGACGGTGATCGTCATCGAACACGACATGGGCTTCATTCGGAGCCTGCGGGCACGCACCAGCGTACTGCACTATGGCCGGCTGTTCGCTCAGGGCGAGTTCGACGAGATTGCCGCCAACGAAGAGGTCCGCCGCATCTATTTGGGAGCCGCCTGATGCCCGTGCCGGATCCGCAACTCATGATCTCGTCACTCCAGTCCGGCTACGGGCGGGTCAAGGTCGTCAACAACATCTCGCTCCAGATCTCGACCGGCGAAATCGTCGCCGTCATCGGACGCAACGGCGTCGGCAAGACGACGCTGATGCGCACGATCATCGGAGAGATCCCGGCGCTGACCGGAGCGATCCGCTTTCGCGGAATCGACGTCACCCGCCTCGACTCCACGCGCCGATCCCGCCTGGGTATCGGCTACGTCCCGCAAGGCCGTGACGTCTTCACCCGCTTGACTGTCGCCGAGAACCTCGCGCTCGGCGTGCGGGTGGGCGATGCGGAGAAGCCCAATCTGGAGCGCGTCTTCGGTTTCTTTCCGATCCTCGAAAAGCGCCTGTCACAGCTTGCGGGCTCGATGAGCGGCGGCGAGCAGCAACAGCTCGCGATCGGCCGGATCCTCGCGGGCCGGCCCGACATCATCCTGCTCGACGAGCCCTCCGAAGGCGTGCAGCCCAACATCATCCAGGACATCGGCCGCATCATTCGGCGGCTTCGTGAAGACGAGCGCCTGACGGTTCTGATCGTCGAGCAGAATCTGGATCTGATCCGCGCAGTCGCCGACCGATGCGTCGTGATGGATAAAGGCGCGGTGACCGGTGAATTACAGCCTGACGAACTGAGCGACCCGGAGGCCGCAGCGCGCTATCTGGCGATTTGATTACCGGGACGAGGACGTGATCAAGCCCATCTGGGTGGCGACCGACACGGCCTGCGCCCGGTTGCAGGTCTCGAGTTTTCGGATGGCGTTCTTCATGTGCATGCGCACCGTCTCGACCGACCGACCGATGATGACCGCCGTATCCGCATCCGTCTTGCCTTCCGACGCCCAGGTCAGACACTCGATCTCGCGCGGCGACAGAGCGGCGGACGCGACCGTGTCGATCTGATCTTCCAGGCCATGCTCGAGCACGAACTGCGTGAATGCGTGGGTGAGCCAAAGTAACGGGTCGCGCGCAGTCTCCCGAACACTCGCCCAGTTGCCACAGGTCCGATCAGAAATCGCGCTGACGACGCCGAACCGGCCTCCCGGAAGATGGACCGGAACGGTGATGCCGCGCGACAACCCGAAATCGTTCAAGTAGTCGCAGGCAGCTTTCTGCTCCGAAGACAGGCTTGGGCTTTGCTGCACGTCGGACCATTCCAAAGGCATCGTGCCGCTGAAGCATGCACGGTAGTAAGGATCCACGCGCATGAACTTGTCCCAACCGCTCTCCCAGCCCGTCGGAAAATTACGGACGTTGAGTTTCAGCGGGAGCCATTCGCCGTTCGGCAGTCGTGCCGGCCGCGGCAGATAAGCGTAGAGGACCTGTGTAAATCCAAGATCTGCCGAGACTTCCATCAAAGAGTCGAGCGCTGATGAAAAATCAGTCGCTCGTTCCATCTTTCGCCTGAACACTTGGCTTAGGGTCTGTGGCGAGTAACTCATAGCCTCGACTCTCTACCGAAAACAGGAAGCAGCGATCGACCTCTAAGTTCGATTTAATTTAAGCAATTTCGATGCCAACGATGTCGGGGCTGAACTTGCGCAGCCACCTGAGACGTCCTCGTTGCCGAACCGTGCTGTCGCGATCGGCCGCCCCTACGCCGAGCACCCACGCCGCTCCGAAGGCAGCCCGTTCGTTCGCGCCTCGCGGGGACAGGGGCGGATCGCGTGCCGCGCCGTTCCGCCCAAACAATCGGGCACCTCGCCAGGCCGCCAGTCGATCACTGCTTAATGACATCGAGAGTTCGAAGGCGCTCCGCTGGCTGATGGCCACCGTCCGCCGTTTTGCGGACGGTTGGTGATCGGCAGCCCGCGCCGCTACGGGCGACCTACGATGCCGTGTGCCCCTCGTTGAATACCAGCGAACTGAGGCCGCTTACGGCTAACAACGCACGCTGGATCCTCGAAAGAGGATTCGAGCATGAGTCATGACGAACTACGCAAATTCACTTTACCTGAATTTTACGACGATCGATTCCGGGTATCGCCAACCATAGACAACCATGCCGCGACGAGCGCAGCCTGACTGCTCCGCATTTCGATGAGATAGGGATAACGACCATGATGACCCGCAGGGATATTCTGCTGGGCGCCGTCGTCATCACGTTGACGCTCAGCGTACTGGCCAAGCCCTCCGCTGCCGACGACGCCACCAAATTGCAGCGTCAGAGCATCGATCTGATCGCGCCGCCTTTTGTCCACCCACATGAGCAGACAACGAAAGACGCGCCCAAGATTGTCGAATTCAAACTAGTGGTGCACGAAAAGGAAATCGTCATCGACGAAGAAGGCACGAAATTCCAGGCCATGACCTTCAACGGCTCGATTCCGGGCCCCATGATGGTGGTGCATCAAGGTGACTATGTCGAGCTGACTCTGGTCAATCCAGCCAGCAATACCATGCCTCACAATATCGATCTGCATGCCGCGACGGGCGGGCTGGGCGGTGGAGCACTGACGCTGGTCAATCCCGGCGAACAGGTCGTTCTACGCTTCAAGGCCGACCGCGCCGGCGTATTCGTTTATCATTGCGCGCCAGGCGGCACGATGATTCCGTGGCATGTCGTGTCTGGCATGAACGGCGCAATCATGGTCCTGCCGCGAGACGGCCTGAAGGACGGATCAGGCAAGCCGCTTCACTACGACCGCATCTACTACATCGGCGAACAAGACCTTTATGTACCAAAAGACGAGCAGGGAAATTACAAGACCTACGGGTCGCCTGCCGAGGCCTATTTCGACACCCGCGAGGTGATGCGCAAACTCATACCAACCCACCTCGTCTTCAATGGCCGTGTCGGTGCGCTCACCGGCGACCACGCCATGACGGCCAAAGTCGGCGCAACCGTACTGATCGTCCATTCGCAGGCCAATCGTGACACCCGTCCGCACTTGATCGGCGGCCATGGAGACTACGTCTGGGAGACCGGAAAATTCTCCAATGCGCCGGAGACCAATCTGGAGACCTGGTTCATCCGGGGCGGCTCTGCCGGCGCCGCGCTCTACACCTTCAAGCAGCCGGGCCTGTACACCTACCTGAACCACAATCTGATCGAGGGGGTCGAACTCGGCGCCAGCGCGAATTTCAAAGTCGATGGTAAGTGGAACGACGACCTGATGACCCAGGTGAAGGCACCAGCGCCAATCCCGACGGCCTCGAGCAACTGACGTTCTGCATCAAGCTGTACATGCGCAGCCCGAACTCGAATAAGGCGCTTCGATAAACGAGAAGGGAGGGTACGGAGAAGATCCAGCTTCCCTCGCCTATCTATTTGGTCGCGACGCGGTCGGCGGTCGCAAATGTGGTTTCTGAGGGATGTGGTAGCGGGAGAGGGACTTGAACCCCCGACCCCAGGATTATGATTCCCGTGCTCTAACCAGCTGAGCTACCCCGCCACGGCGGTTCGGCGGTGTCTTGTGGGCACCGATGCGAACGCGCGGCATATAAGGAGGCGGGCGGCTTGCTGTCAAGCAATCGCCGCCCGCCCTTCACATGCCAAAAACTTACTTCGGCTGAACGCTTTGATCGCCGCCCGGCGAGCCCGGCGGAGGGATCACGCGCATCGTGCCGGAGTCGGGCGCCGGCGTGTGCATCTCGGGATCGACGCCGGCCGGCGGGCACAGCACGCCGTCCGACCTGGCCAACTTGTCGCCGAGCGGCTCCTGCGTCTGGCCGGTCGTCGCTCCTGGCGCGGCGGTCCCGGGAGGATTGATCCGGGCGGCGCCTGGCGGGCATTGCGTCGCCGGCGTCTGGGCCGGGTTCGCGGGTGTCTTCGGCGGCGCCTGCGCGAGCGTTGGCCCCGAAGCCATCATCAGACAGGCGAATGCGAGTGCGATTTTCCTGGTCATGCGCGACAACGACCCTGCCGCCGCGCAGTTCCGGGATCCGCGTCAGAGCTTTCGGTAGCGGATCAAGGAGAAGTGCCCCATCGGCGGCATCGGCCGCCGCTCGGCCAGTTCCACGCCGCCGTGGCGCTTGGCCCAGTTCACCAGCCGCGCCCACGGAAACTCCGGACGCCAGCCCAGCCGGCGCGCCAGCGGCGCGAAGGCCAGCTCGAACACTTTGCGGGGCCCACTTTCGGCACCGATGTGGTTCACCAGGATCAGTTCGCCGCCCGGCTTCAGCACGCGGACGAAATCGTCCAGCGTCGCTTCCGGATCCGGCACCGCGGTGATGACGTATTGCGCCACGACCGCGTCGAAGAAGCCGTCCGGGAACGCGAGGTTCTTCGCGTCCATGACGGCCAGCGTTTCGACATTGGTGAGGTTCAGCGTGCGGACGCGCTCATGCGCCCGGCGCAGCATCGGCTCCGAAATATCGACGCCGCACAGCTTGGTGGTCGGCGAATAGTCCGACAGCGACAATCCGGTGCCGACGCCGACGTCGAGCACCCGGCCGCCGATCGCATCCGCGACCGCGATGGTCGACTGCCGGCCGCTGTCGAATACTTTGCCGAACACCATGTCGTAGATCGGTGCCCAACGCGCATACGCCTTCGCGACGCCTGCGCGATCGATATCGTTCCCCATGATCTGCCCCGAAATTCCTTAGCCGCGCATCGCCGCCAGCGCGGGCGATTCCGCGGGCTCGCGCGCGCCATCTCCAACCAATCGCGGCGCGGCGCTCTTGATGAAGCCGCCGCCGAGCACGCGCGCCTGCCCTTCGGCCGCGTCGTAGAACACGCAGGCCTGACCGGGCGAAACGCCCTCTTCGCCGGCGACGAGTTCGACTTCATAGCCGCCGCCCACGGCGCGCAGCCATGCCGGCTGCGGCGCGCGCGTCGAGCGCACCCGCACGAACAGTTCGAGGCCGTCACCGACTGCCTGATCGAGCGCACCGTCGCCGATCCAGTTGACGTCGCGCAGCACGATGCGCTCCATCCGCAGCGCCTCGCGCGGGCCGACGACGACACGCCGGGTGGCGGCATCGAGCCGCAGCACATACAGCGGCGCGCGCGACGCGATGCCGAGACCTCGGCGCTGACCGACGGTGAAATGCACGATGCCCGGATGGCTGCCGAGCACGCGACCGTTGAGATCGACAATGTCGCCCGGCTCCATCGCGTTCGGCTTCAGGCGCTCGACGATGTCGGTGTAGCGGCCGGTCGGCACGAAGCAGATGTCCTGGCTGTCGTGCTTGTCGGCGACCGACAGGCCGAACTGCCGCGCCAGTTCGCGGGTCTGCGGCTTGGTCATGTCGCCGAGCGGGAAGCGCAGGAAGTCGAGTTGCTCGCGCGTGGTGGCGAACAGGAAGTAGCTCTGGTCGCGGTCGCGATCGGCGGCGCACACCAGCGCGCGCGATCCGTCCGGCAGGCGACGCGACGAGACGTAGTGACCGGTGGCGAGCGCCGACGCGCCGAGCTCGCGCGCGGTCGCTAGGAGATCGCGGAATTTCACCGAGCGATTGCACTCGATGCACGGCACCGGGGTTTCGCCCGACGCGTAGCTGTCGGCGAAGCTGTCGATCACCGACTCGCGAAACTTGCTTTCGTAGTCGAGCACGTAATGCGGGATGCCGATGCGCTCGGCCACCATGCGGGCGTCGTGGATGTCCTGCCCGGCGCAGCACGCACCCTTGCGGTGCATGGCAGCGCCATGATCGTACAGCTGTAGCGTGATGCCGACGACATCATAGCCTTGCGACTTCAGCAGCGCAGCCGTCGCCGACGAGTCGACGCCGCCCGACATCGCCACCACCACGCGCGTGTCCTGCGGGCGGCCTTCCAGATCCAGGCTGTTGAGCATGGTGTCAGTCATACGCTGCGATCGCGGCCGTCCCGCCGCGACCATTCCTTCCGCCTGTTTTGGAAGCCGAAACTCAGTTTCCGCGAACGTCGATGGTGCGGGTCTTTAATATAGGTGGCCTTCCGGGGGCGCAATGCGCCGACCTTGGGTTTCCCGGAAGGCTCGGGCAATTCTTGCCGGGAGGGCAGAAAGCGCGCCCTTCCCGACCCGGCCATTCTGGTCCTGCCGCCAATTGCAACGTTGAAATTACTCATCTTTTTGGCTCCGGCACCGCTGGCCCGCTCCTTGCTGATAGAGCCACGGAACAGTGTGAGAGCATGCCTGTGTTGAACGCTCCTTCAGAAATTGCCTCGACCGCAGCCCCGGCCCAGCGGAGCGCGCCCCGTCAGGATCGGGCCGCGCCGACCGAGAGCTTTGCGTCGCTGGTCGACAGCAATACTGCGGATGCCGCAAGTTCCCAGCCGGCGCCAACTCCGGACAGCCGCTCCGCCAGCAATGCCGACGATCGCGCATTCCGTCCGCGTCGCAACGACAGCACCGATCAGACCAGCCCACGCGACCGCCGAGACGACAGCACCGCGGCGCAGCCCGTACGGACCGACACGACTAAGACGGATTCGACGTCGACCACGAAGGCTGCAAGCGACAGCAAGGCGACGACCGGGAACGACAGCAAGACTGCCGACAAAACCAAGGCCGGCGACAGCAAGGACACGTCCGACAGCAAGACGGCCGACCAGAGCCAGTCCGCTGATACCACTGCTGCGGCCCAGCCGGTGGTTCCGGTCGTGGTCCCGACCGTCGCGCCACCGACTCCGACCGGTGCGGCGGGCGTGCCGATCGAAGGAGCCACGGACGCGACCGCCAGCGGCGGACCGCTCAGCATTGCCGCAGCTGCCGCACTGAAGGCGCAGGCGACCATCGCGGATGCCACCGCGACCGGACTGCCAGCCGAGACCGCCACCACCACGCCAGCGCCGGCGACGGCGACCGACGTGACGACCGATCCGAAGCTCGCGGCGATGCTGGCGGCCCAGCCGAATGCCGGCAAGGCCACCGACGCCACGGCCAAAACCGATCCGGCGGCGACCATCAAGACGCCGGCCAGCACCGACGCCGCGCCCGCCACCCCAGCGCCCCACGCTCCGGCTCACGCCGATACGGCGAAGCCGCAGGATGCGCAGGCGAAACCGGCCGATACGACCGGCGCCGCAGTCGATCAGCTGGCAGATCAGCCCAAGCCGGCGGCCACGCATCAGCATCACGCCGACGCGCAGACTGCTCCGGATCCGAGCGCGCTGCAGCCGCAGGTGCAGACGGCCCAACCGATCCAGGCCTCGACCCTCACCCAGCAGACCGCGGCGGCACCGCAGCTCACCGCGGCGCTCGCCACCAACGTGCCGGTCGCGGTGCAGGATCTCGCCGTCACCATCGCGGCACGCGCCAATGCGGGCAACAGCCGGTTCGAGATCAGGCTCGACCCCGCCGAGCTCGGCCGCATCGATGTCCGCATCGAGGTCGACCGTCACGGCCAGGTGACGTCGCATCTGACGGTCGAGAAGCCCGAGACACTGGCGATGCTGCGCCAGGATCAGACCCAGTTGCAGCGCGCGCTCGACAACGCCGGCCTCAAGACCAGCGACAGCGGACTGCAATTCAGCCTGCGCGACCAGTCGTCATCCGGTCAGCAGGGACAGCAGCAGCAGGACAGCGGCCGCCATGCGCAGCGGCTGGTGATCAAGGACGAGGACCTGTCTCCGGCGATGACCGCCGGACGCAGCTACGGCCGCATGCTCAGTGCGAGCGGCGGCGTCGATATCAGGATCTGAGGAGGTCGCCACCATGTCGGTCGAAGCAAGCACTGGGACGACGCCTTATTCGGCACCCAACGCGAACTACACCCCGACCAGCTCGGGTTCGTCGGGATCATCGAGCCCTGGCATCGCGGACAATTTTCAGACGTTCCTGACGCTGCTGACGACGCAGCTCAAGAACCAGAACCCGATGGACCCGCTGGACACCAACCAGTTCACCCAGCAGCTCGTGCAGTTCGCCGGCGTCGAACAGCAGCTCAAGGGCAACGAGACGCTGGCATCGCTGCTCAAGCTGCAGACGACCGCGCAGGCTTCGCAGGCGATCAATTTCGTCGGCGCTGAGGCAGTGGTAGACGGCAGCAAGTCGCATTTCGACGGCAAGACCGCCGGCTGGTCGCTGTCCACCGACAAGCCCGTCACCGCACAGGTCTCGATCCAGAGCTCGACCGGGCAGACCGTGTACACCGGCAAGTTCACCCTCAACGCCGGCAACAACCAGGGCTTCACCTGGGACGGCCGTGGCAATGACGGCACCAAATGGCCGGAAGGCGACTATGCATTGTCGGTCGTCGCGACCGACGCGGCGGGCCAGACCGCGACGGTCTCGACCCAGATCCAGGGCACGATCAGCTCGGTCGATCTGTCGAAGTCGCCGCCGCTGCTGTCGATCGGCGCCCAGACCTTCACGCTCGATCAGATCAAGCGCGTGGTCCAGGCCAGCAAGTAAAGCCTCCGGGGGCCTCGCGGCCCGCGCGCCTGCTCGCTGGTCCTATGGACTGGCGAGCTGATCGGCGAAGTAAGCGATCGTCTTGCGATAGACCAGCGCGCGATTCCATTCGCGCATCGCCTCGAAGTTCGGCGTGCCTTCTTCGTAAGAGCCACCAGCCTTCCAGCCGTTGGTCTTCAGCAGATTGGCGGTCGAGGCCAGCACGTCCGGCACGCTGTGCCGCAGATCGACGTGGCCGTTGCCGTCGAAATCGACGCCGTATTTGATGTAGGACGACGGCAGGAACTGGGTCTGCCCGATTTCGCCCGCATAGGCGCCGACCATATCGCGCAACGTGAGGTCGCCGCGATCGACGATTTTCAGCGCGGCCAGCAATTCGCCCTGGAAGAGATCGGTGCGGCGGCAATCGTGCGCCATCGTGGCGAGCACGCGGAACACCGGCAGCTTGCCCATGTCGCCCTTGCCGAAATCCGACTCCAATCCCCAGATCGCCACCAGGATCTGCGGCGGCACACCGAAGCGCTGCTCGATCCGCGACAGCAGCGAGGCGTTCCGCAACATCATCGCCTTGCCGGTCTTGATGCGGCCGGGCCCAACGCGGGTCGCGACATATTGCTCGAAGGTCTTGTTGAAGGTGCCGCGCTGACGGCGATCGAACGCGAGCACCGCCGGATCCGGCGTCACGCCGCCGAGCGCCTGCGCGATCACGTTCTGCGAAATGCCCGCCTGCGCGGCCTCGGCCGAGATGCTGGACACGAAAGTGTTGAAATCACCGCCACAGCGCGCGGCCTGCGCGGGAGCGGCGGCAAAGAGCGCGGCAATGGCGGCGCAGGTGGCGAGGGCAGGACGCAGGTTGACCATCTGACGCTGTTCTCCGAGCGGAAGGGATTATTCAGGATGCGTATTGATGCGGATTGCTATGACAATGCGGCGAATCTAGCATTTCCCCATCGCCGTTGCGAGGCGCGCCCCGGACGCCCATATTCGCGGAGCGCCATACTTGACGGCAGCCAACATGATCGGCGGATGAACGACGGGCGCGCCGCGGATCGATCGACCTGACTGCCGCCGCTTGCCTGTCCCGGCTGCCGCCATTGGCATGCCGGCGAGAAATGAGGACCGCATCATGTCTCGCCCGCTCTTGCGACAACCATTGTTCCGGCTGCTGGCGATCAATCTGGCGGCGGGAATCTGCCTCGCCGTGCTGCTGATCGGCGGTCTGATGTGGGTCAATCCCGGCCATCTGCGCGAGCTGATCCTTGCCGATGCATCACCCGGCACCGCCTTCGGCCTGTTGCTGTTCGGGTTCGTCATCACCTTCGGCAGCGCCGCGATGGGCTCGGCTATCATGGCCATGGGCACCGACTGGCGCGGCAGCGACCGTGGCAAGCGGATGCCGGCTGGCTTGATTCCGCAGCCGATCCCGGTCCGCGCTGAAAGCACCGCACGCCTGCTGCAGCGGCGTCGCCGATTGGGCTGAGGATCGCCGGCAGCGAAGTTTCGCCGCACGATTTCCGGTCCCATCAAAGTGAAACCGCGCCGATGCAACCGGCGCGGTTTTGTCGTCTTGGACTAAGGATTCGCGTCGAGATTACGCCGCCTTGCGCTGGTGGCGACCTTCACGGATCTCTTCGATGATCTTGTTCGAGAAGGCCTCGAGGTCGCCGGGATTACGCGACGTGATGACGCCGTTGTCGGTCACCACCGCGGAATCTTCCCACTTCGCGCCGGCGTTGATCACGTCCTGCTTGATCGAGTTGTAGGACGTCATCTTGCGCCCCTTGGCGATGCCGGTTTCGATCAGCAGCCAAGGCGCGTGGCAGATCGCCGCGACGGTCTTGCCGGCGTCGAAGAACGACTTGATCAACTTCAGCGCGTCCTGATTGACGCGTAGCAGGTCCGGGTTGATCTGGCCGCCGGGCAACACGATCGCGTCATAATCATCCGCCTTCACCGAGCCGAGCTGCTTGTCGACCTTCACCGGCCGACCCCAGTCCTTCGTGTCCCAACCTTTGATTTCGCCTTGCTCGGGCGAGACGATGTCGACCTGCGCACCGGCCGCCTTCAGCCGATCGCGCGGCGTTTCCAGTTCCGACTGCTCGAAGCCGTTAGTGGCGAGAATGAGTACGCGCTTGCCATCGATTTGGCCTGCCATTTGAATCTCCCTCTGCTATCCGATAGCCCCGCCTGCGTGCCTAATCGATTGCACGAGGGATCGTTCCGGCTTGCAGGAAGCGGATTTTGCCTCACTTGCGGGTCGAGCAGCGAGCTGTTTCACCACGTCACAACTGGTGTTTCGCCGCGTGACACCTTTGCAACGACGACTAACCGTCAGGTGGCAGCAGGTGCATCGCTAGCTCCATGTCATTGCCGGGTTCGACCCGACAATCATCTCTCTCGAGATGTCTTGAGCAGCACATGCCGCGCGTAAGATGCTGAGCAGGATCATGCGCGGTCATCCCGGGCGCTCGCGCCTGGAATGACGAAGAGGATGTAGTTGCTAGACCAAATCTTCGCTCCGCTGGCCAAGGTTGCTAGCAAAGCCGCAACGACTACGCGCGCGACACCGCTACGTACTCACTTGCACCTCGACCGGCCAGAACACCGCCAACCACACCGTCGGCTCGCCCTCGTCCGTCGCCTCGACGCGGTGGCGGCAGTGGGCGGGGATATCGACCCAGATGCCGGGCAGCAGCGCGACGTCGCGTCCGTCGTCGAAGCGGAGAGTTGCGGAGCCGGAGAGCAGCACGACGAACTCGTCTTCGGACTGATCGTACCAGAAGTCCTCGGGACTCGACTGGCCGAACGAGACGATCCGTTCGATGCGGACGCCGCCGCGGGCCAGCAGCGTATCGAGCGCTTCGTCGGGACCGGCCGGCGGCAGGGGCTGCAGCAGATGTCCGGATTTCATCGGCGGTCTCCTTACCTCGGCTGAACAGCCGCACTGCAGCGCAATTTAGCGCCTGTTTGGTGGGCAATCTGCTTGTGTTTCGCCGCAGGCCGTTTCATACCGCATCGGCCCGCGCCGGCCAGAACGCCAGCGCGCCCTGCCCGCGACCGCGCTCGACCAACGGACGATCCGGCCGCTGCCGCCTTTTGTCCGGCGTCAAAGAAGACGGCGGCCGTTCGGCGTCGGATCCCGGCGGGGCGCGACGGATCGCTTTCGGCCGGCGGTCCTCTCACTCAGCCTTCGTGACCGGAGCTTTCCGTGCGCCCTGCCGTCATCGCCGCGACCGGCCTCTACACCCCGCCCGACAGCATTTCCAACGCGGAGCTGGTCGAGGCCTTCAACACCTATGTGGCGAACTTCAACGCGGCCAATGCCGACGCGATCGCGGCCGGCACCTTGGAGCCGCTCGCGCCGTCGTCGTCGGAGTTCATCGAGAAGGCGTCGGGCATCAAGTCGCGCTACGTCGTCGCCAAGCCCGGCATCATCGATCCGGCGATCATGCGCCCGGTGATCCCGGAGCGACCGAACAAGGAACTGTCGATCCTGGCCGAGATCGCCGTGAAGGCAGCCGAGCAAGCGCTCGAGCGCTGGGGCAAGCCGCGCGAGAAGATCGGCGCGGTGCTGTGCGCCTGTTCCAACATGCAGCGCGCCTACCCGGCAATGGCGATCGAGGTGCAGGCCGCGCTCGGCCTCGGCGGCTTCGCGTTCGACATGAACGTCGCCTGCTCGTCGGCGACATTCGGACTGAAGACCGCGGCGGACTTCGTCGGCGGCGGTTCGGTCGATGCGGTGCTGATGGTCAATCCGGAGATCTGCTCCGGCCATCTCAACTTCCGCGACCGCGACAGTCACTTCATCTTCGGCGACGTCGCCACAGCGGCGATCGTCGAGCGCGCGGACGACGCTGAGGGTGGTTGGGACATTCTCGGCACCCGGCTGAAGACGCAGTTCTCCAACAACATCCGCAACAACGCCGGCTTCCTCAACCGCGCCGCACCGGAAGGCCGCGACAACGTCGACAAGCTGTTCGTGCAGCAGGGCCGCAAGGTGTTCAAGGAAGTAGTCCCGATGGTCTCAGAAATGATCATCGAACACGCCCGCGAGCTCGGCATCGATCCGCACGCGCTGAAGCGGATGTGGCTGCACCAGGCCAATATCAACATGAACGAGATCATCGGCCGCAAGGTGCTGGGCCGCGATCCCACTCCGCAGGAGAACGTGATCATCCTCGACGATTATGCCAACACGTCGTCGGCCGGCTCGATCATCGCCTTCCACAAGACCTCCGACGACCTCGTCAAGGACGACCTCGGCCTGATCTGCTCGTTCGGCGCGGGCTACTCGGCCGGCACGGTGTTCGTGAAGAAGCGCTAAGCTGTGCAGCGCGCGGGCGCGGCTCGCGCGCTGGTACACGCATCCAGCTGCGCCGCGCCGGACCGGGGCGCCAGTCTTTCCGGAAGCACGCTGAGCTGTGCTTGGCGGTATCCTGATCTGTAACGACTACCTCTCAGTCGTAACCAGCCTCCCCCAACTACCCGCATAAAATACAGTTGCGTCAGCTCGGCCTATAATACAACTTATAGTTGTATTATCCCTTTGGCCGTCGAGGTGCGCCATGACGATGAAAGTCTCCGTACTGACCATTCTGGGATCGCAGCAGTCGCTGGTGGCCTCCGCCAAGGCGGGTATCGGCGCAGAGGCGGAGCTGCAGCAAACCAAGCTGCCCCCGGATTTTGAGATCGACGCAAGCTTCCCGGCGGTGCCGCTGGGAAGCGGTGGGCGCGACACCAGGCTGAGCCAGTTGCAACCCGACCAATCAGCTCAGTTCGCAGTACGCGGATTTATCGAGACCAACGATCCGTCGCAGATCCCGGTGTCGCTCGGCGACGTGCCGCTGTTCGCCGATCCGGCGATCGCGCCGTTCATCACATGCGGCGGCACGCCGCCGCTGGGCAATACCGCCGACGTGCAGGCCAAGCTGGCAGTGAGCCGGCTGGCGGAGCGCGGGCTCGACGGCAGCGAGGTCGCGGTCGCGATCATGGATACCGGCATCAATCTGCAGCACCTGCGTGGCAAGCTCGGTCGAATGCCGCGGTTCGACGCGGCCAATTCCTGGCAGCCGCCCGGCGGCACCGGCGCGCCCGGCCATCATCCCGTCGATCACGGCACGATGTGCGCGTACGATGCGTTGATCGCAGCGCCTAACGCCACGCTGATGGACTATCCGATCCTGTCATCGACGGCGCCCGGCGGCTCGATCAGTGGCGCCACGCTGGCCATGGCGTTCCAAGGACTGGCCCAACTGATCACGGTGTGGGCCGTCGCCTTCGCGGCTGGCGGCGCGGCGCGCTACAAGGCGCTGGTGATCAACAATAGCTGGGGCATCTTCCATCCGAGCTGGGATTTCCCCGCCGGCCATCCCGGCCGCTACATCGACAACCCGAACCATCCGTTCAACGGCCTGGTGTCGGTGATGGCGCGCGCCGGCGGCGACATCGTCTTCGCGGCTGGCAATTGCGGGCGCGAATGTCCCGACGGCCGCTGCCAGACCCGGACCTCCGACGCCATCATGGGCGCCAATGCCAGTGCCGACGTGCTGACATTGGCCGGCTGCGATATCCAGGACGCACGCGTCGGCTACTCGTCGCAGGGGCCGTCGATCGCCGGCATGTATCCGCAGAAGCCGGACCTGACCTGCTACACGCATTTCCTTGGATCCGAGGCGTTCGGTGCGGGTACACCGGACAGCGGCACCTCGGCCGCCTGTCCGGTGGCGGCCGGCTGCATCGCGGCGTTGCGCACGCGGCTGTCGCCGGCGCACGTGCCGCCCGCCAATCTGTTTGCGCAGCTCCGCGCCAGCGCCCGGCACGTCCGCGGCAACCAGGGTTGGAACGGCGATTACGGCCATGGCATCCTCGATCCCGAGGCTGCGGCGCAGATCGCCGGCCTGTAGCAGCGAGGCCTGCAGCTTCTCTGGCGGATCGAGGAGGGCCGGATGGCCGAACCGAAGACCGTGCTGATGACGGTGACCGGAACGGGCGGCGCGCCGACGCTGGCGGAAGCGGCCGCCCAGCTCGGCGTCGACGTGGACCGGCTCAACTCGGCGTTCGGCGTGATCGCGATCGACGCTGCGCAGGGCCGCTTCGCCGTGGAGGTCGACGCCGGCGCGCTGCCGCCGGGCGCAGCCGACGCGGTGCGCGGACCCTTCTCCAATCCGCCGATTGCCGGCTTCGGTCCAGTTCCGTCCAGGCCTGCCAAACCGGACAGCAGCGAAAACTGATCGCGCGACCCGTTCACTTGCATCGCTCTGCCGGCGGTCTATCTGCAAGCCTTCAGCAGTTTTGCGACCGATCGGAGATTCCTTATGCCGCATCCCGCCATCGCCAAGGACAATGTCGCCGTGATCACCGGCGGCGCGTCGGGGATCGGGTTCGCGGCCGCCAAGCGCTTCCTGCAGGCGGGCATGAAAGTGGCGATCGCCGATATCGGCCCCGATCATCTGGCCCGCGCCGCGGAGCTGCTCACCGGAGCGGCGGCGGGCGGCGCAAGCGACGTGCTGGCGCTGCAGACCGACGTCGCGCAGCCCGCCGCGCTGGAAGCGCTGCGCGATGCGGTGACGGCGAAGTTCGGCGGCGTCGACGTGCTGATGAACAATGCCGGCATCGAGCCGCCGAGCAGTGCGCTCGGCCCGCGCGAGGCCTATGAGCGCATTCTCGGAGTCAATCTGTGGGGCGTGATCAACGGCTCGCAGATCTTCGCCCCCGGCATGATCGCGCGCGGCCGGCCGGGACTGGTCATCAACACCGGCTCCAAGCAAGGCATCACCACGCCGCCCGGCAACCCGGCCTACAACGTCTCGATGTCGGGCGTACAGGCCTACACTGAGGCCCTGGCGCACGAGCTGCGCAACACCGCGGGCTGCGCCGTGTCGGCGCATCTGCTGATCCCCGGCTTCGTCTTCACCGCGCTGACGGCGCGCGGCCGCAGCGAGAAGCCGGACGGCGCCTGGACCGCCGACCAGACCGTCGACTTCATGCTGGAGCGGCTGCGGGCCGGCGACTTCTACATCCTCTGCCCCGACAACGACGTGCCGCGCGCGCTCGACGAACGCCGCATCGCCTGGGCCGCCGGCGACATCATCGAGAACCGTCCCGCGCTGTCGCGCTGGCATCCGGACTGGGCCGACAAGTTCAAGGCCTTCGCCGAGGCGAAGTAACTCCCGCCATATTCGCAGCCTCGGCGTCACGCGGGGATGCCGGTTGGACCGCATCAGCGCGCGGCTCAACGAGGCTCGAAGGATGGGCCACGCCTGCGGGCGGTCATCCTTCGAGGCCCGCTGCGCTCGCCCCTCAGGAGGACGGCTGCGGTGAGTTGTTAGCACCATGGCGGCGGCTGAGCCCGGGTGCGCTGCTCAGCCTCGCTGCTTCTCCTTGATGCGGTTGATCTCGCGCATCTGCGCGGAGAAATCCTCCAGGGCGGCGATGGCGTGGTCGCTGAGGCCTTCGCGGGGAAACTCCTTCACCAGCACGTCGAGCGCGTCGCCGATGCGGCCGAGCTGGCGGCCGTAGGAGCCGACTTCGTCGAGGATGCGGGTCTCGGTTTCCGGCGACGAGGAACGGCCGAGGTTGATCTGGAACAGCGCGAACTGATTGCCGAACACGCTGGTGAACCAGCGCCACGGATTGATCACCTGGGCGACGCCGCCGGACAGCGGGCCGTTGCCGCCGCCGGCGGCGGGGCCTTCGGGGTCGGCGAACGAGACGGGCGTGAGCATCTGGGGCATGCGCGGTCTCCTGAAAAGTCAAAAATATGGAGGTGAGAAGCAATCAAGCGCCGCGATGATAGCGCGGAACGGCGCCGCCGTGGCGTGCCGTTTGGGTCAGGCGGCGTCGAACGCGATGCGCGCCGTGGTGCCCTGGCCGGCCTCGTAGCTGATCGTCCCGCCGATCTGGGTGGCGAGGTTGTTGACGATCTTGAGCCCGAGGCTGGTGCCGTCGCCGGGGGTCGCGCCCGGCGTCATACCCTTGCCGTCGTCGGCGACCGTCAACACCATGCGGTCGCCTTCGTCGACGAGGCGCAGCGCGATGGTGCCGCGGCCGTCCGGGAAGGCGTGCTTCAGCGCGTTGGTGATCACTTCGACCACGATCAGCGACAGCGGCGTCAGCCGGGTGAGATCGAACTGCACCGGCGGCATGTCGACGGTGACACGGACGCCGTCGGCGCCGGCGGCCTCGAGCAGATCGGCGCAGAGGTCCTGGAAGAACGCGCCGACCGGGCGGGTGACGTTGACGGGATCGTACAGATAGCGGTGGATCCGCGACATGGTGTCGAGCCGCACCCGGGCGTCGTCGAGCGCGGTCAGCATCGCGGCGGGATCGGCGCCGGCGCGCTTGCTGTACAGCCGCAGCATCGCCGACACGAACTGCATGTTGTTGGCGACGCGGTGCTGCAGCTCCTGAAACATCGTGCGCTGCTGCTCGTAGAGCAGCGCCGTTTCCTCGGCGTCTTCGCGCAGCCGCGCGGCGGCGAGGTGCATGATGTGGATCAGCGCGATGTCGACCGCGACGATGAACACGTAGAACGCCAGCGCGATCGCGGTCGGCGGCGTCATCTCGAAGCTGTAGAACGGCGGAATGAAGAAGTACCAGGCCGCCAGCCCGCTCAGCACGCCGCAGACGATGCCGGCGCGCAGGCCGAAGAAGAAGGTGGTGAGCACCACCGCGGGAAAGAAGGTGAGATAGGGAAAGCCCGGCGGCAGGATCGGATCGGTGACGAAACGCAGCAGCAGCGCCAGCGCGGTCGCCGCCACCGCGGCGAGATCGCCGACAAGCCCGAGCGACCGCAGCCGCCGGGTGGCGTGGATGATGTCCCAGACTTTCAGACGCGCCAAAGCAGGCTCTACGGATTCGCCACCATGAGCGGATGTTATGGCGGAAACGGCGCGAAAAGGACAGGCGATCGCCGCCCCGGCGCCGCCGGCGTCCACGTGTCGCGCCCCCGCCGCCGCGCCGGCGCGCAGCACCGGCCAGGTCCGATCCGCGGCGTCTCGCTTTGTCATGGACATCGCGCCTCCGCCTTGCCGTCCGGCCGCGTCGCCGGTCGCGAGGCCGGCCGCGGCGTGCATCGTTGCGGGTGTGAGCGGCGATGGCGCGAGCGGGCTCGCGGCCGGTCAACATGTCGCCACCAGACGTGTCGCCGGCACAACCATCCCAGCAGACGTGCGTCATCGCCCCTGTTGTTTGGACGGCGCGGGGACGCCGATAGCCCTTGCGCCTCGAGGCCCTGCCCCTTGGCGCCGCGCCCGAACCGAGGGCGCGCGGAACGCCGGACGCGCGATGCGTCCGCAGCCTCATGCGCAAAGCAAAAAGCGCATGAGTTAGTCACTACGAAAGCACCGGTCGTCCGGCGTTCCGCACGCGGTGAGGCTTCCGGCTTGCTTCGTGCTCTCCCCGGTGGCGATTGATACGCTTGGGTTCGTCACCGTCGGGACTGAGCGGAACGGACGCGGACGTCCGGACCTTTGACTCCTGCGGCCGGTCGGCGTGCAGGCGCTCCGTCCCTTGACGCCAGCGACGGGCGTCAGGACCACACGACTTGGGCCGGCGCGCAAAGGCGATGCAGATGGGGCGCATCTCCGCCCCGGCCCGCACCGCACAGCGTCGTCGTCCGCGCGTCGTTCGGCGGCTCCATAGACCCCGAGGCCAGGCCCTGCGGACCTCCTGCCTCGCGGCCCCCAACCGCTTCCCTCCGCGCCGACGCTGCCGCGTCCACCGCACCCCGCCCCGCGACTAGTGACGATCGCGAGCCGCCCCTCGGTAGTGGAGCGGGATGAATAGGAATATAAACAGATATGCAATATTGTCAAGAGACAGCATTTCGCCCCTGTCGAAAACACAAGCCGTCACGCTGCATTGCTAGGAAAGTCGGCTATTCATTGAACAGATTGACCAATTGCAGATTGGTGGTCTGTTCTCGTGCCCGGGTTAGTGCAAGCATGCGCCGCCGCCTTTAAAACTCCCACGCAGTCGAAATCCCTTAGTCCAAAGCCGCGTCGCTGACCACAATAGGAAGTTTTACAGCACATCACAAAAGTCGTAATTTTCGCTCTCCACAATCGTAAATTCATCAATGAGAGCGGTATGATTGACTTTAACAAACTGAAAAAGCCCGCCCCGAAAACTCGGTCGAGCGATCCGCGGGAGATTTTTAAACGACGCCCCTCCGGAGAAGGCGTAGCAAATGATCTTTGGCGAGGGCAGGACGAAGCTCTGGAGAAGTGGTTTCATGATCAAAAAGATCAGACGTTAATTCTACTGAATACGGGTGCCGGCAAGACCATAATTGGGCTTCTCATTGCGCAGAGCTTGGTCAATCAAGGTGTTGAGAACGTAATATACGTCTGCAGCACAATCGATCTCATCAAGCAAACTGCTGCAGAAGCCGCAAAGCTCGGCCTCTCCGTAACATGTCGGATGTCGGGACAGTTTGACAACGACTTATTCAGCCAAGGCAAGTCATTCTGCATAACAACCTACCCCGCGCTTTTTTTCGGATTCCGAAACATTAAGCCAGGCGCGCTGATTTTCGATGATGCACACGTTGCCGGCAAGTCGATAAGAGACGTCTTCACCCTCTCGATCTCGAAGCAAACTCAGCCCAAATTATACGGCGACGTACTCGAATTTTTGAGACCAATTTTCTCAGACTATCACCAGAAAATGGAGTTCGACGCTGCCACTCGCAACAACGACGAATCTGGATCAGTGTTACTTACACCCCCGGTCTCCATCCTTACGTCCGCCGAATCACTTTCGGCAATCCTCGATTCACAAATCACAGAAAAAGATAAATCACTATTCTTCCCTTGGCCTTTCCTTCGTGACCACCTCAAGTTCTGCGCAGTACTTGTTGGACGGGGCACCATTGAAATTACCCCGCCCTTCTTACCGACCTTAAGCCTTCCAGCATTCTCGAAAGACGTAAAACGGGTCTACTTGTCGGCAACAATCAACTCAAAGGCCGATTTCACTAGAGCGTTTGGCAACAAGCCCACAAAGATCATTGCTCCCGACGTGGATGCGGGAGACGGGGAGCGATTGTTCTTATTTGCCAGCAAATTTGAGAAAGGCCGGGTGAGCAAAGAGCTCGTCAGGCGACTGGCCCGTGAAACCAAAGTGTTAATTGGCGTACCAAGCCACCACAGAGGAAAAAATTGGGAATTCGCAACCCAACCAACAACCACCGACGATTTTTCCACGGAACTTGACAAGTTCAGAAAATCGAAAGCAGGCGCATTCGTGCTGGCAGGTAGATTTGATGGAATCGACCTACCCGGATCTCAGTGCCGGTGCATGGTAATAGATGGATTACCTTCTGGAAGCAGCCTGATTGAACAGTACCTATTCGATCGATTGTACATGGATCAAGTACGCTCGACCTTGCTCAGCGTACGAATCACACAGCTTCTTGGTCGAATCATTCGCGGCCGACAGGACTACGGACTTTTCATTATTGCAGACCGCCTACTAGAGAACTGGCTCAAAAATGAACGAAACAGAACGCAACTTCCGGAACTGCTCAGAAAGCAATTATTCTTGAGCGAGGGCATAGAAGAGCAACTCGACAAATATCACGACGCCACCTCGGTCATCGAGACAATGAATAAACTAATCGAGCGCAAGAAGGACTGGCTTGATTTTTATAGAGATAACATCAACGACATCGACGTGCCTTCGACAAGACTGAAACAAGGAGAGGAAACGGCGACTGTTCTTGAGAAGGCCGGAAGGAGTGAAGTCAGATTTATGACGATGCTTTGGGACAACAACCCCGAGGGAGCCATCCGAGAACTGGAAGAACAGATTCGAGAAGTTTCATTAGTAGATCCAAAATTGGCAGGCTGGTACTCAGTATGGATCGGGATCGCCTACTTCGCGGAAGGGAAGACGGACGCTGCATATGATTTGTTCGAGGAGGCTCATCACAGGATCGGCCGCTCCCTTCCTCTCCCGAAAAGAAAGACTACAGCAACCGACCAGACGATCGTTAACTCTAAGAGCCCCGTTGAAGAGGCAATTAGACAGATCGCGCTGTCCGACGTAATGACCGTAAATGATCGGATCGCTAAATTGCGAGCTCGTGCACGTGATGTATTCTCTCCGAACTCAAGCTCCAACCAATGCGAAGAAGCTGTTAGAGCCATTGGAGCTGGGCTGGGTTTTATTTCAACCCGGCCAGACACAGATTGCGGAAAAGGCCCGGACAACCTGTGGGTTGACGCGCATAGCAACACAATCATCGCCCTTGAACTAAAGACCGACAAATCAGACGAAGGCAGTTTAACGAAGGAAGATATCGGACAGGGGCACAACCACTTAGAATGGATTAAGTCCCAATATCCGGGACTCAAGCTGATTGGTCTGATCTATTTGACCAAAGCCAGGAAAATTTCGGGAAAGAGCGACCCGTCCGTCGACATGCACCTTGCGAGCCCGGATAGTCTCCAGAAAGTCTGGAATGATTTCTTCGATGCTGTGGACCGGGTTAAGATGCTTTCGCCGCTGGAAAAGATTGCAGAGGCTAGCAAAATCGGGGGACTCGCTGAATGGGAGCCAAGCGGCATATTCAGACGACTGGCGACAGATCGCTGCAAAAAATAGACTTGAAGCGAGCGTAGCCCGGATGGAGCGCAGCGTAATCCGGGACCTGCCGTCAATCCCGGATTTCGCTTCGCTGCATCCGGGCTACTAACTTGCCGTGTCCGTGCTCGCCTCGCCCTCACCCCAGCCCTCTCCCGCAAGCGGGAGAGGGGGCGCGCTGCGGCTTGGGGTGGGCGCGGAGCGACTGTCGCTCGCAGGGTGGAGGGCCGTCCTGCGCTGGTCACCATCGGGGCCCGTGCGGCTTGTTCCAGAAGTACTCGCGATTGCCGAGTGCGCTTTCGGCGTATTGGTCGATCGACAGCATGATGGCCTGGACGTGGTGATAACACCAACCTTCCCGCGTCCCGAGACGCCGCACCTCGGCGAGCGCCTTGACGAAGTCGGAATGGTCATCGGACTCCTCGAACCACTTGATCGGCGGAACGGCCATCACACGCGCCTCGCCAGCGGACCGCGGATGAGCTTGTCGCGCCCGGCGTAGGTCCGTCGCTGCTCCCCGGCCAGGCGGTCGCGATCGGCGCAGAGCTTGTCCAGCCGATCCTGCATCCGTTGCAGAACGGCCTCGGCATCGTCGGTGCGGATGCCGGCCCGCTGAAGCTGCACGAGGTCGGCCTGCTTGCGGCGGATTTGATCGCGCAGCTGCGCAATCTCGGAACGGGTCTGTTCGAGGTCCATGGGGGCTCACCGTGTTGGGTGAAAGAACAAAAGCAGAACATACCGGAGAGTCAATCCCGGCTGCTTGTGTCGGCGTCGGGAGATCGAACGGATCGCGGACGTCGTCCGGCTTGGCGGAGGAGCGCTAAGTCCGAGCTCGTGTCGCCCTCACCCGCGCTACGGCCCTGTTTCCGCCGCCGCTTCAGTCGTGCGTGAGAATGTTGACCAACCGTCCGAATGGATCGCGCGCAAAGAAGCGACGAACGCCCCATGGTTCGGTCGCGGGACCATACTGAATCGGAATGCCGGACGCCGATGCCCGGCGATAGACCTCATCGAAATTATCGACCTCGATGGAAAGGTCCGGGACCGGCGTCCCCGATCCGCCTTCGCATGCAAGACTCACCTGCGGTTTCATGGCGCTGTCTGACGCGTAGGTGACGATCCAGCCATGGTCCATCACGAGTTCCATGTCGAGGATGTCGCCATAGAAACGTTTGGCGTCCTCCAGCCTGTCTGCATGAATGTTCGTGACGATTCGTCGGACGGCCACGCTCGATCTCCTCTGATCCAGAGTCGTTGGCGAAAATCTAGCCCATAGGGCGGATGAGCCGAAGGCGTCATCCGCCGCCGCGATTGAAGATAGTGGGTTATGGCTTCGCCTAACCACCCGACGACGCTGCGCCGCTTACTTCGACGCTACGCGCTGCGGCTGCGTCCAAACTCGCCAAGTCCATGCCCGTGTCGCCCTCACCCAGCCCTCTCCCGCACGCGGGAGAGGGAGTGCTCTGCGGCTCTGCTCCCCTCCCCCTTGCGGGGAGGGGTCGGGGGTGGGGGTCCCCGGGCACTGTGCCCTGTTCAACCGGCATGATTCCCGACACTTTAGACCGGGATGATTGTCGACAGGTCTGGGTCCGCGTGTTGCGGCGCGTAGCGCAGCCCCTCGCGGGGCGGAGCCACGCGCCGGAACACGCGGTGGCGATCACTCAGGCCGATGTCGTAGTGGCAGAACCGCACGATCTGGTCGCCGGTCTCCAGTTCGGCGATGCCGATCACTTCGCCGACCAGCGCCTCGCTGACGAAGATGCGTTCGCCGTGCCACATGATCTCGCCGGAGCCGCGCACCC
>NZ_JBMDXE010000068.1:0-21531 GCF_048594845.1 Rhodopseudomonas sp. | reverse complement strand
GCGTAGACGTACGGCGCCACCTGAGGCTGGGCCGAGAATGCGGCCGGTGAACTCGCACACATTCGCTTCCACACGTCATGCCCGGCCTTGTGCCGGGCATCCACGCCTTGCTGGCGGAGATGCAGAAAAGGCGTGGATGGCCGGGACAAGCCCGGCCATGACGAGACTCATCGCGATTTGAAAGACTCCCGCAGCCCCTGATTTTGCAGCCCACGTTTGTTAGCCTCTGAGGCGCCCGGCGAGGCCGGACGTCTGGCGCCGCACCTGAACGCACCCCCCAAACGACAACGGCCGGGGCAGAGCCCCGGCCGTGCGGCAGACCTGAAGTTTGGGTCGCTTACTTCTTGGCCGGCGCCGGGGCCGCAGCCTTGGCCGGGTCGGCGTCCTTGGCCGCCTCGGCCGGCTTCGCCGCGTCGGCGGCCGGCTTGTCGAGGCGCTCGATCTTGGCGCTCTGGCGGAGCTGGGCGACGTAGTCGGACTGCGCCTTGCGGGTGACGTACTGCTCGATCTGCGGCTTGACCTGATCGAAGCTCGGCGGCTTGCGGTTGCGCTTTTCCTCGACCTTGATGATGTGCCAGCCGAACTGGCTCTTCACCGGATCGGAGATCTTGCCGGGCTCGAGCGCGAAGGCGACGGCGGAGAATTCCGGCACCATCTGGTCCTTGGTGAAGAAGCCGAGGTCGCCGCCGTCGGAGGCGCCCGGATCCTTGGACTTCTTCTTCGCCAGCTCGGCGAAGTCGGCGCCCTTCTTCAGCTCCTCGGCGATCGCCTTGGCCTCATCCTCGGTCTCGACCAGGATGTGGCGGGCGCGCACTTCCTGTTCTCCGGAAATCTGCTTGGCGGCGTCGTCATAGACCTTCTTCATCGCCTCGTCGGTGGTGGCGGCCTTGCCCTCGACCGCGAGCAGATCGTCCATCAGCAGCCGGTTGCGGGCGAAGTCGAGCCGCTTCTTGAACTCGGCGGTGTCCTGGATCTTCTTGTCCTCGGCCGCCTTGGCGACGATCTTCATGTCGATCAGGAAGGACAGCACGTTCTCTTTCTTGGACGCCGGATCCATCTGGGCGAGGCTCGGGCCGAGCTCCTCCTCGGCGCGGGTGACGTCGCTCTGGCGAATTTCAGCTCCGTTCACCTTGGCCAAAACCGGGTCGGCGTCCTGGGCGCGCGCCATCGGGCTCGCGAGCAGCGCGAAGGCGAGACAACCAGTCGCGGCCGCGCCGACGAGGCCGGTGCGCAGGGCCGAGAGGGCCGCGGATGACGCAGGGGTCATGGAAAGAAAATCCTTGTTATGAAAGCCGGGGTGCCGGAAGCGGCGGGACAGTCACCCAATCAGGGCGCATTGGCAACGCGAAAACTCTGTCAAAATGATGAAATCGCCGAAAGGTCGGCGCGTTGACAACCCCCTACCCCAGCCATATCTGTCCGGCCACAGGCTTGGGCAGGACGGCCGTCAAAACGGTTGCTCCTGGTCTGCCGGCCCTCGGATTGCTGGTTACCATTCATTTCGCGCACGCGCCTGTATTCGGTTATCGGATCAGCGCACGAGCGTCACGGTGAGTTGATAGTGGATCGAGCGACGGCATCACGGCTGTGAAGTCACACCGCAAGGACAGGAAGCTGGTATGATCGGCGCGCTCGCCCGCAAACTCTTCGGCTCTTCGAACGACCGTCGGGTCAAGGGTTACCAGTCGCGTGTCGCGGCGATCAATGCGCTGGAGCCGGAGATGGTGGCGCTGTCCGACGAGGCGCTGCGCGCCCGGACGGCGGAATTTCGTGCCCAGCTCGCCGCCGGCAAAACCCTCGACGACCTCTTGGTCCCCGCTTTCGCCACCGTGCGCGAGGCCGCCAAGCGCACCCTCGGCCAGCGCCATTTCGACGTTCAGCTGATCGGCGGCATGGTGCTGCACGAAGGCGACATCGCCGAGATGAAGACCGGCGAAGGCAAGACGCTGGTCGCCACGCTCGCGGTCTATCTCAACGCGCTGCCCGGCAAGGGCGTCCACGTCGTCACCGTCAACGACTATCTCGCCTCCCGCGACTCCGGCTGGATGGGGCAGATCTACGGCTTCCTCGGCATGACCACCGGCGTGATCGTGCACGGCCTCGACGACGCCCAGCGCCAGGCCGCCTATGCCTGCGACATCACCTACGGCACCAACAACGAATACGGCTTCGACTATTTGCGCGACAACATGAAGTACCGGCTGGAGGACATGGTCCAGCGCGGGCACAATTTCGCGATCGTCGACGAAGTCGACTCGATCCTGATCGACGAAGCCCGCACCCCGCTGATCATCTCCGGTCCGCTCGACGACCGCTCCGATTTCTACAACACCATCGACACCTTCATCCCGCGGCTCGACAAGTCGGACTACGACATCGACGAGAAGCAGCGCACCGTGACGCTGACCGAAGCCGGCATGGAGAAAATCGAGACGCTGCTGCGCGACGCCGGCCAGCTTCGCGGCGAGTCGCTGTACGACGTCGAGAACGTCTCGGTGGTGCACCACGTCAACCAGGCATTGCGCGCCCACACGCTGTTCCAGCGCGACAAGGACTACATCGTCCGCAACGACGAGGTGGTGATCATCGACGAATTCACCGGCCGCATGATGCAGGGCCGGCGCTATTCGGAAGGCCTGCACCAGGCGCTGGAAGCCAAGGAACACGTCACCGTCCAGCCGGAAAACCAGACGCTGGCGTCGATCACCTTCCAGAACTACTTCCGGATGTACGACAAGCTCGCCGGCATGACCGGCACCGCGGCCACCGAGGCCGACGAGTTCTACGACATCTACAAGCTCGAAGTGGTCGAGATCCCGACCAACCTGCCGATCTCGCGTCTGGACGAAGACGACGAGGTGTATCGGACCCAGCAGGAGAAGTACGCGGCGATCCTCGCCGAGGTCGAGCGCGCCAACGCCCGGATGCAGCCGGTGCTGGTCGGCACCGCCTCGATCGAGAAGTCCGAGGTGCTGGCCGATCTCCTGCTGAAGAACGGCTACAAGCAGATCGACTTCGGCGACCCCAAGGGCCTCGACAAGCTTTACGCCGCCGCCCGCGCCGGCAAGCCCGCCAAGCTGTTCGCGGTGCTGAACGCCCGCTTCCACGAGCAGGAAGCCTATATCGTGGCCGAAGCCGGCGTGCCGGGCGCCATCACCATCGCCACCAACATGGCCGGCCGCGGCACCGACATCAAACTCGGCGGCTCGCTGGAAATGCGCATTCCGCAAGAGACTGCCGGCATCACCGACGAAGCCGAGAAGGCCGCGAAGATCGAGCAGATCAAGGCCGACATCGAGCGCTTCCGCGACATCGTTCTGAACGCCGAGGACGAGATCGAGATCGAACCCGCCAAGGGCAGCAAGCCGGCCAAGACCGCCAAGCGCCCCGGCGGCCTCTACATCATCGGTTCCGAGCGCCACGAAAGCCGTCGCATCGACAATCAGCTGCGCGGCCGCTCCGGCCGTCAGGGCGACCCCGGCCGCTCCAAGTTCTTCCTGTCGCTCGAAGACGATCTGATGCGCATCTTCGGGTCCGGCAAGCTCGACACCATGCTGACCCGCCTCGGCCTCAAGGAAGGCGAGGCGATCATCCATCCGTGGATCAACAAGGCGCTGGAAAAGGCGCAGCAGAAGGTCGAAGCCCGCAACTTCGACATCCGCAAGAATTTGCTGAAATTCGACGACGTCCAGAACGACCAGCGCAAGGTGATCTTCGATCAGCGTATCGAGCTGATGAACGAAGACAGCGTGGTCGAGACCGTCACCGACATGCGCCACACCTTCATCGAGGATCTGGTCGCCAAGCATGTGCCCGAGCATGCCTATGCCGAGCAGTGGGACGTCGCCGGCCTCAAGGAAGAGCTCGAGCGCGTTGTCGGCCTCGACATTCCGGTCGACGAATGGGCCAAGGAAGAAGGCATCGCCGACGAGGAGCTTATCTCGCGGCTGGAGAAGGTGTTCGACGAGCACATGGCTGCCAAGGTCGGGCAGTGGGGCCCCGACGTGATGCGCTACGCGGAGAAGAGCATCCTGCTGCAGACCCTGGATCATCTGTGGCGCGAGCACCTGGTGATGCTCGACCATCTGCGCCAGGTGATCGGCCTGCGCGGCTACGGCCAGCGCGATCCGCTGCAGGAGTACAAGTCCGAAGCCTTCAATCTCTTCCAGGAGATGAGCTCGCATCTGCGCGAGGCGGTGACGGCGCAGCTGATGCGGGTCGAGATCATCCCGCCGGAGCAGCCGCAGGAGCTGCCGCCGATGGAAGTGCACAAGGCCAATCCGGACACCGGCGAAGACGAGATGGCGTTCGCCAACGTTTCGCTGGCGCCCCCGGTGGTCGACAAGGCTGAGCGCGATCCGAACAAGCCCGAGACCTGGGGCAAGGTCGGCCGCAACGAGGATTGTCCCTGCGGCTCCGGCAAGAAGTACAAGCACTGCCACGGCCGCTACGCGTAACCGCCGCGAGGCGGCTGCATTCAGCAGTCGGCAGGTGACGAGTTGATATCGCAATGCCCGGCTTCGCGCCGGGCATTGTCGTTTTCGGCTTCTGCAGGATGATGGATGGTTAGTTCGTCAGCCTGAATTCGACGCCCGCGATCGTGAAGCCGTCCTCCGTCGTCGCAACGACCTTTGCCTGCGCCGCCGCGCGGATGCCGGCGGGCTCCGTAACCTTGAAGGTGAGGGCGGTCATCGCCTCGCTGGCGCCCTCCACGAACCGGAACGTCGCATTCGGCAGCCGCAATTCGGCGGTGCCGTCCGCTGCTGCGCTGACCGGCAGATCGAGGATGCGGCCCCAATGCGCGGCCAGGTCGGCCGGATCGGGGCTCTGCATCTCGACGGCAGTCAGCGCCTGTGTCGTGTCGGTGCGGATCGCGTTTGCCCAATCGGGGCCGGCTGGCGGGTAGGGGCCGCGAATATTGTCGCTGCCTTCGGTGTGGTTGAGTTCGATGAAGGCGGCGCGGCAGTCGCGCGGGTGCAATTGCACGCCGTGATACGGCGCGTGGTCGATCACGTTGGCGGTGCGCACGCCGAGGCTGGCAGCGTGGCGGCCGCGCGCATCCGGATCGTCGCAGCAGAAGATCGCCATGTAGCCGCCGCGGCCTTGGGTCTTCTCCAGGAAGCGGCCGGCCGCCGTGCCGGGCTGCGTCGGTGCGACGATCTCGAGGAGGGTCGTGTCCACCGGGAGCAGCACGTTCTCGAGGCCGTATTTGCCGACATGCGGATCGCGGTAGCAGATGTTGAGCCCCATGATGGCGGCGAGCTGCGACGCGGCGGGCTCGATCGGTTCAGTGACCAGACAGATCTGGCGGAGGCGAAGGAACGGCGCCATCGTCAGCGGCCCTGGAACGAGGGCGCGCGCTTCTCGACGAAGGCGCTCGCGGCTTCCTTGTGGTCGGCGGTCTCGGCGCAGCGCGAATGATGCAGCGCCTCGGCGTCGAAGCAGGCCTCGAGCGACAGGCTCTCGGCATTGTTGATGTTGGTCTTGATGTAGCCCAGCGTCACCGTCGGACCCTGCGCCAGCGACAGCGCCAGGTCGTGCGTCGCTTGTTCGACCTCGGCATCCGGCACCACCTTGGTGACGATGCCGAGCGCCTGCGCCTCCGCGGCGGTCATCACCGGCGACGTCAGATACAGTTCGCGCGCCTTTGCGGCACCGATCAGATGCGTCAGGAAGTAAGTGCCGCCGAAATCGCCCGACAGACCGACCTTGGCGAAGGCCGTGGTGATCTTGGCGCCGGCGCCCGCCACGCGCAGGTCGCAAGCCAGCGCCATCGACAGCCCGGCGCCAGCCGCCGCGCCATCAATTTGCGCCACTACCGGCTTCGGCATCTGATGCAGAATGCGCGACACTTCCATGCCGCGGCGCAGATTGGCGACCTTCTGTTCGAGCGGCGGCGGGCTGCCGGCCGCAGCCATCGACTTGACGTCACCGCCGACGCAGAACGTGCCGCCCGCGCCCTTCAGCAGCACCGCGCGCACCTCCGGATCGTCCTTGGCCCGATGCGCCGCCTCGACCAGCCCGCGGATCATGTCCTGATTGAGCGCATTACGCCGCTCGGGACGGTTCATCGTGATGGTGAGCAGGCCGCGGTCGAGATGCTGCAGGACGATATCGGTCATGGCGTCGTTTCCTTCTTGTTGTTCGCCGACGTTTGAGAGTGTTCCCCGGATGCAGCGCAGCGAGCCGCACTTGCGGCGTGGTGCGCTGCTGATCCGGGGGGCCGGTGACGGCTTGAGACGCAAACCGGGGTCCCGGTTCTGCGGAGCGGCACGTCGTGCCGCACCGCGCCCGGGACACGGCGCTTTGTTACTTCTTCACCAGCGGGCAGCGCGACTGTTCGAGCGGCTGGAACGCCTGGTCGCCGGGGACGGTGGCGAGCAGTTTGTAGTCGTCCCAGCGGCCCTTGGATTCCGACGGCTTCTTGACCTCGAACAGATACATGTCGTGTACCATGCGGCCGTCTTCGCGGATGCGGCCGTTCTTGGCGAAGAAGTCGTTGATCGGCGTTTCCTTCATCTTCTTCATCACCGCAGCCGGATCGGTGGTGCCGGCGGCCTTCACGGCGTTCAGATAGTGCGTCACTTCCGAATACAGGCCGGCCTGCGCCGAGGTCGGCACCCGTTTGGTGCGCTCCATGAACCGCTTGGTGAAGGCGCGCGTCTCGTCGTTGAGATCCCAATAGAACGCCTCGGTGAGGATCAGGCCCTGCGCGGTCTCGAGTCCGACGCTGTCGATGTCGGAGATGAAGGCTAGCAGCGGCGACACTTTTTGGCCGCCCTTGGTGATGCCGAATTCGGCCGCTTGCTTGATCGCGTTGATGGTGTCGCCGCCCGCATTGGCGAGGCCGATCACCTTGGCCTTGGAGCTCTGCGCCTGCAGCAGGAAGGACGAGAAGTCCGAGGTGTTGAGCGGATGCTTGACGCTGCCCAGCACCTTGCCGCCCGACGCCTTGATGACGTTGGTGGTGTCGCGCTCGAGGTCCTGGCCGAACGCGTAGTCGGCCGAGAGGAAGAACCAGGTATCGAGCCCCTGCTTCACGGCTGCAAGACCGGTGGTGTTGGCCTGCGCGTAGGTGTCGAACACGTAGTGCACCGTGTAGGGGCCGCAGGCTTCGTTGCTGAGCCGGATCGATCCCGGCCCCGAGAACATGATGATCTTGCCCCGCGCCTTGGCGATCTCGGCGGCGGCGAGCGCGGTCGCCGAGGCAGCGACGTCGACGATCGCCTCGACGCCCTGATTGTCGAGCATGTCGCGCGCAATGTTGGCGGAGAGGTCCGCCTTGTTCTGATGATCGGCCGCGATGATCTCGACCTTGCGGCCGAGCACGCTGCCGCCAAAATCCTCAACCGCCATCTTGGCGGCGGTCTCGCTGCCGGGGCCGGTGATATCGGCGTACAGACCGGACATGTCGAGAATCGCGCCGAGCTTGAGCGGCGGCTGGGATTGCGCCTGCGCGGCCGTCATCACGGCGAGCGACAGACATGCGACAAGAGTCGTCCGGAATGTTCTCAAAGCGTCCTCCCCTGACCGGCGCCGGCTTCATCCGCGGCGCTTCTGATCGTGGTGCGATCATGCCGTATCGACTGCAAAGCGGCAAGCTATCAGGTTTTCCGGCGGGTGGAATGCGCTTGCCCGCGGTCGGTGCGCTTAGTAAGCGAGCGGCCGCGTGGATGATTCATCACACACTCTGCGTCGGCGAATGCACGCGATGATAGCGACCGGGACATCGACCCACGGGCATCTTGCAGCGACGATCGTTGCGACGCTGCTGATCATGAGTGGCGCGGCGCGCGCAGCCTGTATCGATCTGCCGCCGCAGGGCGAGGGCGTCGTGGCCTCGGTCGAGGATGCTCGCACGCTGCGCCTCGACGACGGCCGTGAGATCCGGCTCGCCGGCGTTGAGGTCGAGACGGCGCATCGACGCGAGGCGATCGCGGCGCTGTCCGCCCGCGTCCGCGGTCGGCAGGTCGCGTTGCATGGTCCCGATGACACGCCGGATCGCTACGGCCGTCAGCCGGCGGTGGTGTTCGTCGAGGGCGAGCCGAAGACATTGCAGGTCGCGCTGCTCGAAGCCGGCCAACTGCTGGTGGGGATCGGAGGTGCGCCGGCAGACTGTCGCGCGGAGTTGCTCGCCGCGGAGACGGCGGCGCGCGATGCGAGAGTTGGTCTTTGGGCCTCGGCAGCGGCCCTCAAAAACGCCGAAAATGTGGAAGACGTTTTGACTCGGGCCGGGCAGTTCAGCGTCATCGAAGGCCGCGTTCTGTCGGTTCGCGAGACCGGCGGCACGATCTTTCTGAACTTTGGCCGACGCTGGACTCGGGACTTTGCGGTGACTATTTCAAGGCGCATATTGGGATCGTTCGAGGCCGCGGGCATTTCGCCCAAGTCCTTGGAGAACAAGCGAATCCGTGTTCGAGGCTGGGTCGAGCGCCGCTCCGGCCCTCAAATCGCGGTTCGTGACGTGGGACAGATCGAAGTGCCGGGCGCGCATTAGCGTCCGTAGAGAGCCATCACGTGATCGCATCCGAGGGACGGCGCAGCATCTGGAGGAGCCGCCGCTGGCTGGTGTTGCCGCTGCTCGGCGCGCTGACGCTCGCAGGATGCGGCGATTTTCGCCGTTTCGAGACCGCCTCGATCCCGTCCAGCACGCCGGCTGCCAAGCCGGTCCGTCCGGCCGTGCAGTCGCCCGCCGCGGAACGCGAGCATGAGCGCATTCTTGCGACCTATGGGGGCGCCTATGACGATCCCAAGCTGGAAGCGCTGATCACCAGCACGGTGGATCGCCTGGTGGCCGCGTCGGATCGACCCGATCTCACCTACAAGGTGACGATCCTGAACTCCGGCGCCGTCAATGCCTTCGCGCTTCCGACCGGACAGCTCTACGTCACCCGCGGACTGGTCGCCCTGGCGAGCGATACGTCGGAATTGTCATCGGTGCTGTCGCTCGAGATGGCGCATGTGCTCGCCAAGCACGCCGCGATTCGCGAGGATCAGGCGCGCCAGGCCGCTCTCGTCACGCGCGTCGTCACCGACATGGGCAACGATCCGGAAATGACGGCGCTGGCGCTCGCCAAGACCAAGCTGTCGATGGCGAGCTTCTCGCGTCAGCAGGAGCTGGAGGCCGACGGCATCGGCGTCGGCATCTCGGCGCGCGCGCAATTCGATCCGTATGGCGCGTCGCGCTTCCTCACCGCGATGGAACGCAACGCCGCGCTGAAGGCCGGCCGCGGCGGCGATGGGCGCTCGCAGGACTTCCTCGCCTCGCATCCGGCGACGCCCGAGCGCGTGCGCAACGCGCAGAACAATGCCCGGCAATACGCTTCGGCCGAGCAGACCGCGAAGGGCGAACGCGATCGCGAGACCTATCTCAATGCGATCGACAACATCGTCTATGGCGAGGACCCGAGCGAAGGCTTCGTCCGTGGCCGCCGCTTCCTGCATCCCAAGCTCGGCTTCACCTTCCAGGTGCCGGAGAGCTTCACGCTCGACAACACCGCGCAGGCGGTGATCGGCGTGCGCGAGGGCGGCAATCAGGCGATGCGGTTCGACGTCGTGCGCGTGCCGGCCGAGCAGTCGCTCGGCGACTATCTGAATTCGGGCTGGATGGAGAATGTCGACCGCAGTTCGACCGAGGAGCTGAGCATCAACGGCTTCCCGGCAGCCTCGGTGTCGGCGCGCGGCGACCAGTGGCAGTTCAAGGTCTACGCGCTGCGGTTCGGCAGCGACGTCTATCGCTTCATCTTTGCGACCCGCCAGAAATCGGCAGAGAGCGACCGCAATTCGCGCGACACGGTCAATTCGTTCCGCCGGCTGACGCTGGACGAAATTCAGGCGGCACGTCCGCTGCGCATCAAGGTCATCACCGTGCAGCCGGGCGACACTGTCGAATCGCTGTCGCACCGCATGGCCGGCGTCGACCGCCCGCTCGAACGCTTCCGCGTCCTCAATGGCCTCGACGCCAACGCCACGGTGAAGCCGCGCGAGCTGGTGAAGATCGTCGTGGATTGAGGGGCGACGAACCGCCTTCGCGACGTTTTCCCATTGCGAGCCGCGCCTGTGTTAGCGCTTTGCGCCGTCTGGTCACAAGCTCGCGACGCGGCAATCCAGCTCAATGCATGGAGTTGGTTTGCTTCGCTAAGCTCGCAATGATGGGGTGAGGCAGCAGCACTATGCCGGCCGCCGCGCGGCAGCTATCGAACGACCAACAAAAAAGGCCCGGCTTGCGCCGGGCCTGATCTGATCGACCGAACCGATGCGGCTCAGGCCGCTTCGTCGGTGACGGTATCGTCGCTGTCGCCGTCGAGATCGCCGTCCGCGTCGGCTTCACCCTCGGCATCCGCCTTGGCGCCCCGGCGCGGGCTCTTGGCGAGCTGGCCTTCGACTTCCTTGACGGCTTCGGTCTCGGTGATCTGCTGGACCACCGCGATTTCCCGCGACAGCCGATCGAGCGCCGCTTCGTAGAGCTGGCGTTCGCTGTAGGACTGCTCAGGCTGCGATTCCGAGCGGTACAGGTCGCGCACCACTTCGGCGATCGCAACGATGTCGCCGGAGTTGATCTTCGCTTCGTATTCCTGGGCGCGGCGCGACCACATCGTCCGCTTGACGCGGGCGCGGCCCTTGAGCGTCTCCAGCGCCTTCTTGACGAGCGCGGGGTCCGACAGCTTGCGCATGCCGACATTGGCCACCTTGGCGGTCGGCACCCGCAACGTCATCTTGTCCTTGATGAAGTTGATGACGAACAGCTCGAGCTTGGCGCCTGCGATTTCCTGTTCCTCGATCGCCAGGATCTGCCCGACGCCATGCGCCGGATAGACCACGAACTCGTTGGCCTTGAAGCCCTGACGCTGGGTCACCGCCTTCTTCGGCTCCTCGGCCTTGGGGGCGGGCGCCGGCTTCGCAGCCACCGGCTGCTTCACCTCCGGCTTAGCGGCAGCCTTCGGCGCAGCAGCGGCAGGCGCGACCGGGGCCGCGGCCGGAGCCTTTGCGGCGGGCTTGACGGCAGGTTTCGCGGAAGCGGCCTTAGAGACGGTCGCCGCAGCGGCGGGTTTCGCAGTCTTGGATGGCATTTCACTTCTTTTGTTTTTCGAGGACTTGAGGGCCGACGCCTTGGAGGCCGAAGCCTTCGCGGCGGAACCCTTAGCGATTGTAGGCTTGGCGGTGGTCGCCTTGGTGGCGGTCGCCTTCGCACTGGGCGCCTTGGATGCAGAGGACCGTGGCGGAGTCGGTTTGGCGGTCCGGGTGTCCTTGGCTGAAGTCCGGGATCGGTTGGTGGTTGCGCTGCGGCTGCCAGCGTGCTTGGCACCCTTCGAGGAAGCACTCATTTTACGCGTTTTCTGTGACACAGCCTGCGCGTGGAACCGCCACGCCCCTGTTCGTTGTTCTTGACGGGATCCCTTCCCGGCCGCAAAAACGGCATGCCGAGTTTCTAGAATGTGCCAAATATAGCACATTTCCCGCAAAAATCAATGATTTATGACGAATCGGCCCGGTCCCTTGCAGGGACCAGGTGGATTCATCATCAACAGGGTTAAGCCGGGTCTGCGAAAATCACGTCCCGGTGCACTTCAGGGGAGGCAGGCCGACTAGTCGCCGGTGCCCGGCTCCTTCGAGAAGAACTTTTCGAACTTGCCTTCCTGGCCGTCGAACTGCTTGGCCTCTTCCGGCGCGTCCTTCTTCTGGGTCAGGTTCGGCCAAGTCTTGGCGTATTCCGAATTCAGCTCGAGCCACTTCTCGAGGCCCGGCTCGGTGTCGGGCTTGATCGCATCTGCCGGGCACTCGGGCTCGCACACGCCGCAGTCGATGCATTCGTCCGGATGGATGACCAGCATGTTCTCGCCCTCGTAGAAGCAATCGACGGGGCAGACTTCAACGCAATCGGTGTATTTGCACTTGATGCAGTTTTCAGTGACGACGTAAGTCATCCGAAGGCTCCGGAACGGTTCTAATTTTGAGTGTTTGCGTACCGCAGGTGTCCCACAGCCGCAAGATGAAGATGCCTAGTCCCTTGGCACTTCGAGATCGGCATAAAGTCCAGTAACCGAGTCCGCGTCACCGCGGCGCTCGGCGAATCCAATCACTTTCAGCACCCGCACGCCACGATCCAGCGCAATCGTCACCACGTCGCCAGGCTTGATCGCATGCCCCGGCGATTTCTCGCGCGTGCCATTGATCCGCACATGGCCGCTTTCCACCAGCGCGGCCGCGCTGCTGCGGGCCCTGACGACCCGCGCGTGCCACAGCAATTTGTCGAGACGCTGCCGCTCCACGCACCACCCTGGATCAGCCGCGCGATCGCGCGGCAAGACTTAATCCTTGCGGCCGCTGGCGAGTTGCTCCTTGAGCGCGGCCAGTTTGGCGAACGGCGAGTTCGGATCGATCGGCCGGTCGCGCTCACGCGGCGGAGCGCTGGAGTGCACCTGCCGGTGCGAACCGCCGCCCTGATTGTCGCGACCGCCCTTGCCGCCCTTGTCCGAAAACTTGTCGCGGCCCTTGAAGCGTTCGCGCGGCGGACGGCCTTCGCCCTGCGCCTCACGACGCGGTGCTCCGCCCTCGCCGTCGCGGCGATCGCGGCGGAAGTCGCCCTTGCCGCGGCGGCCGCCCTGATCGGGCCGATCCTGACGCACGCCGGCTTCGCCGTCCGCGGACTGGCCGCCTTGGCCATGTTGCGGGCGATTGTGCGGACGCTTGTTGCGGTCGTGGCGCGGGCGATGCTCGTCGGAACGGCCACCCGGGCGCCAGACTTCGACCAGTTCGGGCTGTGGCTTGGCGTCGGCCGCTGGGGCTGCTTCGGCCGTGGAAGCTTCACCCGTCGTTGCTTCAGCAGCGGGCGCATCGGTTGCGACGGCTTCGGGAGCCGCGACGTCGCCCGCGGGGGCTTCGCCAGCCGCCGCATCCGCTTCGGTCAGCGCGACGATCTCCGACGAACTCGCCTCGGCCGGCACGGCGTCGAGCGGCTCACCGGCCGGAGCCTCTTGCGCTGGAGTCTCTTGCGCGGCCGGTTCGGCTGCCGTCTCGGCGGGAGCAGAGTCGGCTTCCGGCATTTCGGGTGACGCAACAGATTCGAACGCGATCGCACCGGCCAGGATGGCGTGATCCTCGGCCGACAGCGTCGTGTCGGCAGCGGGCGCGGCCTTGGCGGCAGCGGGCTTCGGCGCGGGAGCTGCCGGCAGCGGCGGCCGCTTCTCCATGCGGTAGCCGAGCGCCTTCAGGATCGAGGCAAAGTCCTCGCCGGCTGATCCGGTCAGCGACGTCATCGCCTGAGTCACCACGAAGCTGCGGCCGTCGAAAGCGCCGGCCGGCTTCTCACCCGGCATGCCTTCGCGCCAGGCCAGCGCAGGACGGATCAGGTCCGCGAGCCGCTCCAGAATATCGACCCGGACGGCGCGTTCGCCGCACAGCCGGTAGCCCAGCGTGCGATACGCATCGCGGTCCAGCGCCTTGTCGACCGGAAACGAGGTGCGGCCGCTGCTGGCGAGATGCTGTGCGCCCGACAGCGCCGACATGTCGACATTGTCGAGCTTCTGCGCCCAGAGCAGCGACGCCAGCGCCCGCGCTGCGGGCTTCAGCAGCGACGGAATGTAAATGTGATAGGCGCCGAACCGGACGCCGTATTTGCGCAGGGTCGCACGCGACGGCTGGTCGAGGTCCTTCATCTCGCTGGCGATCTTGCTGCGCTCGATCACGCCCAGCGATTCGATCAGCTGGAAGGCGATGCCACGGCCGATGCCGGTGATGTCCTCGGCCTTGCCGAGTTCGAACAACGGTCCGAGGATCTTTTCAATGTGGGTCTTGAGCCAGAGATCGAGCCGAGCCTGCACGGCCTCGCGCGGCGCGCCCGCCAGGCGATCGTCGGCGATGATGCGCAGCCGCGGCCGCAGCACATCGTCGGAGCCGACCAGCCGCGCCACCGCATCGCCGGTCCAGCGCACGATGCCTTCCGACGTCAGCACGAACTGCTCGTCGGGAGCGGCCGCAAGCTTCTCGGCGCGGGCGTCGATCTCACCCGCAAGGGCCTTCTGCGCGGTCGCCTGCAAGGCCTTCGCATCCGACCCGGCCTCGGCCGCATCCGGAGCGAAGGTGAAGCCGTCGAGACGACCAATCACATGTCCCTCGACGATAACCTCGCCGGTCTTCCCAATTTCCGTATTCAACATCGTGTTTTCCCGCAGGCGGCGCATCAATACACTGGTCCGACGATCTACGAAACGTTCCGTGAGGCGTTCGTGCAGCGCATCTGACAATTTATTTTCAATGTCGCGCGAAATGCCTTGCCAGTGATCAGGATCAGCCAGCCAGTCCGTCCGGTTGGCGACGAAAGTCCATGTCCGGATCTGAGCGATCCGTGCCGAAAGCGTGTCGATGCCACCGTCGATCCGGTCGGCCTGCTCGACCTGAGCGGCGAACCAGCTGTCGGGAATTCGGCCCTTCTGCATCAGAAACCGATACAGCGTCGTCACCAGTTCGGCGTGGGCCGCCGGTGCGATCTTGCGATAATCCGGGACCTGACAAACGTCCCATAGCCGCTCGACGGCTGCGGCGCCATGCGCCATCTCGCGCACCTCGCCATCCCGCGCGGCGTGGTCGAGCACGCGAAGATCCTCGGCGACCGGCGCGCGGGTCAGCGCCTCGTGGCGCGGCGACTCCGCAAGCGAGACCTGAAGTGCGCCGACGGACGAGAAATTCAGCTCCGAATTCCGCCATTGCAGCATCTTCACCGGCTCGAACGTGTGATTCTGCAAGGCATTGACCAGCTCCGGCTCGAACGGCGCGCAACGTCCGGTGGTGCCGAAGGTGCCGTCCCGGGTGGCGCGGCCGGCCCGGCCGGCAATCTGGGCGAACTCCGAGGGCGTCAGCCGGCGAAATTGATAACCGTCGAATTTGCGGTCGGACGCGAAGGCGACGTGATCGACGTCGAGATTAAGCCCCATGCCGATCGCGTCGGTGGCGATCAGGTAATCGACGTCGCCGGACTGAAACATCGCCACCTGGGCGTTGCGAGTGCGCGGCGACAGCGAGCCGAGCACGACGGCGGCGCCGCCGTGCTGGCGCTTGATCAGTTCGGCGATGGCGTAAACTTCGTCGGCCGAGAACGCCACGATCGCGGTGCGTCGCGGCTGCCGCGTCAGCTTGCGGTCGCCGGCGAATTCGAGCTGAGACAGTCGCGGCCGGGTGACGATACTGGCGCCGGGCAGAAGCCGCTCGATAATCGGTCGCATCGTGGCGGCGCCCAGCAGCAGCGTCTCGTCGCGGCCGCGCCGGCGCAGGATGCGGTCGGTGAAGACATGGCCGCGCTCGAGATCGGCGGCGATCTGGATTTCATCGACGGCGAGAAACGACACGTCGAGATCGCGCGGCATCGCCTCGACGGTCGAGACCCAGTAGCGCGCCTTTTGCGGCTTGATCTTCTCTTCGCCGGTGACCAGCGCCACAGCGTCCGGACCGACCCGATCGACGATCTTGTTATAGACCTCGCGCGCCAGCAGCCGCAGTGGCAGGCCGATCAGGCCGGATGGGTGCGCCACCATCCGCTCGATCGCCAGATGGGTCTTGCCGGTGTTGGTCGGGCCGAGCACCGCCGTGACGCCGGCGCCGGGCGCGCGGTCATTGGTAAACGGCGCGGAAAACGAAAGAGGCATTTTGACTGTATTTCTGCGTGGCTGCGGTCAAGGATGTGTCACATTGCGACGCCGCAGCGCACGCGGGTTAAGCTGTGGAACGAGTCCCGAACGAAACGCGGCCGAATCGGTGACTCGACCAAACGGGTTGCGCTCCATCGCAACATCTTGTGTCGCCTGAGATCGTTCTCACCAGATCAGGGACGGATCGGAAGATCAACGCCCGAAAATGCGTCGGACTCCGCTTTGGCATGCGTTCGACGATTCCCCGGCGAGTCAACAGGATTCGACTCTCGTTTCGGCGACGTCGGCTGCGGTCGCGCAGCTACTGGGCTCGGGAGGCCGATTTCGGCGGGGTGGCGGTGGTGACGAACTGCGTCGCCTGCAGCACGGCGTTCCCGACCGGCGTCGGTATCTTGAGGCGGAACGGCGCCAGCACGCGCGTGCCGGCGATCGGGGCCAGCCAGACTTCCATGGTGCGCAAGCCCGTCAGATATTTGATGGCGGCGCGATCGGGAATATAGCCCGACACCGGGGTGAAATAGACGCCGCAAACCAAAGCGGGGCCCTGATAGCCCTTCTCGGCCTTCACCATCTCGGTGCGCTTGTAGTCGAGGCGGAGATCGTAGCGCATCCGGCCGTCGAAAATCGGCGTCGAAATCCGGCACGAGTCGGGAGACATCGGATCTCCAGTACCGGACACCCGCAGGAACGAGGCGGTCATCGGGTCGAGCACGCCGCGCCGATGCGCGTCGGTGACGGGGATGCGGTCGGGGTCGGCGGGCGGCTCGGGCTCGATCGAGGAGTCCTTGACGTTGCCGTTGCCCAGCGTGATCCGGATCGTCTCGGTCTTCTTGGCGCTGGTGGTGGATGCCATGTAGTTCATCGGCACGAACTGGCCGCCCACGATGCGGCCTTGCGCTTCGCCGCTGCCGTGCCCGCTGGAGAATGCCTGCATCACGCCCGAGGTCGCGCCGCTGGCGGCTGCCGCATACTGGTCCTCGGTGATCTCGATGACCCAGGCGCCTTTGCCGACTTCGATGCCGGCCAGCGAGGCTTCATAGCGGGCGTCGAGCTTGCCCTGGGCCGCCGCCGCGCCAGGGAACGCCGCCGAAACCGCCGCAAGCGCCAGCAGCCCGGGAAGGAGCGGCGACCGCCGCTGAGAAATGCCGGTCTGCCGACGGAAGCGGTTGCTGACGGAAAGGTTCACTCGGGTCGTCCTGCCTGGCGGCCGCGGCACGCCGTTCGACCGATCCCAAAAGCCATGATCGGTGCAATTCATCGTTTCGGAATCGAATGCGTCGTTTATATGATGGTAGATCGTTGATCCGGCGCGGCAAATCAATGCATGACGGGCCCCGCAGGGTCCCAGGGCGGGTCAAAATACCGCGTCGGCCGCGGCTTCAGCTTGACGCTGGACGCGAGCCCGCCTATAGGTCCCCGGCTCCTGAAATGGACGTCGATAGAACCCCCGCGCCTGCCAGTGGGCCGGCGGGGATGACAAAGGATTTTCGCCATGTCCCGGCGCTGCGAACTGACCGCCAAGGGTGCCCAGACCGGCCACAAGGTCAGCCACTCGAACATCAAGACCAAGCGGCGCTTTCTGCCCAACCTGGTCAACGTCACCTTCCTGTCCGACGCGCTCGGCCGCCCGGTGCGGCTGCGGGTCTCGACCAACGCGCTGAAGAGCGTCGACCACCGTGGTGGTCTGGACGCCTTCCTGCTCAAGGCGAGCGTCGACGAGCTGTCGCCGAAGGCCGCCGAGCTGAAGCGCGCGATCGCCAAGAAGAAGGCCGGCGAGCCGGTCGCCGCCGCGAGCTGATCCGCCTTCAAGGCGATCTCCTATCGGTGATCCTGATTTCGGACGGCCGGGTTGCAAGACCCGGCCTTTTCGTTTGCGTGCCTGATGCCGCCTTGCCGCCCACACCTTGCGATCGCTGCATTCCAGCCAGCAGGAAGGCGCCGGCCACCGTCCGTTAATGACATCCACCCGTCATTGGTCGAATCCCGTAGTTTACCGAGGTGACGGGTTCAGGCGACACACGCACAAGCTGTTAAGATTGTCCGCTCGTTCGGATTGAATAGTAGCCCAGCGCCCTCGCTCAGCCTGGAATGGGGCGACGGTTGTTCAGCCGCGTCGCAGAGGCCGCGATGAAGCTTTCGACACGTCTGATCCTGGCGATGGTGGCTCTGGTCCTCGTGACCACAGCGGTTCTCGGCTTCCTCAACTATCGCGGCATCGTCCAGCTGCTGATTCCCCGCACCGTGGCGCGGCTGCAGACACATGCCCAGCTCAACGCGCTGCTGATGGACGCGCAACTGCGCAGCACGCTGGCGGACGCCAAGAGCGCGCAGGCTTCCACGGCGCTGCAGGATCTGCTCATCAAGCGCCCACAGGCGTCTGGTCCAAACGTCCCGAACTGGCGGCAGCGGATCGAGGACCGCTTCGCCTCCGAGCTCGCCGCCAAGCCGAATTGCGCCATCCTGCGCATCATCGGCGTGGAGGACGGCGGGCTCGAACTGATCCGGGTCGACCGCCTCGGGCCCAACGGCTCGATCCGGGTCGTGTCGCCCGCCGAACTGACGCGGCGCGGTGACCGATCGTACTTCCAGGAAGGGATGGCGCTGCCGCGCGGCGAGGTGGCGATCTCGCGGGTCGAGCTGAACAGAACCGCGACGGCACTTGAGACGCCCTACACGCCGACGGTACGAACGATGGCGCCGATCGACGCCGCCGACGGCACGCGGCTCGGCCTTCTGGTGATCAACACCAATCTCAGCGCGCTGTTCGATCGGGTCCGAAACAGCGTCGATACCGGCGACACCATCTACGTGATCAACGAGACCGGCGACTATCTGGTGCATCCCGACCGGTCGCAGGAATTCGGCTTCGACCTCGGCAAGCGCCGCCGTATCCAGGATGATTTCCCGACGTTTACCGACTTGCTCGAAGACAGGGACGCGGCCCCGTCGGTGATCGAAAATGCCGAGGGACGTTCGTTCGGTCTCGGCATCGGATGGGTGCGGCTGGCCGACGGTCCGCTGGTCGGTGTCGTGGAAATGCGGGACTACGCGTCGCTGGGGTCGGTGCAGGCCGCGGTCCGCAATTCCACTCTGGCGGGCGGCGCGGTCGCGATCCTGGTGGCGATGCTGATCGCGGTGCCGCTGGCGCGCTCGCTGACCCGGCCGCTGGTGCGGATCACCCGATCCGTACAGGCCTTCGCGCGCGGCGAGAAGTTCGAACTCGCGCCCGGCGGCGGCCACGAGATCAAGCTGCTGGCCGACGCGTTCGAGCAGATGACCGGCGAGTCGAAACGACGTGCAATCGCCTTTGCCGAAGAGGCGGAGGAGCGTAGCCGTCTCGCCGGCGTGCTGCAGAATACGATCGACAACATGGTCGATCCGGTGCTGGTCGCGGATGCGCGCGGCATGGTGATCCTCACCAACCCGGCGTCGCGCGAGATGTTCGGCGCGCTGGTCGGCAGCAGCGTGCTCAACACCACGCGCTCGTTCGATCGCTTCACGCCGGAAGGCAAGCCGCTCGCGCCCGACAAGGCGCCGCTGCTGCGCGCCTCGCTCGGCGAGACGATCGAAAATTTCGAATTCATCGTGCAGCCGATCGGCAGCGGTCGTCGTTCGTATCTGATCGCGAACGGCCGGCCGCTGCTGAGCGAAAGCGGCGACGTTCAGGGTGCCGTGATGGTGTATCACGACATCACCCAGAAGAAGAAAGCCGAGGAGGCGCTGCGCCGCAGTGAGCAGATGGCGCGCGCGATCGTCGACACCGCGCTCGATGCATTCGTGCAGGTCGACGCGCTGGCGACGATCACCGAATGGAGCCCGCACGCCGAAATGATGTTCGGCTGGAAGCGCACCGAGGCGATCGGCCGCAACGTCTTCCAGCTGATCATCCCGCCCGATCAGCTCGAGCAGAGGACCGAGGAGTTCACGCAATTCGCCACCACGCTGGGCCGCGAGAACACCGGCTTCCGTGTCGAGATCGAAGCGATCCGCCATGACGGCACGCCGATTCCGATCGAGGTGGCGATGACGGCGCTGTATCGCGACGGCAGCTTCGTCATCAACGCGTTCCTCCGCGATCTCACCGAGAAGATCGCATTCGAGGAGCAGCTGCGGCAGTCGCAGAAGATGGAGTCGAGCGGCCAGCTCACCGGCGGCATCGCGCACGACTTCAACAACATGCTGACGGTGATCACCGGCACCATCGACATCATCAGCGATGGCGTTGCCGATCAGCCGCATCTCGCGGCGATCGCCAGGCTGATCAGCGAGGCGGCCGACCGGGGCGCCGAACTGACGCGGCTGCTGCTTGCCTTCGCCCGCAAGCAGCCACTGCGGCCCGACGAGACCGACGTCAACGGTCTGGTCGCGGGGCTGCAGAGCCTGCTGCGGCCCACGCTCGGCGAACAGATCGAAGTCGAGACCGTGCTGGCGAGCGACGTCTGGCCGATCTATGTGGATCGCGGCCAGCTCGAATCCGCGCTGGTCAATCTCGCGGTCAATGCGCGGGATGCGATGCCGAGCGGCGGCAAGCTGACCCTCGAAACCTGCAACATCATCGTCGATCAGGAATTCGCCAAGCGCCTCGGCAATGTCGATGTCGGCGCTTATGTGATGATCGCCATCACCGATTCCGGCTGCGGCATTCCGGAGGCGATCCGCGGCAAGGTGTTCGATCCGTTCTTCACCACCAAGGAAGTCGGCAAAGGCACCGGGCTCGGACTCAGCATGGTGTACGGCTTCATCAAGCAGTCGGGGGGCCACATCACGCTGTACAGCGAAGAGGGGCTCGGCACGACCTTCCGCTTGTATCTGCCGCGCGCCACCGCGGAAGCCGAGCGTGAGACGCCGGCGGCTTCGGAAGGCGGCGCGATCGGCGGCACCGAGACCATCCTGGTGGTCGAGGACGACGCCATGGTGCGCAGCTACGTCAACGCTCAGCTCAAGAGCCTCGGCTACACGGCGCTTTCGGTCGGCAACGCCACTGCCGCGCTGTCGATCTGCGACAGCGACGCCAAATTCGATTTGCTGTTCACCGACGTGGTGATGCCCGGCCCGTATAACGGCGTGCAACTCGCCGTCGAGATGACCAAGCGGCGTCCGGGGCTCAAGGTGCTGTTCACCTCGGGCTATTCGGAGAATGCGCTGATCCACAACGATCGGATCGATTCCGGAATCCTGCTGCTCTCGAAGCCGTACCGGCGGATCGATCTGGCGCGGATGATCCGGCAGGCGCTGAGTTCGACGCCGGAGTCCGATTTAGGCCAGAAACCGGCGGACGCGGACGACATCGAGACCGAGCGCGGCAATCCGGCCCGGGTGATGGTCTGAGCGGGCGGCGTTGCCGGCTCAATCCTCCGCCAGCGTGAACTGCAGCAGCAGGGTTCGCTGCAGCATCGAGAAATTGTCGTCCGATATCAATGTCAGCACCGTCTCGCCGGTCGCGTCCCGATGCACATCGATGCCCTCCATGTTGTCGATCTCCTGGCCGAGATCGGCATTGAACAGGGCGGGACCGTCGACCGTGGCGCCCGGCGCAATCGACGTCAGCGGAATCCGACGGATGCGGATGTGCACGCCGGCAAGCCAGGAAAATTTGCGCTCCAGGATCAGGAGATCGCCGGACGGCAGCAGCGTGGCATCGCTGATATCGAAATCCTCGGTCCGGCGGATCGCGAAGCTGCCGGGGGTCTTTCCGCCGATCAGGAAGCCGAGGATGTTGCGGTCGGCATCGAGGCCGCGCTCGGAGATGGCGATCAGCGTGCCGGCGAGCGGCAGTCCCTTCGGGATAGCGACCAGCGCCTCGACGCCTTTGTTGTTCGGCAGCTTACGCAGTCCCGGCGGCACTGCAATTGGCTGTCCGCGCGCCCGTACGCCGTCGCGGCCGAAATCG
>NZ_JBMDXE010000067.1:0-8665 GCF_048594845.1 Rhodopseudomonas sp. | reverse complement strand
CGACTCGACATAGTCGTTGATCTGCACGATCTCGACGTTGATCCCGTACTTCTTGGCGTGGAGGTCCATGATGCCGGACTCGGCGATGTAGCCCCACGGCATCCAGCCGACATAGATCGACCAGCCGACCTTGAAGTCCTTCTTCGGCGCGGCGGAGGCTCCGACGACGCTGAGCGCCACGATCGAGCCGGCGAGGATCAGGGAAGAAAGCAAACGGGTTGTCCGCATCGGTCAGTTCCTCACTTCAAGACACAATGAGGAATTGAAACGGACCATCGTTTGCCAATTCCTCGGCTTACGAGGCCTCCCGGGTTTTTATCCCGCCGTGCGTCCGAGGGATGTCTCTCCTCGGGGGGTAGCTCTCGGACCAGCACCTTGCAAACAAGGCCGGAACCCTAGCCACCAACTCTGGTCGCCAGTTAACGTCGAGTCCCTGCGGTTGGAAAGATGCTGTCGGCACAAACAATGGGCAGCGGCTGCGCTTTCTTTCGCCAGCCTGCTGCACGCGAGGTCGCTGTTGGTATCACGCTCCGCTGAGGTGGCGTCCGCGCCGCATCACGCCCGGCACGCCATGAAGCCGTGCTCGATCACATCCTTCGGCAGATTGCGGCCGATCAGCACCAGCCGGCTGACGCGCTCCTCGCCCTCCTTCCACGGCCGTTGGTGATCGCCCTCCAGCAGCATGTGCACGGCCTGGACCACATAGCGCTCGCCGTCGCCCTTGAAGGCGATGATGCCCTTCATCCGCAGCAGATCGACGCCGAACTGCTGGGTGATGGTGCCGATCCACGGCAGGAATTTCTGCGGGTCGAGCGGCTCCTTGGTCACCAGCGAGAAGCTCGTGACGTGGTCGTCGTGTTCGTGCTCGTGGAATTCGTCTAGGAAATCGGGCTCGACGTCGAGAATGCGGTCGAGGTCGAAGGCGCCGCGGCCGAGCACATGGTCGAGATCGACCGCGCAGCGCTCGGTGTGATGGATCGACGCCGTCGGATTGATGCGGCGGATCCGTGCCTGAACGCGCTTGAGTTCGTCGGCCGCGACCAGATCGGTCTTGTTGAGCAGGATGGTGTCGGCGAAGGCGAGCTGCTCCTGGGCCTCGTGCGCGGTCTCGACCTGCTCGAGCAGATGCCGGGCGTCCACCACGGTGACGATCGAATCCAGCTTGGTCTTGGCGCGCACATCGTCGTCGACGAAGAAGGTCTGCGCCACCGGCGCCGGATCGGCGAGGCCGGTAGTCTCGACCAGGATCGCGTCGAACTTGGTCCGGCGCAGCATCAGCCCCTGAATGATGCGGATGAGATCGCCGCGGACGGTGCAGCAGATGCAGCCGTTGTTCATCTCGAACACTTCTTCGTCGGCGTCGACCACCAGGTCGTTATCGATCCCGACCTCGCCGAACTCGTTGACGATCACCGCGTATTTCTTGCCGTGGTGTTCGGTCAGGATGCGATTGAGCAAGGTGGTTTTGCCGGCACCGAGATAGCCGGTCAGTACGGTGACGGGGGTAGGGGGCTGCTCCTGCTGCATCGTCGGCGTCCTTTGATCGGTCGTGCCTGGAGGACGAGCTAAGCTCCTCCTATTTGCAACGTTATAACATTACATTTTCTGGGCCGTCAAAGGTCGCCGTGAAAGAAGCCGTCCAAACGATCGGAGGTGAGACGAGCCGTCGACGTGGCCCGTCCTCCGTTGAATCCGATTGAAGCGCCGACTTTTCGGCCGGCGCTTCGGGGTCACTGATGCCAGGTGACGAGCGGCAGATAATGATGCGGCAGGCGCATCACGATCAGGTCTTTGCGGCGGACCACGTTGGTCGGATACGGCGTGTCGAGGTTGCTGGTGTCGACCTGGACGCTGGCGCTTTCCTCGCCGTCGAGGATCGCCGATTCCTGCCGCGGAAACGCGAAGGTGTCGGGGCCGAACACCGCGCTAGCGCCGAGGAAGCCGCGAGCCGGGTCGACCACATTGGCGAATGCCAGATAGATGTTGTTCTCGCCGCTGCGGGTGCGGAAGGCGTGCCAGTGATACGGATCCGCGCCCTTCGGCGTCGGATAATTGTGCGGGATCACCGTGCCGGCATGCGCGCCGGTGAAGATGCCGGCGACCGCCGCGGGGCAAGCGACGATATCGCAGCCGCGCAGCGCGAGTGCTCGGATCGCTTCCGGATACAGTGCGTCGTGGCCGATCGCGAGGCCGACACGGCCGATCGCCAGATCGAACACTTTCCACTTGTCGCCCGCCGTCGCCCAATCCGCATCGGCATTGCCGAGATGAATCTTGCGATAGCTGCCGACCAGCCCTTCCGGTCCCGCCAGCAGCGCGGTGTTGTAGACAGCCGTTCCCTCCCGTTCGGCAATGCCTGCGACCAGATAGGTCCGCAGCTTCATGGCCAGCCGGGTGAACGCCGCCACGGTCGGGCCCTCCAGCGCCTCGGCGCGCGCTGCCGGATTGCCGAGGCCGGTGAGGGCGAGTTCAGGAAACACGATCATCTCCGGCTTGCCGCGCGCCAGCAGATCGCGGGCGTGGCGCTCGATCGCCGCCAGGTTGGCGGCGGGGTCATCGGCCGGTGCGAACTGCACGACGGCGATTTCGGACACCTTGCCCTTGGGGATCGGCTGGTAGCCATAGAGCCGAAAGAAATCGCCCGGATTCCAGGTGAAGCTGTTGCTCATCAGCTCGGCGTAAAGCTCGGGCCGCCGCTTCGCGAACACTTTCTCGCCGAGAACTTCGCGCTTGCGGACCGGCGCGAGATCGATCTGCGCGTAAGCCACGCCGTCACCGCTGTCGATCGATGCCGCGATGCTGCCGTCCGGCGCGATCACGCAGCTGCCGCCGGAGAACTGCACGGTGCGCTCCAGCCCCCAGCGATTGGCCTCGATCACGTAGCAGGACTTCTCGAACGCCCGGCTGATCCAGTACGGCGCCGGCGTGCGCTCCGCCAGCCAGTTGGAGATGTGGCAGATGACGTCGACGCCTGCGACTGCCTCCAGGCGCGCGGTTTCGAAGAAGTGCAGATCCATGCACACCAGCAGCCCGATGCGTCCGAGCTCGGTGTCAAAGACTTGATGGGCGATGTCGCCATTGGCGGCCCATTTCGGCTCGGCGATATAGGGGTGCGACTTGCGGTGCTTGCCGACGATACCCTGCGGGCCGATCAGCACGGCTGTGTTGTAGAAAAGGTCGGTGGCGGAGTCGACTTCCGGCATGCCGAGCACGATGTAACAGCAGTGAGCCTCGCAGATCTTTTGGAAGCGATCGGTTGCGGGGCCCGGAACGGTTTCGACGAACGGCCGCACCTCGTCGCGGTCGTACCAGCAGTAGCCGGTGGTCCCCATCTCGGGCGTGACGATCAGGCGGGCCCCGCCGGCCGCAGCTTCCTCGCACAGCGCGACGAGCCGGGTGATGTTGCGCTCCTTCTCGTACATCGTCGGTTCGAACTGAACGGTCGCAGCGCGATAGTTCGTGATCGTGGTCATGAACGGCTCCGTCGCCGGCCGCGATGGGCCGGTCCATGATGGCTGCGCCACACGCACGCGGCGAAGCGGCGAGGACGCGGGTGATATCGGTGAGCTGACGGCCCTGTCAGCGGGCAACAAAAAACCCGCACCATCCTCCGACGGGAGGATCGAGCGGGCTGCATCGCCATGGCACGACGCGCGGGCGCGTCACGCTCCTGAAGCATGGCCTCACGACGGAGGGGATGCGCTCAGGTCCGTCTGTTTCAGACGAAGCTAAATACAAGCATCGTTCTTCAGGCCACGCAAGAGCGTTTCGGAATCGATGATCGCCTTGGCGATTTCGTCGATCGGAATCCGCCGTGCCATCGCGCTCTCGCGCAACCGCGCATAAGCATCCTGTTCGCTGATCTTGTTGGTCGCCATCAGGATCGCCTTGGCGCGCGCGACGGTCTGGTCGCCCAGCACCTTGCGCTTGTACTTGCGCGCTTCCTTCTGGAGCCGCTGATGCTGCAGCCAGAGGTTGCGGGCGATGGCGAGATTGGTGAGTACGCCGAACGGCCGGATCGGTCGCTCGATCACGGACAGCGCGCCGCTCTCAAGCACCATCTGCAGCATTGCGGGATTCTCGTAGCTCACCACCGCCAGCATTGTCGGTGCCGGATTCGGCATCGCCTTCAGTAGCCGTGTGGTCTCCTCGCGCGCTTCCGCCTCCATCGCCAGAAAGACGACGTCGCAGCCTTTCGGCAATGCCGGAGGCACCGGCCACAGCAGATGCGCCGTGCAGCCGATCCGGCGCAGATGTTCGACCAGACGTTCGCCATCGGGATCCAGCGGATGAATCACCGTAACGTTCAGGTGGCGCAAATCCTTCAGCAGCGCGAACGACATATCGCGGCCCGCGCCGCTCATGACGACAGCACCCAGTCGCCCGCCGGCTCGGGCTGAGCCCGGCTCTCCAGCATGAACGGATCAGGCGGCACGGGCACCAACGCATCGTGCACGATCTGATAGCGGCCCGCCGCGTCGATACGCGCGACCCGCGGCCACAGATGGGTGTGGTTGGTCCCGCGATCGATGCGGACGCGGCCCTGCGGCGCATCGTAGTCCACGCGCCACAGCGCCGGCAGCAGATCGTCGAGATGATCGCTGCCACACTGCTCCAGCGCCGCGGCGAACAGATGCATCTGGAAATACGCTGCCTCGGCCGGCGCCGTCACCGGCTGGTCGGCGCCATAGCGAGCCTGATAGGCCGAGACGAACCGGCGCGCGGCCGGCGTGTCGAGGCTCTGGAAGAACGGCGCGGCGGTGACGTGGCCTTCGGCGACGTCGGCACGCATCTGCGCGAAGTCCGCCTCGCTGGTCGACTGGCTGGCGATCGGCAGGCGACGGCCATTGAATCCGGCGTCCTTGAACGCCGTAAAGAGCGGCACGATGCCGGCACCCACGATGGTGGAGTAGACCACCTCGGGTGCAGTGGCGTGAATCCGGTCGAGAATGCGCGCGATGTGGTCCGCGGTCAGATCGAGCGGCACATACATCTCCTCGACCGCGCGGCCGCCGGCAGCGGCGAACAGGTCGGCGATGATGCGATTGGACTCATAAGGATAGACGTAGTTCGAGCCGACCAGGAAGACGCGTTTGCCATGATGCCGCGTCAGGTAGTCGACCAACTGCACCGAGTTCTGGTTCGGTGCCGCGCCGGTGTAGATGCAATGGCGCGAGTATTCGAAGCCTTCATACAGCGTCGGATAAAACAGCAGCGCGCCGCGGGCTTCGACCAGCGGCAGCATGGCCTTGCGGGTGCTCGACATGTGGCCGCCGAACAGCACCCGTACGCCGTCGTCGTCGATCAGCCGCGCGGTCAGTTGTGCATAGCGCGCCGGCGTCGAAGCCGGGTCGTACACGATGGGTTCGATCGGGCGGCCGCGAACGCCGCCGGCTGCATTGATCTCCTCGATCGCCAGCAGCGTGGCGTTGCGCTGCGTGCGCTCGATCGCTTCGGTCACGCCGGTTTGCGAAAACAGCACGCCAACCCGCCAGGACTCCGCTCGCATTCTGTCACCCAGGTGATGCCGTCGCCCAGGGACGGCGGGAACCGCGTTTTCCTTGCGCCGCTGTTTAAGGGCCAGCGCGATGTCGATGTGCTTTCCTCGAAGAACGCAAGGCGACGCGTATTGGGCGATTGTCTCTGCGGTTCGTCGCCGTTTCAAGGCAGGGGATGATCGGCGGGAGGGCGGCAAGACAAATCTGACGCACTCGCTGTCCAGAATGACGTGCCGCTGCTTCTCGAGGTTGCGATCCGGAGCTCCCGGCCATCACGCGCGCCTCTTAGATCGCGGTGATTGTTCGCTGCGTACGCTTACAGCGCCTACTTGCTGTGCAGCCTGCGTCCGAAAAATCGGCAGGCGGCTTACTCGAGCAGTGGCGCGCTGGTGTTCTGGTTGGCGTTGCGGTCAACGACCCGCTGCATCATCGCGATGAGTTGCGCGCGCTCTCGGTCGGAAAGTCCTTGTAATGTGGCCTCGTGGGCGGCGCGTGCGGCGCCTTCGATCTTCGCCAGCAATGCTGCGCCCGATCGCGTCAGCCGGCACAACCGTGCACGGCGGTCCGCGGCGTTGATCGGTCGCTCGACCAGATTGCGGGCTTCGAGGCGCTTCAGCGCGCCGGTCGTGGTGGTGCGATCGAGCGCGATGTCGGCTGCCAACGTCGTCTGATCCGCGGTTTTTCGCGCCGCCAGCGCCGAGAGCAGGCTGTATTGCAGCGGAGTGACTTCAAATTGACCACACGCCTGCTGGAACAGCGCCACGTGAATCTGGTGTAGCCGCCGGATCAGAAAGCCGGGTCGCTCGGTGAGCGGCCATGGCTCGTGGGTGACCGGGGCGGCCCGGGAATGCCTCTGCCGCAAGCTGTTCTCTCCATCTCTCCACCTCGCGCCGGCACGGCCCGCGCGACAGAAACCAGTAGCGCGATTCGCTCCGCCTTTCGTCTCTTAGACTTTGGCATAGGGCTTGCTAGATGCAAATGCGAAGCATGCTTCGTAATTTTTGGCCAGGTTCGTGTGGGGAGCGGTTCGATGTCGGTGAGTGCCACCTTTGATCTTCTGTTGCGTGGCGGGCGGGTGATCTGCCCGGCGTCCGGTATCGATGGTGCGTTCGATGTCGCAGTGCGCAACGGCAAGATCGCGGCCGTGCAAAAAGACATTCTGCCGTCGAGCGCCAGGGAGGTGGTCGACGTCTCGGGGCAGCTGGTGCTGCCTGGACTGATCGACACCCACGCGCATATCTATCAATACGTCTCCGGCCGCTTCGGCATGAACCCCGACATGGTCGGCGTGCGCTCCGGTGTCACCGCGCTGATCGATCAGGGCGGTCCGTCCTGCATGACGCTGCCAGGCTTCCGCCACTTCATCGCCGAGCCGGCGAAGTCGCGCGTCTATGCGTTTCTGTCGGCTTATCTCGTTGGCGGGCTCGAAGGCCATTACTACCCGCAGCTCTACAGCCCGGAAGGCGTCGACATCGATGCCACCGTGAAGGCGGCCCGGGCCAATCCGGACATCGTGCGCGGCATCAAGGCTCATGCCGAGATCGGCGGCTTCGCGCGCTGGGGAATCAAGGTCATCGAGATGGCGGCGGAGATCGGTCGGCAGGCCGAACTGCCGGTGTATGTGCATTTCGGTCAGCTCTGGGGGCTTCCTGAAAGCGGCGCCAATGGCGAGGACGCCGACACGATCCTGACCCGCGTCATTCCGCTGCTCAAGGAAGGCGACGTACTGGCGCATCCGTTCACGCGGCATCCCGGAGGCTTCATCAATCGCGAAGGCGAAGTGCATCCGGTGATTCAGGCGGCGCTCGATCGCGGCCTCAAGGTCGACGTCGGTCACGGCAGTCATTTCTCCTACCGGCTCGCCAAGATGGCGATCGCCGGCGGCATCGTTCCGAATACGCTCGGCGCCGATATCCACGGCTACAACACGCACGTGCCCGCCCCGGCCGGCACGCCCGATCAGCACGAGGACGAGGAGAACCATCCGTTCGCCGGACAGGCCAAATTCAGCCTGGTGCAGGCGATGAGCTCGATGATGGCGCTCGGCCTGTCGCTCGAACAGGTGGTGCCGATGGTGACGGCCAATCCGGCCAAGATGATCGCGCGCTCGGATGAAATTGGGGCCCTCAAGGTCGGCATGGAGGCAGACGTGTCGGTGCTGACGCAGCGTCCGGGCCGCTACGTGCTGCGCGACAACGAGAACACCGAAGTGATCGCCGACAGCCTGCTGCAGCCGGTGTTCTGCCTCCGCGCCGGCGTTCGCTACGACGCCGACGCCTCGATCCTGCCCGAAGCCGTCGCGGCCTAAAGGAGGATCGACGTTGCACGGACGGGGCGACCAGCATCAGAACGGCGGGCAGGGCGTCGGCGCGCGGTTGCCGCGCAAGGAGGATGATCGCCTGATGCGCGGTCGCGGCCAGTACGTGGCCGACATCCGTCTTGCCGGCATGCAGGACGTCGCCTTCGTGCGCAGTCCGCTCGCCCACGCGCGCATCCGCGGCATCCATGTGCCGGAGGCGTATCGCGACCGCGTGTTCACCGCCGCGGATCTCGTCGGCGTCAATCCGATCCGCGCCGTGTCTGGCCTGCCCGGCTTCAAGATTTCCGAACAACCGGTGCTGGCGAGCGGCAAGGTTCGACAGGTCGGCGAAATGATCGCGATGTGCGTGGCGCCGACCCGCGCCGAGGCCGAAGACATCGCGGCTTCTGTCGTCCTCGACCTCGAAGAACTTCCCGCGGTGTCTGACATGCTGCAGGCTCGCGCGCCCGACGCGCCGCTGGTGCACGAGCATTGGGGCGATAACGTCTTCCTCGAAACCAATTTCGAAGTCGACATCTCGGCGGCCCTTGACGCGCCGATCAAGGTATCGCGCGAGATCACGACGGCGCGGCAGTGCATGGCGCCGCTGGAGGGCCGCGGCGCCGTCGCGACCTATGATCATCGGCTCGATCAGCTCGTCGTCACGACGTCGGCGCAGATGCCGCACATCAACCGCACCGGCCTCGCCGAATGTCTCGGCATGGATCAGGGCCGCATCCGCGTAATCTCGCCGGATGTCGGCGGCGGTTTCGGCCAAAAAGGCATTCTACTGCCGGAGGAAGTCTGCCTGTCGTGGCTGACGATGCGGCTCGGCCATCCGGTGCGCTGGATCGAGGATCGTCGCGAA
>NZ_JBMDXE010000066.1:0-1958 GCF_048594845.1 Rhodopseudomonas sp. | reverse complement strand
TGCTGGTCGAGATGGACGGCTTCGAGGCCAATGAGGGCGTGATCCTGATCGCCGCCACCAACCGCCCCGACGTGCTCGATCCGGCGCTGCTGCGTCCCGGCCGCTTCGACCGTCAGGTCGTCGTGCCGAACCCGGATGTCGTCGGCCGCGAGCAGATCCTCAAGGTCCACGTCCGCAAGGTGCCGCTGGCGCCGGATATCAACCTGAAGAACATCGCGCGCGGCACCCCTGGCTTCTCCGGCGCCGACCTGATGAACCTCGTCAACGAAGCGGCGCTGATGGCGGCCCGGCGCAACAAGCGCATGGTCACCCAGACCGAATTCGAAGACGCCAAGGACAAGGTGATGATGGGCGCCGAGCGCAAGTCGCTGGTGATGACGGAGGAGGAGAAGCTCCTCACCGCCTATCACGAAGGCGGCCACGCCATCGTCGGCCTCAACGTCCCGGCCACCGACCCGATCCACAAGGCCACGATCATTCCGCGCGGCCGTGCGCTCGGCATGGTGATGCAGCTGCCGGAGCGCGACAAGCTGTCGATGTCGCTCGAGCAGATGACCTCGCGCCTCGCCATCATGATGGGCGGCCGGGTCGCCGAAGAGATGATCTTCGGCCGGCAGAAGGTGACGTCGGGCGCTTCGTCGGACATCGAGCAGGCCACCCGCCTCGCCCGCATGATGGTCACGCGCTGGGGCCTGTCTGAAGAGCTGGGCACCGTTTCGTATGGCGAGAACCAGGACGAAGTGTTCCTCGGCATGTCGGTGTCGCGGACCCAGAACGCCTCCGAGGCGACGGTCCAGAAGATCGACGCCGAGATCAAGCGGCTGGTGGAAGAGGGCTACAAGGAAGCCGAGCGCATCCTCACCGAGAAGCGCGCCGACCTCGAAGCTCTCGCCAAGGGCCTTCTCGAGTTCGAGACGCTGACCGGCGACGAGATCACCGATCTGATCAACGGCAAGAAGCCGAACCGCGAGTCGGTGCTCGAGCCCTCGGGCCCGCGTACTTCGGCTGTGCCCCCCGCCGGCAAGCCGCGCCCGCGGCCTGATCCGGGCCTGGAGCCGCAGCCCCAGGCGTAAGCACGCCGGACTGAATTCGAAGAACGCGGCGGAAACGCCGCGTTTTTTGTTGCGCGGTCGGTCGAAGCCCTGCAGCGCAGGGCGCCGCTGCGCCGTTGGCGCTTGACGGCGTGCCGCGCAACCCGCAGGCAGAACCCGCCATGCGGACGCAGCCATGACCAGCCATCACATCACGAAAGCGCCGGCCTATTGGTCGCGCGAAGCGATCTGGCCCGGCATCGTTGCGATCGGGCCGATGCTGCCAGGCACACTCGCCTTCGGCATGGCCTTCGGCGCGTTGTGTGCTCAGAAAGGCTTCACGCTCGCCGAAGTCGAAGTGATGATGGCGACTGTCTATGGGGGCCTGTCGCAGTTCGTGGCCGTGCAGTCGTGGCCGGAGACGCTGACGCCGTCGACGATCGCGGCGCTGGCCCTGCTCACCACGACGGTCAACATCCGCTTCTTGCTGATGACGGCCTCGATGCGGCCGTGGTTCGGCATACTGCCGGCGTGGCAGTCCTATCCGGCGATGCTGCTGGTCACCGACGGCGGCTGGCTGGCCGCGATGCGCTACCGCGAGCACGGCGGCGCCAACGCGGCGTTCTACGTCGCCGGCGGGCTGGTGCTGTACTTCGTCTGGCTGGTGTCCTCGATCCCCGGCTTTCTGCTCGCTGAGCAACTATCCGACCCGAGGAAGTACGGCGTCGATCTGGCAATGCCGGCATTCTTCGCCGCGATGCTGGTGCCTGCCTGGAAGGGACCTCGGCGAGCGATCCCCTGGGCGGTCTCGGGCGCCGTCGCGCTGACGGTGCATTGGCTGACACCGGGCTATTGGTTCATCATCGCGGGCGCGTTGTCGGGCGCGCTCAGCGCGGGATTGATGGATGAGCCGCCGCCGCGGGAGCT
>NZ_JBMDXE010000065.1:0-4101 GCF_048594845.1 Rhodopseudomonas sp. | reverse complement strand
CACTCCGGGGGCCGCGCCCCCCCCCCCCCCCCCCCCCCCCCGGGGGGGGGGGGGGGGGGGGGGGGCCCCCCCCCCAGGCACTGCGACTCGTGGACCCCCACCCCGGCCTCCGCTTCGCTCGGCCGACCCTGCCCGCAAGGGGGAGGGGGACCGCGGGCGGCTCGTCCTACAATTCGCATGCGAAATATCACGAAGCGCTGCCTATCCTCGACGCTCGCCTACACTACATGCTCCGGCGCCAGCGCGCAGGGCGTGTCGGGGCTGGTCTCGATCTGCACCGTCGTATGCGCGATGCCGAAATCGTGGTCGAGTTCGTGGGCGAGGTCGATCAGGAAGGCATCGCCCGGTGCGCCGGAGGGGATCACCAAGTGGCAGGTCAGCGCCACTTCGGTGGTCGACATCGGCCAGATATGCAGGTCGTGGACCTGCGTCACGCCCGGCAGGCCGGCCAGAAACGCCCGCACCGCAGCCGGATCGATGCCGCGGGGCACGGCGTTCAGCGACATCGCGGTCGAATCCCGCAGCAGCCCCCAGGTGCCCCACACGATCACGCCGGCGACCAGCAGGCTCACCGCCGGGTCGGTCCAGGTCCAGCCGGTGAACAGGATGACGATGCCGGCAACCACCACAGCAGCCGACACGGCGGCATCGGCGACCATGTGCAGATAGGCGCCGCGGATGTTGAGGTCGGAGTGGCGCCCGGCGAAGAACAGCCAGGCCGTGACCGCATTGATGACGATGCCAATCCCCGCCACTGCGATCATCGTGCCGCTGGCGACCGGCTCAGGATTGAACAGCCGGACCACCGCCTCCCAGCCGATCGCGCCGACCGCGAGCAGCAGAAACACCGCGTTGAACAGTGCCGCCAGGATCGACGAGCCGCGCAGTCCGTAGGTGTAACGCGCCGACGGCGGCCGCTTCGACAATTCAGCGGCGATCCAGGCGACCGCGAGTCCGAGCACGTCGGACAGGTTGTGGCCGGCGTCGGCGATCAGAGCCATCGAATTGCCGAGCCAGCCGAACACCGCCTCGGCGATCACGAAGGCGATGTTGAGCGCGATGCCGATCGCGAAGGCACGGCCGAAATCCGTCGGCGTGTGATCATGAGCGCCGGCGCCGTGCCGATGCGCATGAGCGCCGGCTTTGCCGTGATCGTGATGATCATGAGCGTCGTGGTCATGATGCCCGTGGTCGAGGGTGCAATCGGGAGCGTGGGACATCGGAATCCTGACGGGGTGGCGGTAATCTGCGCAGGGCGGCCATGCGGCGATGAACCATCGCACGGGCGCGGCGTTGCGGGAAGCAGCGGGTTTCGGCTTTAGAGCGGCTCGAAACCCGCTGTTCATCGATGCGGCCTACCACCCTCGGAGCATGACGAGGTCTGAATCCGGTTTCATTTCCGGGGCGTGGAACGGAGCTCTAAAAATGGCGATCGTATTGGCCTGCCGGGCTCTTCAAACCCTGAACTTGCATTCCGAAAATGCGAATTCTTCGTTGCGCTCGTTGAACGTCCTTCGTAAATAGGGGCACTCTCGCGAGCCCCGCCCGGGCCCTGTTCGCTCGCCGCCAACCCATAGCAGCCGATGACCGCCAGGATCGACCGACCGCTTTCGCCCCACATGCAGACGTACCGCTGGAGCCTGACGATGACGATGTCCATCGTCCATCGCGCCACCGGCATTGCGCTGTATTCCGGAACCCTTCTGCTGGCGTGGTGGCTGATCGCCTGCGCCGCCGGACCGGCGTCTTACGCCACCATCCAGTCCTTCACCGGCAGCTGGATCGGCCGCCTGATCCTGTTCGGCTACACCTGGGCGCTGATGCATCATCTGCTCAGCGGCGTCCGGCACTTCGTCTGGGACCTCGGCTACGGTTTCAAGACCGCCGACCGCGAATGGCTGACCTGGGCAGCGCTGATCGGCGGCATCGTGCTGACCGTCCTGCTCTGGGTGGCTGCCTTCTCGATGGGAGTCGCCCGATGAGCATTCAGGAATCTCACGGTACAGCGCGTGGCAACGAGTCGACCATGCGCACCCCGATGGGCAAGGTCCGGAAGTTCGGCCCGGCCGGCTCCGGCACCGGCGACTTCTGGCGCCAGCGCATCACCGCCGTCGCTATGACGCTGCTGATCCTGCCGGTGATCGTCGTGATCATGATGCTGCTCGGCCGCAATCAGGCCGGCGCCGCACAGATCCTCGGCTCGCCGCTGATCTCGCTGGTCATGATCCTGTTCATCATCGCCTCCGCGATCCACATGAAGATCGGCATGCAGGTGGTGATCGAAGACTACATCCAGAACGAGAAGCTCAAGCTCGTCACTGTGATGGCCAACAACTTCTTCTCGATCGCCGTGGCGCTCGCCGCGATCTTCGCGATCTTCAAACTCGCATCCGGAGTCTAAGCATGGCGGCGAACCTCAACGGCGCACCAGCCGCGGGCGGAACCGCCTATCCGATCGAAGACCACGTCTACGACGTCGTCGTGGTGGGCGCCGGCGGCGCCGGCCTGCGCGCGGTGGTCGGCTGCAGCGAAGCCGGGCTTCGCACCGCCTGCATCACCAAGGTGTTTCCGACCCGTTCGCACACCGTGGCGGCCCAGGGCGGCATCTCGGCCTCGCTCGGCAACATGCACAAGGACGACTGGCGCTGGCACATGTACGACACCGTGAAGGGGTCGGACTGGCTCGGCGACCAGGACTCGATCGAATACATGGTGCGCAACGCGCCCGACGCGGTCTACGAGCTCGAGCATTGGGGCGTGCCGTTCTCGCGCACCGAGGAAGGCAAGATCTATCAGCGGCCGTTCGGCGGCATGACGATGGATTTCGGCAAGGGCCAGGCGCAGCGCACCTGCGCGGCCGCCGACCGCACCGGCCACGCGATGCTGCACACGATGTACGGCCAGGCGCTGCGCCATTCGGCCGAGTTCTACATCGAGTTCTTCGCCATCGACCTGATCATGGATGACCAGGGCGTCTGCCGCGGCGTGGTCGCGCTGAAGCTCGACGACGGCACCATCCACCGCTTCAAGGCGCAGACCACCATCCTCGCCACCGGCGGCTACGGCCGCGCCTACGCCTCCTGCACCTCGGCGCATACCTGCACGGGTGACGGCGGCGCCATGGCGCTGCGCGCCGGCCTGCCGCTGCAGGACATGGAGTTCGTGCAGTTCCACCCGACCGGCATCTACGGTTCGGGCTGCCTCGTGACCGAAGGCGCGCGCGGCGAAGGCGGCTATCTCGTCAACTCCGAAGGCGAGCGCTTCATGGAGCGCTACGCGCCGTCCGCCAAGGATCTCGCCTCGCGCGACGTCGTCTCGCGCGCGATGACGATCGAAATGCGCGAAGGCCGCGGCGTCGGCAAGAAGAAGGACCACATCTTCCTGCACCTCGACCATCTGGCGCCGGAAGTGCTGCACGAGCGCCTGCCCGGCATCTCGGAATCGGCCCGGATCTTCGCCGGTGTCGACGTCACCCGCGAGCCGATCCCGATCCTGCCGACCGTGCACTACAACATGGGCGGCATCCCGACAAACTTCCACGGCGAAGTCGTCACCAAGAAGGACGGCGACGACAACGCGGTGGTACCGGGCCTGATGGCGATCGGCGAAGCCGCCTGCGTGTCGGTGCACGGCGCCAACCGCCTCGGCTCCAACTCGCTGATCGACCTCGTGGTGTTCGGCCGCGCCGCGGCGCTGCGCTGCGCCGAAAAGCTGACCCCGAACGGCAAGCAGCCCGAACTGCCGGCGGACTCCGCCGACATGTCGCTCGGCCGGCTCGACAAATATCGCTACGCCAAGGGCGGCACCCCGACCGCGAAGCTGCGTGAGAAGATGCAGCACGTGATGCAGAACAACTGCGCGGTGTTCCGCACCGGCGAGGTGCTGGCCGAAGGCAAGCAGCTGATCCAGAACGTCCACGGCGGCATCGGCGACATCGGCGTGTCCGACCGCTCGTTGACCTGGAATTCGGATTTGATCGAAACGCTGGAGTTCGACAACCTGATCGTGCAAGCGGTGGTGACGATGAACTCGGCCGCCAACCGCACCGAAAGCCGCGGCGCCCATGCCCGCGAGGACTTCCCGGATCGCGACGACGCGAAC
>NZ_JBMDXE010000064.1:0-7878 GCF_048594845.1 Rhodopseudomonas sp. | reverse complement strand
AAGCTGCGCCCGCCATGATCGACCATGTACTCGAACTCGTGCCGGTAGTGCTTGACGAAGCTCTGCACCGGCCACGCGGCGGCATCGCCGAGCGCGCAGATGGTGTGGCCTTCAACCTGTTTCGTCACTTCGAGCAGCATGTCGATCTCGCGCTTGTGGGCGCGGCCTTCGACCATGCGGCTGAGCACGCGCCACATCCAGCCGGTGCCTTCACGGCACGGCGTGCACTGGCCGCAGCTCTCGTGCTTGAAGAAGTAGCTGATGCGGGCGATCGCGGCGACGACGTCGGTGGACTTGTCCATGACGATGACGCCGGCGGTGCCGAAGCTCGACTTCACCGCGCGGGTGCCGTCGAAGTCCATGATCAGCTCCTGGCAATCCTCGGCCGGGATCAGCGGGCACGACGCGCCGCCGGGAATGATCGCCAGCAGATTGTCCCAGCCGCCGCGGATGCCGCCGCCGTGCTTCTCGATCAGTTCACGGAACGGGATGCTCATCGCCTCTTCGACGACGCACGGCGTGTTGACGTGGCCGGAGATGCCGTAAAGCTTGGTGCCGACGTTGTTCGCCCGGCCGATGCTGGAGAACCACGCTGCGCCGCGGCGCAGGATGTCCGGCGCGACGGCAATCGATTCGACGTTGTTGACCGTGGTCGGGCAGCCGAACAGGCCGACATTGGCAGGGAACGGAGGCTTCAGCCGCGGCTGGCCCTTCTTGCCTTCGAGGCTCTCCAGCAGCGCGGTTTCCTCGCCGCAGATATAGGCGCCGGCGCCGTGCGCGACGTAAAGATCGAACGGATAGCCGTGGACGTTGTCCTTGCCGATCAGCTTGGCCTCGTAGGCCTGATCGATCGCCGCCTGCAGATGCTCGCGCTCGCGGATGAATTCGCCGCGCACGTAGATGTAGCCGGTATGGGCGCCCATCGCGCAGCCGGCGATCAGGCAGCCTTCGACCAGCGTATGCGGATCGTGCCGCATGATCTCGCGGTCCTTACAGGTGCCCGGCTCGGATTCGTCGGCGTTGACGACCAGATAGCTCGGCCGGCCGTCGGCATTGTCCTTCGGCATGAAGGACCATTTCAGGCCGGTCGGGAAGCCGGCGCCGCCGCGGCCGCGCAGGCCCGACGCCTTCATCTCGCTGATGATCCAGTCGCGACCTTTGTCGATGATCGCCTTGGTGCCTTCCCACTGGCCGCGACGGCGCGCGCCCTTGAGGCCCCAATCGTCGAGGCCGTACAGGTTCCGGAAGATGCGGTCCTTGTCGTCGAGCATGGCTTGCGACGTTCCCTGTCAGCGATTCGATTGCATGTAAGCGAGCCCGGCGGCGCATCCCCCGAAGGTGAGCGCCCAGATCAGGCTCGACTCGAATGTCGCGCTCAGCGCGTAGCGCTGCAGCACGAAGATGAAGACGGCCGCGACGACGGCGTGCATCGCGATGTAGAGCGGCTTGCTCATCGGTACGATCCCCACGGCCCTGTCCCGGCCGGCTCCCATCGGCGCGATCATGGCGGGTTCTTTTCGGAGGCGTCGGCGGCCGGCGCCTTCGGCGCGGGCCGTTCCTGCACGTTGGCAGCCTCGCCGGCCCGCTTCGGCTCGGCATCGGTCAGCGCCGGCCCGTCCTTGTCGGCGGGCGCGACATTGATGCCGCCGGTCTTCAGCGTCGTCGGGCCCGTGCTAGGCGCAGCGAACTGACGGCCGTTCTGCGGACCCGGCTTCGGCGGATTGCCGGCGGCGAAACCGTCGATCACCTTGTTCAGCAGCTCCGGCGTCAGGTCCTCGTAGGTGTCCTTCCAGATCTGCACCATCGGCGCGTTGACGCAGGCACCGGCGCATTCGACCTCTTCCCATGAGAAGTCGCCGTCGGCCGATAGATGGAAGGGATCGTGATGGATGCGGTTCTTGCAGACTTCGATCAGTTCACCGGCGCCGCGCAGCATGCAGGGCGTGGTGCCGCAGACCTGAACATGCGCCTTCTTTCCGACCGGATTGAGCTGGAACATCGTGTAGAAGGTCGCGACTTCCAGCGCGCGGATGTACGGCATCTCGAGCATGTCGGCGATGACACGGATCGCAGCTTCGGGCAGCCAGCCGCCGCACTGCTCCTGCGCCCGCCACATCATGGCGATCACCGCCGAGAACTGGCGGCCGGGCGGATATTTGCCGATTTCGCGCTGCGCCCAGGCGAGGTTTTCCTCGGTGAAGGCGAAGCTGGCGGGTTGCAGCTCTTTGGGAGCCAGACGACGGACGGACATGATCAGTTTCTCATCGCGCGTTTGGCCGCGCTCGCATTCAGGTTTTCAATTCGGGCCTGCCAGAACGCACTCGCGGTTCCGACGACGTTGTAGCCGACATTCGATGCGACCTTGATCCGGTCGAGGATCGCGAGGTCCACGACGGCCTCGAACTGGTTGCTGCCGGGGTCGTACACCGCCAGTTTCAGCGGCGTATGTTCGAGAATGAAGCGTGACACGGTGTGAGCGCGGTCGCTGCCGTGCTCTTCGCACAGGATCGCGGTGTCGGCCTGCAGCAGCCGCTCGCCGCCACGGATCGCGTCGATCTCGACACCCTCTACGTCGAGCTTGACCAGGTACTTGCCGTCGATCGCGAGCTGGCCGTCGTCGAGCAGGTCGTCGAGGCGGATCACCGGCACTTCCTCGCCCGTCTCGTCGTTGCCGACGATGCTGAGCGCTTCGTGCTTGGTGCCCGACAGCCGCGCGGTGCCGCGCGTGGCGCCGATCGCGCATTTCATCACGTCGAAGCGGTCGCCGTTGACCTTGGCGTTGTGGGTCAGCCGCGCGAAATTGGCACCAGACGGTTCGATCGCGATCGTGCGGTGCGCGCCGAACGGACGGCTCGATACCAGCACCGACCAGTAGCCGTAATTCGCCCCGCAATCGACGAAGGTATAATCGACGTCGGCCGAATGCGCGAACAAAAGGTCGAGCTCGATTTCGTAGCGATAGGAACGCTCGAGCAACTTGCTCCAGTATCCATCGCCGTAGGGGAACACAAAGGTGGCGTCCGGGTTGAGCTTGATCGCGATGTCACGTTCCGGCAGCGCCTTGCGCATCAAATTCGCCGCGGCATTGTAGCCACGATACGAGAACGATGACGACACGCGTGCGCCCATCACCAGCGCGCACGCGGCCAGGCGCTCAAGGGCGCTTGCCCCCTCGAGAGCGCCGGTCGCGCGGTCAAACTGGATGGGCGCAGGAGCGATCACCGATCGACCTCTCCGAACACGATGTCGAGCGAGCCGAGGATGGCCGACACGTCCGCGAGCAGATGGCCGCGGTTCATGTAGTCCATCGCCTGTAGATGCGCGAAGCCCGGCGCGCGGACCTTGCACTTGTACGGCTTGTTGGTGCCGTCCGAGACCAGGAACACGCCGAACTCGCCCTTCGGTGCTTCGACGCCGACATAGACCTGACCGGCCGGCACGTGGAAGCCTTCGGTGTAGAGCTTGAAGTGATGGATCAGCGATTCCATCGAGCGCTTCATCTCGGCGCGACGCGGCGGGAAGATCTTGTTGTCGTCGACCGCGACGCGGCCCTGCCCGTCCGGAGCACGCAGCTTGGCGATGCACTGCTTCATGATCTTGACCGACTGCCGCATCTCTTCGACGCGAATGCAGTAGCGATCGTAGCAGTCGCCGTTCTTGCCGATCGGAACGTCGAAATCCATTTCGGCGTAGCACTCGTAGGGCTGCGCCTTGCGCAGGTCCCAGGCGGCACCCGAACCGCGCACCATCACGCCGGAGAAGCCCCACTTCCATGCGTCGTCGAGCGAGATCACGCCGATGTCGACGTTGCGCTGCTTGAAGATGCGGTTGTTGGTCAGCAGCGTTTCGAGATCGTCGACGGTCTGCACGAAGTTGTCGCACCAGACGTCGATGTCGTCGATCAGCTGCTTCGGCATGTCCTGATGCACGCCGCCGACGCGGAAATACGCCGCGTGCATCCGACTGCCGGAGACGCGCTCGTAGAACATCATCAGCTTTTCGCGCTCTTCGAAGCCCCACAGCGGCGGGGTCAGCGCGCCGACGTCCATCGCCTGCGTGGTGACGTTGAGCATGTGCGACAGGATGCGGCCGATCTCGCAATACAGCACGCGGATCAGCTGCGCCCGGCGCGGCACCTCGATGCCGAGCAGCTTCTCGGTCGCGAGGCAGAAGGCGTGCTCCTGATTCATCGGCGCGACGTAGTCGAGCCGATCGAAATACGGGATCGCCTGCAGATAGGTCTTGGCCTCGATCAGCTTCTCGGTGCCGCGATGCAGCAGGCCGATATGCGGATCGACGCGTTCGACGACTTCGCCGTCGAGCTCCAGCACCAGCCGCAGAACGCCGTGCGCTGCCGGATGTTGCGGGCCGAAATTGATCGTGAAGTTGCGAAGACCAGCGGCCTCGGTAGCAGCATCAGCCATGACACGAGCTCCGCGCGTCTGCGAACGATGAGGTACGAGCGATCACGGCTTCACTCCCGCCTTCTCGTCTCCCGGGAGGATCGGATAGTCGGCGCCCTCCCAGGGCGAGAGGAAATCGAATTTGCGGAATTCCTGGTTGAGCCGCACCGGCTCATACACCACCCGCTTCTGGTCGTCGTCGTAACGGACCTCGACGAAGCCGCTGAGCGGGAAGTCCTTGCGCAGCGGATGGCCGTCGAAGCCGTAGTCGGTCAGGATCCGGCGCATGTCCGGATGCCCGGTGATGACGATGCCGTAGAGATCGTACACCTCACGCTCGAACCAGTCGGCGCCCGGAAACTCGCTGATGATCGACGGCACCAGCGTGGTTTCGCCGACCTGCCCCACCAGCCGCACCCGCTCGTTCAGCGTCGGCGACAGGAAGTGGTAAACCATGTCGAACCGCAGCTCGCGGCCCGGATAGTCCACTGCAGTCACGTCGATCACGCTGACGAAGCGGAGACGCGGATCGTCGCGCAGCACCCGCACGACGTCCACGACCTTCAGCGGATCGATCGCGATCTCGAGCTGTCCGTGCGCAACCGAGTGACCGAGCGCAGCGCCCGGCAAGGCGGCCACGATCGTCTGACCAAGGGTGTCGAGCCCGTTGTCGTCCATAAAGTAGCCTTCTTAGCGTTCGATCGTTCCGGTCCGACGGATCTTCTTCTGCAGCAGCAGCATGCCGTACAGAAGAGCCTCGGCGGTGGGCGGGCAGCCCGGCACGTAGATGTCGACCGGCACAACGCGGTCGCAGCCGCGCACGACGGCGTAGGAATAGTGATAGTAGCCGCCGCCGTTGGCGCAGGAGCCCATCGAGATGACGTAGCGCGGCTCCGGCATCTGGTCGTAGACCTTGCGGAGCGCGGGTGCCATCTTGTTGGTCAGCGTGCCGGCAACGATCATCACGTCAGACTGACGCGGCGACGCACGCGGAGCGAAGCCGAACCGCTCGGCGTCATAGCGCGGCATCGACAGCTGCATCATCTCGACGGCGCAGCAGGCGAGACCGAAGGTCATCCACATCAGCGAGCCGGTGCGCGCCCACGTGATCAGGTCGTCGGTCGCGGCGACGAAGAAGCCCTTGTCGGACAGTTCGCGATTGACGTTCTGGAAGAACGGATCATCGGCGCCGATCGGCTTGCCGGTGTTCGGATCGATGATCCCGCGCGGCGCCGGCGCGATCAGCGGCTGAGCACCAACCGGAGTAGCCGACGGCGTCTGCTGCATCGAGGCTGGCCTCAATCCCATTCCAGTGCACCCTTCTTCCACTCATACGCGAAGCCGACGGTCAGCACGCCGAGAAACACCATCATGGACCAAAACCCGGTCGCGCCCAGCTTCCCGAACGCCACCGCCCAGGGAAACAGAAACGCGACCTCGAGATCGAAGATGATGAAGAGGATCGCGACTAGATAGAACCTCACATCGAACTTCATGCGAGCATCGCCGAAAGCGTTGAACCCGCATTCATAAGCTGAGAGTTTTTCCGGATCCGGCTGCTGATAGGCGACGGCGAATGGCGCCACCAAGAGCACAAAGCTCAGACCAGCCGCAACCACAATAAACACGACGATTGGCAGATAACTCGGCAGAATGCCGCTCATTACCGTTCCCTATCCCGCGGTTGTGCACCGCCGCAGACTCGTTTGCATTTGAATTGTTCTACCTCCGCTTAGCGCAGTGCAACAGGGGGCGCAAGACAAGCTGTGTTGACAACGAGGTAACGGCCTATCCGGACAAGACATGGGTTCTCCCGGACACATGCGCAAACAGCGGTTCACACCTTCAGCGACATCTCCGCGGCGAGGCATCTTCGGCTGAACCGCGGATCGTATACCAGTCGGAAACCATACCCGCAGCCGACGAAACCATTTCCCGGCCCGGCGAAACTATCCTGAAACACACGCCGCCTAAGAGTCCAATCGTCGAAGCAGCAGCACGCTCTTCGCGGAGGCGGCAATGAATCACTCAATTCATTCAGCGGATCGCGCGACCCACCTGAAGATCGTGGTGGTGGCTCTTGTCGCCGGCATTACGGTGGCGGCCCTTGGAATTTCGGCTCGCGTCGGCGCCGACTACAGCCAGACGGCTCACGTCGTGAAGGCCACCAAGCAGATCACCGTGACGAGCTCCGAGACCTCGACCGTGAGATAGGCGCGGCTGCGCTTTGGCGCATCGCCCCTCACACAGGCTTGACGACGGCCGCCCATCGGGCGGCCGATTTGTTTCCGGAGGTCCCTCGCCTTCTTCATGCGCGTCCGTTGACGACGATCGCGACGAGGCCGCGGCGTAGGCCGATCCCCAACTTCTGCACAACGTGCTGAATGAAGTGAGAAGATCGCAGCCGGCGACCCGGACCTCACAACAGCGGTCACGCTCAGCGCGCCTCGCCCGCCTGGCCGCATCAACGGCAACGCGACAACTAAAGCGTAAAAGGCGCTTCAGATCGATCAGACCAAATTGTCGGGGTGATTTCTGCGGGTGTCGCCAAACGCCTGACTTAACGAGGCTAAATGGCGCGAGAGACGGGGCTCGAACCCGCGACCTCCGGCGTGACAGGCCGGCGCTCTAACCAACTGAGCTACTCCCGCGTGGTTTGCGTCCCGCGCAGGCGGTCGATCTACCGGGGCGTCATCGGCAAGTCAAGCCGATTACGCAGAGGTTGTGGGTTTACATCCACAGCGTCGCGGTTGTCCTTTGCTTTCGGTGCTTTTTGAACAGCCGATGCGAAAAATGCGCTGTTTTCAGGGGAAACAGCGTATGCAGGCGCCACCCGAATCGTTTAAGGCCTGCTACGTCTTAGTTTCCTAAGCCGCTACATAACCCGGAGGGCTAAATATGGCGAAGAAAGCAGTTGCGAAAGCCGCAACCCCCACGACCGTTACCCTGAAGCATCTCGCCGCGGCGCTGGCCGAGGAGCACGAGCTGTCGAAGAAGCAGACCGAGGCGATCCTCGGCGACATGGTCGCCCGCATCACCAAGCACCTGAAGAAGGGCGAGCGTATCCGCATCGTCGGCCTCGGCATCCTCCAGGTCCGCAAGCGCGCCGCCCGCACCGGCCGCAACCCGGCCACCGGCGAGACCATCCAGATCAAGGCCAGCAAGAAGGTCGCGTTCCGCGCCGCCAAGGAACTCAAGGAAGCCATCTAAGGTTTCCGATTCGACATTCGCGATCCCGGCCGGCCGCCCTGCGGCGGCCGGGGTCGCGGCTTCTGAACGGCTCCATGATTCGGCCGTTTGCAATCCCCACAGTCCGGGACGATTTTCAGGACAGCGGTGCAAGGCAGTGACCCGGCAGTGAGCAGTTCACGCGACAGCATCGCCTTCAGCCACGGCGTCACCGAGCGCTTCCTGCGCTACGTCGCGATCGACACCCAGTCCGATCCCGCCTCTCCCACCTGCCCTTCGACAGAGA
>NZ_JBMDXE010000063.1:0-31257 GCF_048594845.1 Rhodopseudomonas sp. | reverse complement strand
GGGGGTGGGGGTCCACGGCGGGACGCCGTCCTCGGGGCTCCCTCACCCCAACCCTCTCCCGCAAGCGGGAGAGGGGGCTCGCTGTGCGGGGGGAGAGAACGATGATCTGTCCCAACGGCCGGGCGCGAAAATTGGCGCGCTGCCGCCGACGCAGCTGACCTGGCTGGCGCTGGAGCCGATTACCGGGCGGACGCACCAGCTGCGCGTGCATTGTGCGGCGATGGGGTGGCCGATCGTCGGGGACAATATCTATGGCAACGGACCGCGCTTCGGCGAGCCGCGGCTGCACCTGCATGCGCGCGAGATCGTCATTCCGCTGTCGCGCAACAAGCCGCCGGTGATCGTCACCGCGCCGCCGCCAGCCCACATGCATCCGCGGCTGGCGGCTTGCGGGTGGACGTCCACGTAGTAGTACGAGGATGGTGCCGGCCGGGAGTCGATCCGGCGCACGCGCCGCGATCCGCCGAACTCGTCGAGCGACGCGTCACCCGGCCGCCACGCTCAAACTACTCGGCCTCGCCCGCAACGCCGGTGAGGCATCTCGACGGACTTCAACCTCGATCTGCCTGGCCGGCGCCGAAGCCAGATACCTGAAGCCGGCTATCTAATGTGCGAGGGCGAGAGTCTGGGACGGCAGTTCGCCGAACAGCGTCCGGTAGCTCCGCGAGAAATCGCTCAGATGCCAGAAGCCGTAGGCGAGCGCGCAGGCCTTCACGCTGATGTTGCCGCTCAACAGCCGCTGCCGGACCTGCCAGAGCCGCTTGAGCCTGAGGTAACGATGCAGACTCATGCCGCGATATTGCAGCACCGCGGTGTGAATGGTGCGGACGGAGACGCCGAGCGCGCGGGCCAGCTCGCCGCTGTAGATCGGATTGGCCGGGTTTTCCGAAATGATCTCGTCGATGCCTTTGACCACGCCGAGAAATCGCTCGGTGTGCGCAGACCGTGCACCGAGCATCGAGACCGAATCCGCCAGCGCCTCGTCCGCCGCCGCGAGAAGTGATTCATTGAGTCCCTGCGCGACGTCCGCTCGTCGGATGTCGTCGGGACGTTCAGACGCGAAAGTTATGACGTCCTGTACCAGAAGGCGAAGCTTGCGCTGCGCAGGCTTCGCCATGGTCAGCAGGTCGAAGCCTTTCTCACCGGCCGGCCATCCGCGGTCGCGGATCTCCTGCTTGAACAGCACACAGCCGAGCCAGATCGGTGTAGTTTCCCGCGCGACGAAAATCGAACTACCGTATCCAAGAACGAGCGTATCGGAATCGAGATCGACGCCGTTGATCTGCAACGCGAAATCATCGCATAGCGAAAGTGCGATCGCGGTCCGGTCCGGCATCAGCTTCGCATCGATCAGCCGGGGAAACGTGCGCTCGACGATGATATCGCAGCCCGGCAAGTCCACGATCAGTTGCTGTGCGGAGATCTTTCGGGCCAGCGGCGTGAAGTCGAGCTGCAGCCCTTCGGCAGACCATCGATACTGATCGATATCATCGAAGCAGCATACCCGCAGCGCAGACGACGGGGCCAGTGACAGCGCGTTCTTCATTGCATTTCAAGGAAAGACGGGAAAACAGCGCCTAATATGCGCGCACGAAATATGAGCAGGCTGCCTACTCCCGCAGCCCCATGAACTGACCGTCGGCTCACTCTGATGATCGATTAGTATCTGACGGCTGCGCCGTCCGAATGTCTAGGTCTTTGCAGATTTTCGATATCGATTCTACCGCTCGTTAAGGCGCGTCTAACCGGCGCTTGAAACATTGCTCTGCGGGTTGACTGCGTATCACCACGCCGAAAGCAACAAACCAATCGTGGGCGCAGTCAGGCGGAGCGATCAGTTTCAAGGAAATTTGACGTGTCGGATTCCACGGCGACAACAGCCCAAAGCTCAGCACAAGGCTCACTGCTCGATGAACTCGAGTCCGCGATACAGACCGGTTCGGCCGAGCGCCGCCTCGAGACGCTGCGGCGGGTCACGGATTTGTTTCTGGGCGGCAGCAACAAATTCAATGAGGACCAGATCGCGGTTTTCGATCAGGTCCTGGGCCATCTGATCAGGAAGATCGAAACGCGGGCGCTGGCCGAGCTGAGCGTCCGGCTGGCGCCGATCGACAATGCGCCGCTGGAGACGATCAGAAAGCTGGCGAGAAACGACGATATCGAAGTCGCCGGTCCCGTGCTCGAGGAGTCGGCGCGTCTGACGACGAGCGATCTCGTGGAAATTGCAAAGACCAAGGGGCAGGCTCACCTGCTCGCGATTTCCGGCCGCCCGACGCTGACCGATCCGGTGACCGACGTGCTGGTGGCGCGCGGAAACATGGACGTCTTCCATCGGCTGCTGAGCAACGAGACGTCGTCGATCTCGGCCGCGGGCTTTGCGGTGCTGGCCAAGGCCGCCGAACACGACGAGCTTCTCGCCGAAAAGGCCGGCCGGCGCATCGATATCCCGATCAAGCTGCTACGCGATCTGTTGCTGAAGGCGAAGGAAGCAGTGCGCGAGCGGCTGCTGGCGGTGATGCCCGAAAAGGTTCGCAACGAGGTCCAGCATATTCTGAATTCCGTCGTGCAGGCCGTGGACCACGAGGTCTCACAGCCGCGTGATTACGCCGCGGCCCGCAGGTTCGTCGAACTGCTCAAGGAAAAGGGCGAACTGCACGAAAGGGATCTGCTGCGGTTCGCGAAGGCCCGGCAGTACGAGGAAACGGTCGCCGCGATGTCGCTGCTGGCCTCGACCCCGATCGACATTCTCAAGCCGCTGATGCAGAGCCCGCGCTGCGACGGCCTGCTGGTGCCGTGCCGCGCCGCCGATTTCCGCTGGGAGACGGTCAGCGCCATCCTGCAGATGCGGTTTACCGGAGCGCCGCTGTCCACGCCCGAGCTCGACCGGATCGGGCAGGAGTTCGCGAAGCTGTCGAAAGCCAGCGCGCAGCGAATGCTGAGGTTCTGGAAAGTGCGCGAAAGCACCCAAGCGAGCGCCTAGCGCAAACGCCAAAGTCGCTGCAATCAATTGTTGGGGGAGAAGCCGCAATGAGCTGGGACAAGCGCAAGGCCAAGCGGGTGCAATTTCAACGTGGCACCAGCATCGATATCCGCATCGTCAGCGTCGACGGCTTATGGCGGCGCGACGGCAAGCTGCTGGATATCTCGGAGTCCGGCGTTCTGCTGAGCTACGCCGACTCGATCCAGGAGCTCGACCTTCGAACGTTTCTGCTGGAGTTCAAGCCGAAGGGCATGGCCAGCCGGCTCTGCGCGGTGGTGCGGATCGAGGCCGGCCGCATCGCGGCGCGCTTCATCAAGGAGACGGCGCGCTGATCCAGGCCGATAGCCGCGCGCCATCGTGCGCGGCCATCGTCAGCCGCCGCACCGCGCCGGGGGTTTCGCCCGTGATCGCCACCGGGATGAAATGCTCGGTGCGACCCTGCGCCGGGCTTTCGATCAGCACATGGCGAACGGCGCCGATTTCCGACGCCAGCCGCCGCCGTAGCGCTGCCTCGCCTGCCGCGCGCAGCCGCGCAGCCCGCTCCCGAATGACGCGGCCGTCGAGCTGCGGCATCCTTGCCGCCGGGGTGCCGGGGCGCTTCGAATACGGAAACACGTGCAGGAAGCTCAGGCCGCAGTCGTCGACCAGCTCGAGCGAGCGCTGAAACATCTCCTCGGTCTCGGTCGGAAAACCGGCGATCAGGTCGGCGCCGAGCGCGATGTCCGGGCGTAGCCGGCGGACCTCATCGCAGAACGCCACGGCGTCGGCGCGGCTGTGGCGGCGCTTCATCCGCCTCAGGATCATGTCGTCGCCGGCCTGCAGCGACAGATGCAGATGCGGCATCAGCCGCTCGTCATGCGCCAGCGCGTCGAGCAGGTCGCGATCGGCCTCGATGGAATCGATCGAGGAGATCCGCAGCCGCTGCAGTTCGGGGACGTGGCGCAGGATTTTCTTAACCAGGCTGCCGAGCTTCGGCGCACCCGGCAGATCGGCGCCGTAGCTGGTGAGATCGACGCCGGTCAGCACGATCTCGGCATGGCCGCGCTCGGCCAGCGTCCGGACCTGATCGACCACCGCGCCGACCGGCACCGAGCGCGAGTTACCACGCCCGAACGGGATAATGCAGAAGGTGCAGCGATGGTCGCAGCCGTTCTGCACCTGCACGAACACCCGCGGCAGGCCGCTCTGGTAACCATCCAGCAGATGCGGCGCCATCTCGCGCACCGCCATAATGTCGGCGACCGCGATCTTCTGCTCGCGGCCGAGGCCGAACGCATCGGCGTCAAATGCCGTGCGCGCCGCGCGCCAGGCCTCGCCGCGCATCTTGTCGTCATTGCCGATGACGCGGTCGACTTCGTCCATCGCGGCGAAGGTCGCGGGTTCGGTCTGGGCCGCGCAGCCGGTGACGACGATGCGCGCGTCCGGCCGTGCGCGCTTGAGCTTGCGAATCTGCTGCCGCGCCTGCGCCACGGCTTCGTTGGTCACCGCGCAACTGTTGACCACGATCGTGTCGGCAAGCCCGGCGCCTTCCGCCTCGCGGCGGATCACTTCGGATTCAAACGCGTTGAGGCGGCAGCCGAAGGTGACGATCTCGACCGACATCAGGCCGGATTGGACGTCAGCGACGGCGCGAACAGCGCCGGATCGAACCGGCCCTCGAATTCGAATTCGGCGCCGCCGGTCATCAGCACGTGGTTGTCGCGCTCGCGCCATTCGATCGTCAGCTTGCCACCCGGCAGCGTCATCTCGACGACGCGCCCGGTCCGCTTCAGCCGCGCCGCCGCCACCGCGGTGGCGCAGGCAGCCGAGCCGCACGCCTTGGTGAGACCGGCGCCGCGCTCCCAGGTCCGCATGGTGATGTGCTCGCGGTCGACGATATGGGCGAGCGTGATGTTGGCGCGCTCCGGAAAGATCGGATGGTTTTCCAGCAGCGGCCCGAACTTGCCGAGATCATAGGCTTGCACGTCGTCGACCCAGAAGATCGCATGCGGATTGCCCATGCTGACCACCGACGGCGTATGCAGGATCGGCGCGTCGATCGGGCCGATCTGCAGCTCGATGCCGCGGGTGTCGCGAAACTCCTCGGCGAGCGGAATGTCCTGCCAGCCGAACTTGGGCTCGCCCATGTCGACGGTGAACAGTCCCTCTGCCGGACCCCGCCAGCAATTCAAAAGACCCGCGCGGGTTTCGAAGGTCAGGCCCTGCTTGTCGTTGCCGGCGAACATTTGCGAGGCGACGCAGCGCATGCCGTTGCCGCAGGCGCCGGATTCCGAGCCGTCATTGTTGTAGATGCGGACGAAGGCTTCGGTGCCGGGCAGCCGCGCCGGCTGCAGCAACATCAGCTGGTCGTACGGCACATGCGCCGCCACGGCGCGCGCGTCATCCGGCGTCACCGGCTGTTTCTGATCGCGCAGGTCCACCACCACGATCTCGTTGCCGATACCGTTCATCTTGGCGAACAGGCGATTGTCCAGCGCGCTCATGCTTCACATCCTCGTCGCGCCTATATGGCGAAGGAGCGCCGCTTTGACCAGCCCGCCACAGTCAAGCCACATGCGGATCGCAAGGGACGAAAGCGCCGGCCGGATGTTAGGAAGGAGGCGCACTGACGATCCGCCGGGCGCTTGCGGATCGCGGCGATCGGCAGCAAATCGCTGCGGCCAGGGAGACATTTGGAATGAACCGCCCCCGCTTGATCCGCCCCGTTTGGCTCGGGCTCAGCTCCGCCGCGGCCCTGATGCTCGGCGTCACCGGCGCGCTGGCGCAGACCGACACCAAGCCGGCCGACACGCCGGCAACGCCGCCCGCTGCTGCCACGGCACCGACCCCGGCGGCTCCTGCGACACCCGCGGCGCCGGCCGCTCCGGCGACATCGCCGGCCACGACCGAGGCGCCCGCGACACCGCCGCCAGCCGCCCAGGCGCCGACAACTCCTCCCGCCAAGGTGCAGACCGCCGATCCGTTCGGCGAGGAGATCACGCTGGAGCCGAAGACCGCCGTGATCCTGAAGGGCAAGGCGAGCTGGGACGCGGCGTTCGAAGCGCTGATGGAGGCGTTCAAGACCATCAAGGCGACGCTCGACAAGGCCGGCCTTAAGCCGAGCGGCAATCCGATGATCGTCTACACCTCGACCGACGACAACGGCTTTACTTTCCAGGCTGAGATGCCTGTGCCGGAAACGCCCAAGGACCTGCCGAAGACGATGAGCATGGGCACCACGCCGGACGGCAAGGCGCTGAAATTCGTCCACCGCGGCTCGTACGACAACATGGACAACACCTACGAGGCGATCACCAACCACCTCGACGACAAGAAGATCGAGGCCAAGGACACCTTCGTCGAAGAATACCTCACCGATCCGCTGACCACCGCGGAAGACAAACTGATCATCAACGTCTATGTGCCGATGAAATGATGCTGTCTCTTCGTTCGCTGCTTGCCGCCACCATCGTTTCGACCCTCGCGGCCGCGCCGCTGCAGGCACAGCCGGTGCCTCAGCTGCAGCTGCAGCAGCCCGCCATCACCGTGACGGGCGAGGCGCACAAATCGGTCGCGCCGGACATCGCGCAGATCGAGGCGGGCGTCTCCAACACCGCCAAGACCGCGCGCTCCGCCGCCGAGGCCAACAATCTGGCGATGGGCAAGGTGCTGCTGGAGCTGAAGAACGCCGGCCTCGACCCGAAGGATATCCAGACGTCGCGGCTGTCGATCCAGCCGCAATATGCCTCGTCCAGCCGGCCCGGCCCGAGCGAGATCAACGGCTATCTGGCCAGCAACATGGTGACCGTGCAGGTCCGCGACACCGCTCGCGTCGCCGGGCTGATCGACACGCTGGTGCAGGCCGGCGCCAACGAGATCCGCGGCATCAGCTTCCGCGTCGCGAATCCGTCGAAGGTGCTGGATGACGTCCGCGCCGAAGCGGTCGCCGATGCGCGGCGCAAGGCCGAGATCTACGCCCGCGCTGCCGGCGTCACGCTCGGCGCACCGGTGGTGATCACCGAGGATACGCAGCCCGGCGCGATGCCGATGCGCAAGATGGTGATGGCACAGTCGGCCGGCGCCCCGGTCGCTCCCGGCGAGGAAACGCTGAGCGTCACCGTGCTGGTGAGCTGGGCGATCAAGGCGCCGTAGCTGCGGCAGCTAATCATGACGGCTTAATCCCAAGTCGTCATTGCGAGCGCAGCGAAGCAATCCAGCCCCACGACGCGACGCTGGATTGCTTCGTCGCTTCGCTCCTCGCAATGACGGAATCGAGAGGCTGCCGCGGCGATTACAGACTCATCAAATTTCGAACACCTGCCCCGGCTTCAGCACCCGAAACCGCTCGCGCGGCACGGCGGCGGCATCGAGCGCGGCGGCGAGATCCTGCTCCGGCGCATCCATCGCCTCGTCGGTGAGCTGAAACGTGAAGTGATGATTGGCGAGCGCCTGCTCGGCGCCGCAATCCGCCAGCGCCCTCACAGCGTCGGCGGGATTCATGTGTTGATCCTTCATGAACCAGCGCGGCTCGTAGGCGCCGATCGGCAGGATCGCCAGCCGCAGCGGGCCATGCGCGGCGCCGACATTGCGGAAGTGCTTGCCCTCGCCGTAACCGGAATCGCAGACGACGTAGATCTTGCCGGCTGGCGTCTCCAGCACGAAGCTCGCCCATAGGGCGCGATTGCGGTCGAACGGGCCACGCGCCGTCCAATGCCGGGTCGGCACCAGCGTCACCGCGACGCCGTCACCGAGCACGACGCGGTCGCTCCAGTCGTAGGCTTCGGCGCGGATCGCCTTGTCGTGCGACGCCATGGTGAAATCGTTGCCGAGCGGCGTGATCACCCGGGGCGCATGCCGCGCGGCGAGCCGCGACAGCGTCGCCAGATCGAGATGGTCGTAATGGCCGTGCGACACCAGCACGATGTCGATCTTCGGCAACTTGTCGAAGGCGATGCCGGGATCGTTGTGGCGTTTCGGGCCCGCGAAACTCACCGGCGACACCCGCTCCGACCATACCGGATCGATCAGGATGTTGAGCCCGCCGGTCTGCAGCAACCAGCTGGCATGGCCGACGTAACTCAGCCGCGCCGTCGCGCCGGTCACCTGCGGCGGCGGAACGTCCGCGGCGACGTTCGGCACCCAGTCGGGCCACTTCGCCGGCTTGGTGGTGAACCGCCAGCGCAGCACGTCCATCCAGCCCTTCGGCGGCACGCCGTCGCGATCGAAGAAGCGCTCACCGTCGAAATGATCGGTGATCGGGCCTTTGGAGGAGGTCATGCGGGATACCCAGAAGGAGGACAGACCGGCAGTGGCCGCAAGGCCGGCGAGGCTCGCCAGCAGGCGGCGACGGGTGATCAGCGTCATACAGTCATGCGCCAACCAGCCCGACGCCTTCGGCCTCCGCAGCCCGGATCAGCGCGGCATCGAGCGTCGCCAGCTCAATCCCCTCGCGCTGCGCGAGTTCGAGATAGGCGGCGTCGTAGAACGTCAGGCGATGGCGCTGGGCCAGTTCGAACAGCGCATTCGACGATGATGGAAGGCGATCGAATGTGATGGCCGCGCGATTGATGCGCTCCAGTACGCGCTGGATCTGCAGATTGTCGATGCGTCCTCGCCTCGATCCGACCAATAAGGTATTCCGCAGTTCAAACCAGAACAGCGCGGGTGCCACAGCGGTTGCGCTACCTTGGAGTCGCGCAAACGCTGCATCGGCGACGGGTTCATCCTCATCGTCGAAACAATAGGCCGCCGCGACCGAGGCATCGAGTACGAAGCGCATTTAGAGGCGACGACCTTCGTCACGCCAAGCGATAATCTCTTCCGCGGTCGCCGGCCCAGACTTCTTGCGCAGTTCCTTCAGTTCTTCGATTGCTCGCCGGGCATCCTCCCGGCGGCTTTCGTCAAACGGAGGGGCCAACTCAACCGACCTCGCCCCCTCGCGGCTGATCGTCACTGTCTCGCCGCGCTCGACTTCGTCGAGCAGCTCCGTGATGTTGGCCCGCGCATCCGCCAGGCTGACGTGCTTCATGACCTGCGACCTTTGTTAAGTCGCCGATATATAGCAATTTTCCGTTGTTTCGGCAGACCCTGCAAAAGCACAAAACGCCGCAATTCTTGACTTCCGAGCAGTGTCGCGTCTAGATGCCGGCGAAATCTCGGAAAGTCTTCTTTTCGATCCGCCGACCGGTCCTGGAGGCCGGAGGTCAACGCCCGACAGCGCGATGCGCCCTCGGGCGCCATAAGTGTTTGCTTCTGTAGGCCTTTCACCGAAAGGCCGCCGCTGGAATTGGGCCGATGTTCGACAATCTGTCGGAAAAGCTGGGTGGCATTCTCGATCGGCTGACCGGGCGCGGTGCGCTCAGCGAGGCCGATGTCGATGCGGCGATGCGCGAGATCCGCCGCGCGCTGCTGGAGGCCGACGTCGCGCTCGAAGTGGTGCGCTCGTTCACCGACAAGGTCCGCGAGCAGGCGATCGGCGCCACCGTGGTCAAGTCGGTCAAGCCCGGCCAGATGGTGGTCAAGATCGTCAATGACGAACTGATCGCCATGCTCGGCTCCGAAAGCCAGGCGATCGACCTCAACGCCGTGCCGCCGGTGCCGATCATGATGGTCGGCCTGCAGGGCTCCGGCAAGACCACCACCACCGCCAAGCTGGCGCGCCGGATGACCGAGCGCGACAAGCGCAAGGTGCTGATGGCCTCGCTCGACGTCTATCGCCCGGCCGCCATGGAGCAGCTCGCAGTGCTGGGCCGCGATCTGCAGATCGATACGCTGCCGATCGTCGCCGGCCAGAAGCCGCCGGATATCGCGCGCCGCGCGATGGAAGCCGGCAAGCTCGGCGGCTACGACGTCGTGCTGCTCGACACCGCCGGCCGCACCACGCTCGACGAAGACATGATGAGCGAGGCGGCCGACATCAAAGCCGCCGCCAATCCGCACGAAGTGCTGCTGGTCGCGGATAGCTTGACCGGCCAGGACGCCGTCAACCTCGCCCGCGCCTTCGATCAGCGCGTCGGCCTCACCGGCATCGTGCTGACCCGTATCGACGGCGACGGCCGCGGCGGCGCGGCGCTGTCGATGCGCGCCGTGACCGGCAAGCCGATCAAGCTGATGGGCACCGGGGAAAAGACCGACGCGCTGGAGGACTTTCACCCCAGCCGCATCGCCGGCCGCATCCTCGGCATGGGCGACATCGTCTCGTTGGTGGAGAAGGCCGCCTCGACGCTCGACGCCGAGAAGGCCGCGGCCGTCGCCGAGAAGATGCGCAAGGGCAAGTTCGACCTCGCCGACATGCGCGAACAGCTGCAGCAGATGTCCAAGATGGGCGGCATCGGCGGGCTGATGGGGATGATGCCCGGCATCTCCAAGATGAAGAATCAGATCGCCGCCGCCGGCATCGACGACAAGATCCTCAAGCGCCAGGTCGCGATCATCGATTCGATGACCCGCGAGGAGCGCAAGAACCCCGACATCCTCAAGGCCAGCCGCAAGAAGCGCATCGCCGCCCGCGCCGGCATCAAGGTCGAGGACGTCAACAAGCTCTTGAAGATGCATCGCAACATGGCCGACATGATGAAGGCCGTGAGCCGCGGCAAGGGCGGCCCGATGGCCGGCCTCGCCAAGGCGATGGGTTTTGGCGGCGGCATGCCGTCTCCGGACGAAATCAAGGCGATGCAGGAGAAGATGCAGGCCGAAGGCGGTGGCCTGCTTGGCGGTCTTCCCGAGCTGCCCAAGGACCTTCCCGCCAGCCTGCGCGGCGGCCTGCCCAATCTGCCCGGCCTCACCGGCCTCCCTGGCAAGCCGACCCTGCCGGGTCTCGGCGGCCTGTTCGGGAAGAAGAAATGAGCTTCCGCCGCTCACTGACCTCTCTTCTGTCATTCCGGGCTCGCGCTACGCGCGCCCCGGAATGACGAACTGACTACTTAGTAATCCAACACATACCGAACCCCACCTAAGGAGCCAACAATGTCCGTCGTCATCCGCCTCGCGCGCGCTGGTACCAAGAAGCGTCCGTTCTATCACGTCGTCGTCGCCGACTCGCGCTTCCCGCGCGACGGCCGCTTCATCGAGCGTCTCGGTTACTTCAACCCGCTGATGGCCAAGGACAACGAAGCCCGCCTCAAGCTCGACCTCGACAAGGCCAAGGATTGGCTCGCCAAGGGCGCGCAGCCGTCGGATCGCGTCGCCCGCTTCCTCGACACCGCCGGCGTCAAGAAGCGCGAAGCCCGCAACAACCCCGAGAAGGCGGTGCCGCGCAAGGAGCGCAAGGCCGCCGAAGCCGGCAAGTAAGCCGGCCTCATGGCATCCGGGCCGACCTCCGACGCCCGGCAAGTCTGCGTCGCGCGCATCGGCGCGCCGCACGGCGTGCGCGGCGCGGTGCGGCTGTGGAGCTTCACCGCCGATCCGTTCGCCGTCGCTGATTACGGGCCGCTCGCCACCAAAGACGGCGCGCGCGCGTTCGAGATCGCGACCGCGCGCGAGGCCAAGGATCATCTGGTGGTGACGCTGAAGGGCGTCACCACGCGCGACGACGCCGAACGCCTCAACGGCCTCGAACTCTACGTGCCGCGCGATGCGCTGCCGCCGACCGATGACGATGAGTACTACCACGCCGACCTGATCGGCCTCGCGGCGGTCACGGTCGCCGGCGAGCCGCTCGGCCGCGTGGTGGCGATGCACGATTTCGGCGCCGGCGACATCATCGAGATCGCGCCGCCCTCGGGCCCGACGCTGCTGCTGCCATTCACCAATGCGGTGGTGCCAACCGTCGATTTGCAGGCCGGGCGGGTGATCGTCGAACCGCCGAGCGAAATCGAAGGCGACACGCCGAACCATCCGGAGGCGTAAGCTTCGCAAACTCCCGTGTCCCGGACGCGATGCAGCAGGTAGTGCTGCTTCGCAGATCCGGGACCCCGGTTACTTTCTTAACTGCCCAAACAACAAACCGGGGCCCCGGATCTGCAGCGCATCCCGCCTTCGGCGCGCTGCGCTTTGTCCGGGGCACGGTGCTACACATTTAGCTCTCGCGTCATCGCCGGGCTTGACCCGGCGATCCATCGTCTTGCGAAGATGATGGATGCGCGGGTCGAGCCCGCGCATGACGCTTCGTTTGCAGCGAGCCTGCACAACTCACGGACTGCCCCGATGTGGCGCGCCACCGTTCTCACCTTGTTTCCGGAGATGTTTCCCGGCCCGCTCGGCGTCAGCCTGGCGGGGCGGGCGCTGGCGTCGGGACTGTGGGGGCTGGAGGCGCGGGATATCAGGGATTCGGCCACCGACCGGCACCGCAGCGTCGACGACACGCCGGCCGGCGGCGGGCCCGGCATGGTGCTGCGCGCCGACGTGCTTGCGGCGGCGATCGATGCGGTGGACGCCGCCGCTGACCGTCCCCGCCTCGTGATGAGCCCGCGCGGCCGGCCGCTGACACAGGCGCGGGTGGCGGAGCTCGCGGCCGGACCCGGCCCGCTGATCGTCTGCGGCCGGTTCGAGGGCATCGACCAGCGGGTGATCGACGCCCGCCAGCTCGAGGAAATCTCGATCGGCGACTACGTGCTGTCCGGCGGCGAGATCGCCGCGATGGCGCTGATCGATTCCTGCGTCCGCCTGCTGCCCGGGGTGATGGGCAAGCTGGAATCCTCGACCGAAGAGAGTTTTTCGAGCGGACTGCTGGAATATCCGCAATACACCCGCCCGCAGCTGTTCGAGGGCCGTGCGATCCCCGAGATCCTGACCTCGGGCGACCACGCCAAGGTCGCGGCTTGGCGGCAGGCGGAATCCGAGGCCCTGACCAGGGCCCGCAGGCCCGATCTTTGGGCGCTGCGGCCGGTGCAAATCACGGGGCCGAAAAGCGAATCGCGAAAAACGCCAAAAAACAAGACGGACGGGTGACAAACCCCCAGGATTGCCGTATAGCACCGGCAAATCCGTGCAATGGCAGGACAATGGATCTTCGCGCAGCCCGCGCCGGGATGGTCGGGCGCGCCGCCGATGGAGAATTACCGATGAACCTCATCCAGACGCTCGAAAAAGAGCAGTTCGACAAGCTGTCCGCCGGCAAGACGATTCCGGAGTTCGGTCCCGGTGACACCGTGATCGTCAACGTGAAGGTCGTCGAAGGCGAGCGTTCGCGTGTGCAGGCCTATGAGGGCGTCTGCATCGGCCGCTCCGGCCAGGGCATCAATGAGAGCTTCACCGTGCGCAAGATTTCGTATGGCGAGGGCGTCGAGCGCGTGTTCCCGCTGCTGTCCCCGATGATCGACTCGATCAAGGTGGTGCGCCGCGGCAAGGTACGTCGCGCCAAGCTGTATTACCTGCGCAACCTGCGCGGCAAGTCGGCCCGCATCGTCGAGAAGAAGCAGGATCGTCCTGCGGCCGCCGCTGCCGGCGCCGCCGAGTAATCAGTTTCATCGATCCGAGATTCGAAAGCGCGGCCTTAGGGTCGCGCTTTTTTGTTGCGGCTGCGTTGCGCAACGGCCGGCTGCGCGAAACATTGTCGGCCTGCCGCGACGTGCTATATGGATGGAATGTTTCCAGACCGCTCCACGCTCCGGCTCGCCCGCGTCGTCCTCGACGACCGCAGCCGCTTGCCGTGGCGGTTCTTCGGCCGGCTTACCACCGCCGCGCTGATTAGCTGACCTGCCGGCGGCGCACTGCGCCGCGCGCACACGCTCTCACGCCGACAATTCAAAGATCCTGCTGAAGGACCGACATCATGTCCGCCAAACCCACCACGCTGTACGACAAGATCTGGAACGATCACCTGGTCCACGAGGCCGAGGACGGCACCTGCCTGCTGTATATCGACCGCCATCTGGTGCACGAAGTCACCTCGCCGCAGGCGTTCGAAGGCCTGCGCACCACCGGCCGCAAGGTCCACGCGCCGGAGAAGACGCTGGCGGTGGTCGATCACAACGTGCCGACCAGCGATCGCAGTAAGCCCAACCCCGATCCGGAGAGCGCCGAGCAGATCGCCGCGCTCGCCGAGAACGCGCGCGATTTCGGCGTCACCTATTACAACGAATTCGACAAGCGTCAGGGCGTCGTCCACGTCATCGGCCCGGAGCAGGGCTTCACCCTGCCCGGCACCACCATCGTGTGCGGCGACAGCCACACCTCGACGCACGGTGCGTTCGGCGCGCTGGCGCACGGCATCGGCACGTCCGAGGTCGAGCATGTGCTGGCGACGCAGACGCTGATCCAGAAGAAGGCCAAAAACATGCGCGTGACCGTCGACGGCGCATTGCCGGACGGCGTCACCGCCAAGGACATCATCCTGGCGATCATCGGCGAGATCGGCACTGCAGGCGGCACCGGCTACGTGCTGGAATACGCCGGCGACGCGATCCGCGCGCTGTCGATGGAAGGCCGGATGACGGTCTGCAACATGTCGATCGAAGGCGGCGCCCGCGCCGGCCTGATCGCGCCCGACCAGAAGGCCTACGACTTCCTGAAGGGCCGTCCGATGGCGCCGAAGGGCGAGATGTGGGACGCGGCGCTGCGCTATTGGGAGACGCTGCGCTCCGACGAGGGCGCGCATTTCGACCATGAGATCCGGCTCGACGCCGCCGCCCTGCCGCCGATCGTGACCTGGGGCACCAGCCCCGAGGACGTCATCTCGATCACCGGCAAGGTGCCGAATCCCGCCGACATCGCCGATGAAGCCAAGCGCCTCTCCAAGGAGCGCGCGCTGGCTTATATGGGCCTGACGCCGGGCACCAAGATCACCGACATCAAGATCGACCGGATGTTCATCGGCTCCTGCACCAACGGCCGCATCGAAGACCTGCGCGCCGCCGCCAAGGTCGCCGAGGGCAAGACCGTCAACGGCAACGTCAAGGCGATGATCGTGCCGGGCTCGGGTCTGGTGAAGGAGCAGGCTGAAGCGGAAGGTCTGGACAAGATCTTCATCAAGGCCGGCTTCGACTGGCGCGAGCCGGGCTGCTCGATGTGCCTGGCCATGAACCCCGACAAGCTGGCGCCGGAAGAGCGCTGCGCCTCGACCTCGAACCGCAACTTCGAAGGCCGCCAGGGCTTCAAGGGCCGCACCCATCTGGTGTCCCCCGCGATGGCCGCCGCCGCCGCGATCGCCGGTCACTTCGTCGATATCCGGGACTGGCACTAAGCACAGCGTGCTGCACGAGTACCAACGTCATTTCCTGGCTTGACCCGGCAATCCATCCTTCAGAGACGATGGACCGCCGGGTCAAGCCCGGCGGTGACGATCAGGGTGTGATGGCAAACCACAGGCGCCCGATCGGGCGCCTGTTTGTTTTGGTGGCTGCGTCCTACCAGTACACGCGCCAATGACGATGATGGCGGTGATGGTGCCAGTACGGTCGGTGCCAGTGATGCCGCCATGGACGGAACTGACAGACGCGGCGCGGGCCATAGTACGTGTAGATCACGCGGCAGAACCGGCGCGGGCCGTAATACACCGGTGCGTAGTAGCGCGGACGGTAGAAGCCGTAATAGCGGGGGCCGTAATAGTGCCGGCGGAAGCCGTAGGGACGATGGCCGTAGAACCGCGGACCGCCGTAGAATCTTGGCGCGCCGTAAAACCGGCGATGATGATAGGCGCCGCCGATACCGTATGCGCCGCGATGAAATCCGCCACCGTGAAACGCCGGACGAAAGCCGCCGCCATGAAAATGGCCGCCGTGAAAGCCGCCGCCGTGGTGGCCACCACCATGCCCGCCGCGCACCTGGATGGCGCGGTCGGTGGCCGGCTTCAGTGCGCCGGCGGTGACCGGAGCGAAGGCTTGCGCTCGCGGCGCGCCGGCGATCGACGCAGCCAGGGCGGCAAACGCTGCCACGCCGAGTACGCCCAGCCGGCGCACGAATTGCAAACGAACCCGCCTCACTGCGATTGCTGCTGTGGCCATCCGTCCTCCGATCCGCCGCGAGCCGGCGATGCGACACAAAGGATCTTCGATCACGACGAGGCTATGAAGACGGACGTGAACGCGTCATGAATGGCACACCCCAACTACGTTGGGCCAGAGATGCCAACTACGCGTCGTGTTACCAGGACGGCTGGAACCCGTAGCCGCCGAAGCCGAATGGAAAGAACGGCGCCATGCCGTCGGGGCGAGCGCCATATGGCTGCGCTCCAGCAACCGGTCCACGCGCGCCGCGCTGGCGATGAGCGGCGCGATATTTGTGGCCGCGCACCGAGCGTTGCGCATGAGGGCGGCCGCGATGCCGAGCGCTGACATCGGTGATCGCACGCTCAGAGCCGACCTGCGGCGCGGCGCGGCTCGCGTCGTTCGACGCGTGCGCCGTCATGGGCATGAGTAGTCCGAGGACGCCGGCCACAACCGCAGCACAGATCCAGGTTCGCATCGCTTGATCCTCCCTCGGCTCGACCGCCGCATGTTAGCGCGGCCCGACCGCCTGCGACAGGCCCAAACAAAAACAGGCCCGCGGAACGGGCCTGTTTGCTGAACAACACGTTGCGATCAGCGCCAGTGGCGGTGATGCGGACGGATGTGGCGATGATGACCGTAGTGACGGTGCGGCCGATGCCAGTGGCGGTGCACCCGCGGGTGATGCCGGTAGCCGTGATGATGGCGATAGCCGTGACGGTGATGGCGATACTGCACTTCGCTCACGTTCGGCACGACATCGCGCTGCACGCTGGTGGCGATGCCCGCGGCCGCGACCGGCGCGGCCTGCGCGCGATCGCCGGGCGCTGCGATCAGCAGCAGACCCGCGATGGCGGCGAGACCCGAGAGTTTCAGAAGGTTCATGATGGAGGTTCCTTGGTTGGAGATGCGCTTCGTCCGATGATGCGGAGTTGTTAGTTCGGATCCGCAGAGCGACCGGCGCCGCTTGTGATCATGCTGAGGCGCACGACGTGAACGCAAAGTGAATGCGTCTGCATGCGCGAATGAATGCCGCGGCCGACAAGTAGTTCCGCGTCGCGCGCTTTTTACTCTGCACGCTGGGAAACAAAACGCCGCTTCGCGCGTATTTGCTGGCATTTGGCGAAGGAGACCAACATGACGCAGGCCCGCTGGCGACGAAGCGTCGCAGCTTCGGCGATCGCGACGTGCGGCATCGTGGCGCTCAGCGCAAACGTCGCAGCAGCATCACCTGCCATCGCAACGACGGCCGCCGGCGAGCCGGTCGATACCGCGATGGCGTTCATGGTTTACGGATCGATGGCGGCCGGGGTAGTGGCAGGTCTGATCAGCCGTGCCGATCGCTCCCGCCGATAGAGAGGCTCAGCCGCGGCGCCAGAAGCAGTTCATGCGCGGCGTGATCACGGTTCCGCTCGGCCGATATTCCTGCACATAGGTGGCGGTGCATTCGCGCACCGCATTCGGACCGGGATTGAAGCGCGGATAGACGTCGTCGCCGGCCGCGGGCCGGGGATAGATCCGCAGTCGCCGCGGCTTGCGGCGCTGCTGCGCCGAGACGTCAGTGGTGGCGGCCGAGGCAGACGTCGCAGCCTGGGTCCGGGACTGGGCCTGCGCCGCTTGCGGAGCCTGCGCCAGCAGCATCACCGCCGCCAGACCCGCTATGGTCATCCGTCCGATCATCGCCCGCCCCATCCCTCGATCTTCGCCGGCACCGTCCCCGATCAGGCTGCCGGCGTCAACCGCAACCGTTTGCCGCCTTTGCCGAAACGCCGGTCATCCCCTACAAGACGCGGATGTGGACCTCCGCCAAAGCGCCCTCGCTCGACGACTTCGAACAGATGGCCCACGACGTCTATGGCAAGCTGCCGCACGAATTCCGCACGCTGTGCGAGGGCGTGATCATCCGCGTCGACGATTTCCCGACCGACGAGGTGATGGACGAGATGCAGGTGCAGACCGAGTTCGACCTGCTCGGCCTGTTCCAGGGCATCGGGCTGCCGCAGCAGTCGAGCCAGGACATCGCCCCGATGCCCAACATGATCTGGCTGTATCGCCGGCCGATCCTCGACTATTGGGCCGACCACGACGACACGCTCGGCGACATCATCCGCCACGTCCTGATCCACGAAATCGGCCACCATTTCGGCCTGTCGGATGCCGACATGGAAGCCATCGAGGCGCAGGGCGAGGACTGAGGCCCGCGCAGGGCGATCTGCGCAACAAACGCCTTGGAACGCCGGCCCTAGCCAGCTAAAACCCGGCCTCAATCTGGGAAAATCGCCATGGACAAGTTCACCACGCTGGAAGGCGTCGCGGCGCCGCTGAAGATCATCAATGTCGACACCGACATGATCATTCCGAAGCAGTACCTGAAGACCATCAAGCGCACCGGCCTCGGCAAGGGCCTGTTCTCCGAGCAGCGCTACAAGGACGACGGCAGCGAGAACCCGGATTTCGTGCTGAACAAGCCGGCCTATCGCAAGGCGTCGATCCTGGTGGCCGGCGACAATTTCGGCTGCGGCTCGAGCCGCGAGCACGCGCCGTGGGCGCTGCTCGATTTCGGCATCCGCTGCGTGATCTCGACCTCGTTCGGCGACATCTTTTACAACAACTGCTTCAAGAACGGCATTCTGCCGATCCGCGTGTCGCAGGAAGACCTCGACAAGCTGTTCGACGACGCCGAGCGCGGCGCCAACGCCACCGTGACGATCGACCTGCCGGCGCAGGAGATCCGCGGCCCGGACGGCGGCACGATCAAGTTCGAGATCGACCCGTTCCGCAAGCACTGCTTGATCAACGGCCTCGACGACATCGGCCTGACGCTCGAGAAGAAGTCGTCAATCGACAGCTACGAAGAGAAGCTGAAGACCGAGCGCGCCTGGGCGTAACCTCTTTCACCTCTCCCCGCGCGCGGGGAGAGGTCGGATCAGCGCCCAGCGATGATCCGGGTGAGGGGGCGCCTCCACGCGGCCGAGACTCAGTGCCCGCGTCGCCCCTCACCCCACCCCTCTCCCCGCAAGAGCGGGGCGAGGGAGCAGGCTGCAATCGGGGCACCTTCGCGATTCCTATCACCGCAGTCATTCCGGGTTCGCGCGCTGCGCGCGCGCCCCGGAATGACGTGCGTGGGTCTGGCCCGATGCTAGCGCTGGCGTGACGGGGCTCGCTCCGCGGTCCGCCTACTTCCCCGCCCGTTCGATCGCGTCGGCGATCGCGATCGTCTTCTTGGCGATCTCGGCGTGCAGGCGCTCGACCATGCGGCCGTCGAGCTGGATCGCGCCGCGGCCCTGATTTTCCGGGCGATCGAACGCCGTGAGGATGGCGCGGGCCTGGGCGACATCGTCCGGCGGCGGCGTGAAGGCGGCGTTGCAGGCGTCGATCTGGCCGGGATGGATCAGCGTCTTGCCGTCGAAGCCGAGATCGCGCGCCTGGGCACATTCGGCACCAAGGCCGTCGGTATTGGCGATGTCGCTGTAGGGCCCGTCGAGCGCCACCAGGCCGTGGACGCGCGCGGCCAGCACGCAGTTCAGCATCATCGGCAGCATGGTGGAACGTCCCGGCAGCATCCGGATGCCGGTCTCGCGCGAGATGTCGTTGGGGCCGAACACGAAGCCGGCCAGCCGGTTTTCGGGGTTCTGTGCCTGCGCGGCCAATTCCTCGGCATGCAGCACGCCGCGCGCGGTCTCGATCATGATCCAGACCCGGATCGCCGGATCGGCCTTCAGCGCGGTGAGCTGCGCCGTGATCGTGGCAATGTCTTCGATGCTCGACACCTTCGGCACCAGAATGCCGTCGGGCTTCACCTTGGCGGCCATCGCCATGTCGTCCTGCCACCACGGCGAATCCAGCGCGTTGATCCGCACCAGCACTTCGCGATGGCCGTAGCCCCCGGCAGACACCGCGGCGGCGATCTGCTCGCGCGCCTGCGCCTTGGCGTCCGGCGCCACTGCATCCTCGAGATCGAGGATCAGGCCGTCGGCCGGCAGCAGCCGGGCCTTCTCCAGCGCGCGCGCATTTGATCCCGGCATGAACAGCAGGCTGCGGCGCGGTCGGATCATCGGAGGGCCTCCACAAATAGGAAAATCACCCGAGCCGATAACATTTCAGTGCCGGCGCCGGAAGGCTTGTTCGTCGCCGCATCCTGTGATTATCCCTGCGGCATCAGGCGCGCGCGTATCCTGGTCGCATCACATTCCCGCATCCGCGCAACGTTCGCACCCTCACGATTCTCCAGCCACAGAGAGACCGCGCCGATGGCCTCCTTCCCGACCTCCCTGATCTCCGGATACGAAGCGTTCCGCGCCCAGCGGCTGCCGACCGAACAGTCGCGCTACCGCGAACTATCCGAGCGCGGCCAGTCGCCCGAGGTCATGCTGATCGGTTGCTGCGATTCGCGCGTGTCGCCCGAAGTGATCTTCGATGCCGGTCCGGGCGAAATGTTCGTGGTGCGGAACGTCGCCAATCTGGTGCCGGTGTACGAGCCCGATGGCGGCGCGCACGGCGTGTCGGCGGCACTCGAATTCGCCGTGCAGGTGCTGAAGGTGAAGCACATCGTGGTGCTCGGCCACGCGCAATGCGGCGGTATCCGCGCCTTCGTCGAGAAGCCTGCGCCGCTGACGCCGAGCGACTTCATCGGCCGCTGGATGTCGATGTTCGCCAAGCCGGGCGAAGTGGTCGAGCAGCGCGACCACGAGACCATGCAGGACTTCATCACCCGGATCGAAAAGGCCGCGGTGCTGCGCAGCCTCGAAAACCTGATGACGTTCCCGTGCATCAAGATCCAGGTCGAGCGCGGCAAGATCCAGCTTCACGGCGCTTATTTCGGCGTCGCCGCCGGCGACCTGTTCGTGCTCGATCAGGAGACCAAGAAGTTCGTCCCCGCCGTGAAGGTGGTGTAGTTCGCGGTCTCCCCTCCCAAACCATCGTCATGGCCGGGACGAGCCCGGGCATGACGGCTTGGTGTTAGTCGGAACGGAGCATGAACTTCGTGCGTTGGTGACGAAACGCAGGAGCTCCGCGATGGACAATCCCAAGACCACGACCGCTTCGAACACCGAGAAGGATCCGGACGACTGGGTCAGCGGCGACGAGCCGATGACCGGCGCCCAGGCGTCGTATCTCAAGACGCTGAGCGAACAGGCGCACGATCCGGACGCTTATCAGGACGACCTCACCAAGGCCGAAGCCTCGAAGCGCATCGATGCGCTACGCGAGAAGGCCGGCGTGGCGAAGTAACAAAGCTCGTCATGCGCGGGCCTGACCCGCGCATCCATCGCGCGCGTCAGCGCTGTAACAGTCTCACGAAGTAGATGGATTGCCGGGTCAAGCCCGGCAATGACGCTGGATGTGGGGATGCGTAGGGTGGGCACAGCGAAGCGTGCCCACGCGCTGTTACCAAGCAGCGTACAGGTGGGCACGCGCTGCGCGCTTTGCCCACCCTACGATGTTGTCAATCACGCCGCTTTCTTCTTCGCGGTGATCAGCTTGCGGTTGATCAGCACTTCGGCGATCTGGATCGCGTTCAGCGCCGCGCCCTTGCGGAGGTTGTCGGAGACGCACCAGAACGCCAGCCCGTTCTCCACCGTGCCGTCCTCGCGGATGCGGCTGATGTAGGTGGCGTCCTCACCGGCGGCTTCATACGGCGTGACGTAGCCGCCCGGCTCGTGCTTGTCGATCACCAGGCAGCCCGGCGCGTTGCGCAGGATGCTCCGCGCTTCGTCGGCAGTGATCGGATTCTCGAACTCGACGTTGACCGATTCCGAATGGCTGACGAACACCGGCACCCGCACGCAGGTGGCGGTGAGCTTGATCTTCGGATCGAGAATCTTCTTGGTCTCGACCACCATCTTCCACTCTTCCTTGGTAAAGCCGTCTTCCATGAAGACGTCGATCTGCGGGATGAGGTTGAAGGCGATCCGCTTGGGGAATTTCTTATTCACCAGCTCGTCGTTGGTGTAGACGGCCTTGGTCTGCGAGAACAGCTCGTCCATCGCATCCTTGCCGGCGCCCGACACCGACTGATAGGTCGACACCACCACGCGCTTGATCTTGGCGTGGTCGTGCAGCGGCTTCAGCGCCACTACGAGCTGCGCGGTCGAGCAGTTCGGATTGGCGATGATGTTCTTCTTGGTGAAGCCGGCAGCGGCCGCGGCGTTCACTTCCGGCACGATCAGCGGCACGTCCGGATCCATCCGCCACGCCGACGAATTGTCGATCACGACCGCGCCCTGAGCGCCGATCTTGGGCGACCATTCCTTCGACACTTCGCCGCCCGCCGACATCAGGCAGATGTCGACGTCGCTGAAGTCGTAGTGCTCCAGCGCCTTGCATTTCAGGGTCTTGTCGCCGTAGCTCACCTCGACGCCGACCGAGCGGCGCGACGCCAGCGCCACCACTTCGTCCGCCGGGAACTTGCGCTCGTCCAGAATGCCGAGCATTTCGCGTCCGACATTGCCGGTCACACCGACCACCGCGACTTTGTAACCCATCGTTGACTCTCCGAAGAAATTCGCCTGCCGCGCTCTGACGCGGAAAGGAGAAGCCAGCGCTTCTATGCGAGAAACGCCCGCAACACAACTTGATACCTGCTCTGCGCAGGCCTTGCCGTCGTCCGAGTCTCATTCCGTCCAGGAATCCTGCCGATGCGACCGCCTCCGGCCGTCCGGACCACCCCGCAGCGGATTCATCCCGCCCTGCGCGGCTTCGCGGCGGAGTGCCGCGACACCCTGCTGGGCGTGCTGGCCTATGCGGGCGTACTGGCACTGATCGGCCTGGCGGTGATCTACGTCGCAGCCCCGCTGACCGACGCGGCGATTTCGGCCGTCCGCGACGGACCCGCGATCCGGATCGATCTGGCCGGCATCAGCACGCCGGAAATCCTCCGGCATCCCGATGACGGCCGCAAGGACAATCCGGGCAGCACGACAGTCGGCCAAGCCGGCAGCGCTCCAGCGAAGCTCGGGCTGCGCGGCGCCTTGTGACAGTGATTCGCTAGAATCGTTAAGGCGCTGGAATCGATGCAACATTCTGGCAAGGTCGGGATTGCATTATTGCGCGCGGTGTTGCCGGATTGACCTTGTGGCGGTGCCACAGGCGCGGCTACAAAGAGGCGTAATTCGCAATGCGTCTGCCGATGAGGACCCGATGACCCTGAAACTGAATGCCGCCAAGACGTTTGCGGTGCTGCTCGCGACGGCAGCCGTGATCGCGACCGGCATCTCCTCCGCGGACGCGCAGCAGACCACCAAGAAGCGCGTGTACCGGACCAACGACCAGATCCGCTACGGCGACCGCGGCCCGAACGTGTCGTACCAGTCGGGCCCGCGCACCCGCGTCTACATCACCAAGCGCTCCTGGCTCGACGCCGGCACCGAAGTGCTGCCGGGCGACCGCAAGTTCAGCGATTACGCCTTCCCGCCGGGCTACTCCTTCGCCCGCGAGAACGCCCAGCGCCCGCTCGACCGCGCCCCGCTCAACCCGCCGTCCGATCTCGGCGGCTACCCGCAGCAATTCCCGCTGTACTGAGCGACGCCAAGACCCGGCGACGAGGACATCCCGATACGAAAATGCCCGGCTTGGCCGGGCATTTTTTATGGTCAACCGCCCATCTCGTCCTCACCCGAGTCACGTGCCCCGGATGCTGCGCAGCGCGCCGCCCTTCGCGGCGTGGTGCGCAGCTGATCCGGGGCCCCGGTGCCTTCGGTCGGCGAGCATTTAACTGCGTCAGCGTCGGAAAACCGGGGTCCCGGGTCTGCGAAGCGGCATAAGGATGCCGCATCGCGCCCGGGACACAAGGTTAGCCGTGCAGCGCCTGCAGTTCAGCGACGATCGCTTCGCCCATCTGGCTGGTCGACACCACGGTCGCACCTTCGCTCTTGATGTCGGCGGTGCGCAGTCCCTTGGCCAGCACCGCGGCGATGGCGGCGTCGAGCTTGTCTGCGAGCTCGCCCATGTCGAGCGAATAGCGCAGCGCCATGCCGAACGAGGCCAGCATCGCCACCGGATTGGCCATACCCTTGCCGGCGATGTCGGGGGCCGAGCCGTGCACCGGCTCGTACATCGCCTTGCGCTTGCCGGTCTTGGCATCGACTTCGCCGAGCGACGCCGACGGCAGCATGCCGAGCGAGCCGGTCAGCATCGCGGCGATGTCGGACAGCATGTCGCCGAACAGGTTGTCGGTGACGATGACGTCGAACTGCTTCGGCCACTTCACCAGGTTCATGCCGCCGGAATCGGCGAGCTGGTGCTCGAGCTGCACGTCCTTGTATTCGCGCTGATGCACGGCGGTGATGACCTCGTTCCAGAGCACGCCCGTCTTCATGACGTTGCGCTTCTCCATCGAGGTGACCTTGTTGCGGCGCTTGCGGGCAAGGTCGAACGCCACCCGGCCGATCCGCTCGATCTCGTAGGTGTCGTAAACCTGGGTATCGACCGCGCGCTTCTGGCCGTTGCCGAGATCCGTGATGATCTTCGGCTCGCCGAAATACACGCCGCCGGTCAGCTCGCGGACGATCATGATGTCGAGGCCTTCGACAACCTCGGGCTTCAGGCTGGAGGCTTCGGCGAGCGCCGGGTAGCACACCGCAGGGCGGAGATTGGCGAACAGCGCCAGATCCTTGCGCAGCCGCAGCAGGCCGGCCTCGGGGCGCGCCTCGTAGGGCACGCCGTCCCACTTCGGGCCGCCGACCGCGCCGAAGATCACCGCGTCGGAAGCCTGCGCCAGCGCCATGGTGGCGTCGGTGATGGCGACCTTGTCGGCGTCATAGGCGGCGCCGCCGACCAGGCCGTGCTCGGTCTCGAACGTGGCGATGCCGGCCTTGTTGAGCCAGTCGATCAGCCGGCTGACTTCGGCCATCACTTCGGTGCCGATGCCGTCGCCGGGGAGCAGGAGCAGTTTATGCGTCGCCATGTGGAGCCTCGATATCGCTTGAAAGTCGTCATGCCCGGGCTCGACCCGGGCATCCATCTCCTTCCGAAGAACGACGGATTGCCGGGTCAAGCCCGGCAATGACGGGTCTATTGTGAAATCGGGCCGAGTGCTAAAGCGCCGTTGCGGGCTTGGCAAGACAGTGTTGCGAGCGGCTCTGTTGCCCAAACGGCGAACTCGCTGCCACTATGGCGGCGGGAGAAACGCTTGACCCTGCTCGACCGCACCGAGGCGCCGCCCCATGCCGCGCGCCTGATCCTGATCCTGTCATTGGCACCCACGGTCGGCCTCGGGATCGGCCGCTTCGCCTATTCGCTGCTGCTGCCGGACATGCTGGACAGCTTGGGCTGGACGTATTCCGCTGCCGGTTTCATGAACACCATCAACGCCGCCGGCTACCTCGCCGGCGCGCTGATCACCTCGAGGCTGGTGCAGCGCTATGGCCTGTCGGCGATCGTGCGCGCCGGGACGCTGGCCTGTGTGCTGTCGCTGGCGTTGTGTGCGGCCTCGGGCAATTTCCTGCTGCTGTCGGCGGCGCGGCTGATCGCCGGGATCGGTGCGGCGCTGGCGTTCGTGGCCGGCGGCGCGCTGGCGACCATCATCGCCCAGTCGCAGCCGGCGCGCTCGGCATTCCTGCTCAGCCTGTTCTATGCCGGGCCCGGCATCGGCATTCTGTCGTCCGGGCTGATCACGCCGTTTCTGCTGCAGACGGCGGGGCCGGGCTCGTGGTGGCTCGGCTGGCTGGTGATGGCGGCGCTGGCGGCCGCGATGACGCTGCCGCTGCTGCTGGCGCCGCTCGACAGCCACGCCACCATGAGCAGCGAGATCCCGGCGAGCTTCCGGGTGCGGCCGGTGCTGATCTATCTGGCCGGCTACTTCATGTTTGGCGCCGGCTACATCGCCTACATGACGTTCATGATCGCCTATGTGCGCGATGCCGGCGGCGGGGCGGCGGCGCAGAGCGCGTTCTGGTGCCTGATCGGCTGCAGCGCCTTCGTGACGCCCTGGGTGTGGCGGCGGGTGATGGCGCTGCATCGCGGCGGGCTGTCGACCACCATCATCCTGACCGTCAACGCGATCGGCGCCGCGCTGCCGCTGTTCGGGCTCTCGACCGCGATGCTGGCGATCTCGGCGCTGGTATTCGGGGTGTCGTTCTTCGCCGTGGTGGCCTCGACCACCGCCTTCGTGCGCTTCAACTATACGCAGGCGCAATGGCCGGGTGCGATCGCCGCGATGACGATCTCGTTCGGCATCGGCCAGACGCTCGGTCCGCTGGTGGTCGGCGCCATTACCGACGCGATCGGTTCGCTGTCATCAGCGCTCGCGGTGTCGGCTGCAACGCTGGCATTCGGGGCTCTGCTATCGGCATTTCAGCGACCGCTGCGCCACTAGCCCCACGGGAGTCATTCCGGGGCGCTTGCGCAGCAAGTGAACCCGGAATCCAGATGTTGTTGTGACGTGGGTCAGCGCAGAACGCCACGGGATTCCGGGTTCACGCGCATCGCGCGTGCCCCGGAATGACGTGCCTGGGTGTTACTGTTCGATCACGCCGCAGGCGATGCGGTCGCCGGCGTTGCCGGCCGGGTCGGTCTTGTAGTCGTCGGCCTTGGCGTGGATCACCAGCGCAGTGCCGCCGTCCTTGAACACCGAGTTCGGCTTGCCCTTGGCGAGCGTCACCGCATCGTTGGTGATCTCGACATCGAGCGCACCCGAAGCCGGGACGTTGAGGTTCGGCATGTCGCCGGCATGAGCGCCGCCCTCGGCCATCTTGCCGTGCTTCTTGTTGTCCGGATTGAAATGGCCACCCGCCGAGGTGAACGGCGGCTCGCACTTGCCGACCGCGTGAATGTGAAAGGCGTGCTCGCCGGGTGGCAGCCCCTTCAGCGTCAGCTTGATGGCGACGCCCTTGGCGCCCTCGGTGAGAGTCGCGGTGCCGATCTCGGCGCCTTCGGCATTCTTCAGCAGCGCCTTCGCAGTGTCGGCCGCGAGCGCGGTGCCGGTAAAGCCGATCAGCGCGGCGGTGCACAACATGGCTCGAATCATCAATCCCTCCCGGTGTGGTTTGCTGCGCGACGCTATCACCGTGGCGATGACACCGCCAACACGCGATCAGCCGCGGCGCACGCGTGGAACATTTTGCTCGCACGCCGCGGGCACCGCCCTCTCCGCGAGTCATTCCGGGGCGCTCGCGCAAGCGAGCGAACCCGGAATCTCGGCGGCTGCTTCGTTTCCATCACGTCGGGATTTCGGGTTCGCGCAGCTGCGCTGCGCGCCCCGGAATGCGGGAGTGGGGCGGCGACTAAAGCCCGCTGAACGAGTTGTAGCCCTGATCTTCCCAATAGCCGCCCTTGTAGTCGTTGGTAACTTCCATCGACACGACGTATTTGGGGTTCTTGAAGCCGAGCTTGGTGGGGATGCGGATCTTGATCGGGTAACCGTAGGCGCGTGGCAGCACCTGGCCGTCGTATTTCAACGTGATCTGGGTCTGCGGATGCAGCGCGGTCGGCATGTCGATCGGCGACGTGTAATCGTCGGCGCAGCGAAACCAGACGTATTTGGCGCGGGTGTCGGCGCCGACCAGCTTGAGGAAATCACGCAGCGGCGTGCCGCTCCACGAGCCGATCGCGCTCCAGCCTTCGACGCAGATGTGCCTGGTGATCTGGCTCACCTCGGGCAGCTTGTTCAGCTCCTCCAGCGTCCAGCTTTTCTTATTTTCGACCAGGCCGGTGACTTCGAGCGCCCACTCCTTGCCGTCGATATCGGGCGCCTCGTCCAGCGAGTAGAACGCGTTGAATGGAAACGGCCGGGTGATGTCCTTCTCTGAATATGTCGGCGCCAGCGCGTTGGGATTGAAGATCGCCGCCTGCACCGCGTCGTTGAATTTCGACACCTTGGCCAACAGCGTCTCGGCGGACGCGCCGTCGACCACATCGCAGCCGGTCAGCAGCGTCAGTGCGCCGAGGCTGGCGCCGCCGGTGAGGAAACGCCGGCGCGTCACGTCCGGCATCATCGCCGTGGCGTCCTTGACCAGCAGCTTCTTGTCGACTCCGGGGATCAGCAGTTGCTTGATGCGCAGCATGGCTACCTCCCGATGATCATCGCGCGCAGGCTCTTCGGCACCAGCAGCGCGAGCAGGATATGCACGATCAGGAAGGCGCAGATCGCCGTCATCGAGCCGAAATGCACGTAGCGCGCGGTGTCGTAGCCGCCGAACAGCGCCGTCAGCGCCTGGAATTGGACCGGCTTCCACATCGACAGGCCGGACAGCACGATCAGCACGCCGACCAGCAAGATGCCGACATACAGCAGCCGCTGCACGTAGTTGTAGACGGAGAGGTCGGCATGCGACAGCCGGAAGCTGATGGCCTTGCCGAGATCGGTCAGCACGCCGCGCGGCGAGATCGGCCACAGCTTGCGGCGAAAGCGGCCGGTGGCGAAGCCGAGCACGACGTACAGCATGCCGTTGATCACCAGCACCCACATCGCCGCGAAGTGCCACAGCAGGCCGCCGCCGAGCCAGCCGCCCAGCGTGATGTTGCGCTGGAACTGAAAGTCGAACAGCGGCGAGGCGTTGTAGATCTGCCAGCCCGACAGGATCATGGCGATCATCGCGGCCGCATTGATCCAGTGCATGATCCGCACCCAGGCGGGTTGAATCACTCTGGCGGCGGTGCCGACGCCGGTGGCGCCGGCCTGATCGCTGATCGTCGTGCTCGACATCGATGGCAGTCCTGAAACGGGTTGGTCCGGAGATGGTGGCCCTCTGCCAGACCATAACCCCGCCTCGTTACGGCCACTCCCTCACGATCGCCAGCGCCGAGCGGCGCTTCCGATCACGAAAGCGCGAGCCGGTGGCCGGCCCGCGCTCCGCGAAGCGGCGTGGGGACCGCTTCGTGCGGCCGCTCCCGGGGGACGATAGGAGCGGCCGATATTACGATCAGGACGGCATCAGCACGGTGTCGATCACGTGGATCACGCCGTTCGACTGATTGACGTTCGGGATCGTGACGGTCGAGGTGCCGCCCTTGCTATCGACCAGCGTCACCGTATCGCCCATGCGCTTCACCGTGAGTGTCTCGCCTTCCACGGTGGTCAGCTTCTTGCCGTCGGTGAGGTCGGCGGCGGCGAGCTTACCCGGGACGACGTGGTAGGTGAGGATCTTGGTGAGCTGCTTCTTGTTCTCCGGCTTCACCAGCGTGTCGACGATGCCCGGCGGAAGCTTGCCGAACGCCGCGTTGGTCGGCGCGAACACCGTGAACGGGCCCTTGCTTTCCAGCGTCTTGACGAGGCCGGCGGCCTTCACGGCGGCGACCAGCGTGGTGTGATCCTTGGAGTTGACCGCGTTCTCGACGATGTTCTTCGACGGATACATCGGCGCGCCGCCGACCATCACGGTGTCGCCGCTCATCGCGCTCTTCTTCATCATCTTGTCTTCGGCCGAGGCCGGCGTGGTTACCACGGCGTTCAGAGCCAGCACGCTGAGGGCGGCGGCGGACAGGAAAGCAATTCGCTTGGACATATCTCGTCTCCCGTTGGGTTAAAGGCCCGCAATACGACGCGGGTGATTGGTGACCCGGCTCGCGCCGGCGCAGCGGCCTGGCGGAGTGCCTTGTCGCGCCGAGCTACGGGAGGTTTCGGCCGTCGTTTCAGGATTTCTTTTTTGTCGCAGGGCGAAACCGAACGCACGGTCGCGCGTTCCTTGCCGCTTGTGCCCGCGGCACCCGTTGCGCTGGGATCGGCGTTGTTGTTATTGCAGTCGCGCCTTCCCGCAGCCTGACGGAACATCCTCATGAGCGCCAACCTGTTTTCCCGCCTGTTCGACGGGCTCGACAATCCCGCGAAGCTGGCGATCGAGACCGCAGACGGCGGCCGGATCAGCTACGGCGATCTGGTGGCACGCGCCGGCCGCGTCGCCAACGTCCTGACCGCGCGCGGCGTGAAGCCGGGCGACCGCGTCGCGGCGCAAACTGAAAAGTCGGTCGAAGCGCTGGTGCTGTATCTGGCGACGGTGCGGGCCGGCGCGGTGTATCTGCCGCTCAACACCGCCTACACGCTGCACGAGCTCGATTACTTCATCGGCGACGCCGAGCCGAAGCTGGTGGTCTGCGACCCGAGCAAACGTGACGGCATCACCGAGATCGCCGCCAAGGTCGGCGCCAGCGTCGAAACGCTCGGCGCCGATGGCCAGGGCTCGCTGACCGACGCGGCCGCGCAGGCCAAGGAAGACTTCGCCACCGTGCCGCGCGGCGCCGACGATCTCGCCGCGATCCTTTACACCTCGGGTACCACCGGCCGCTCCAAGGGCGCGATGCTGAGCCACGACAATCTGGCGTCGAACTCGCTGACGCTGGTCGACTTCTGGCGCTTCACCGCCGACGACGTGCTGATCCACGCGCTGCCGATCTATCATACGCACGGACTGTTCGTGGCCAGCAACGTGACGCTGTTCGCGCGCGCCTCGATGATCTTCCTGCCCAAGCTCGATCCGGAGAAGATCATCGACCTGATGGCCCGCGCCACCGTGCTGATGGGCGTGCCGACGTTCTACACGCGGCTGCTGCAGAGCCCGCGGCTGACCAAGGACTCGACCAGCCACATGCGGCTGTTCATCTCCGGCTCGGCGCCGCTGCTCGCCGATACGCATCGCGAGTGGTCGGCGCGCACCGGCCACGCCGTGCTCGAGCGCTACGGCATGACCGAGACCAACATGAACACGTCGAATCCCTATGACGGCGAGCGCGTCCCCGGCGCGGTCGGGCCGGCGCTGCCAGGCGTGTCGGCGCGCGTCACCGATCCGGAGAGCGGCAAGGAGCTGCCGCGCGGCGAGATCGGCATGATCGAGGTGAAGGGCCCCAACGTGTTCAAGGGCTATTGGCGGATGCCGGAGAAGACCAAGTCCGAGTTTCGCGACGACGGCTTCTTCATCACCGGCGACCTCGGCAAGATCGACGAGCGCGGCTACGTCCACATCCTCGGCCGCGGCAAGGATCTGGTGATCACCGGCGGTTTCAACGTCTATCCGAAGGAAATCGAAAGCGAGATCGACGCCATGCCGGGCGTGGTCGAATCCGCCGTGATCGGCGTCCCGCATGCCGATTTCGGCGAAGGCGTCACCGCCGTGGTGGTGCGTACCAAGGGTGCGCCGATCGACGAGTCGCAGGTAATCAAGAGCCTCGACGGCCAGATCGCCAAGTTCAAGATGCCCAAGAAGGTGATCTTCGTCGACGACCTGCCGCGAAATACGATGGGCAAGGTGCAGAAGAACGTGCTGCGGGAAACGTACAAGGATATTTACAAGTAACAACCTCGGTCATCCCGGGGCGCGCGTGAAAGGCGCGAACCCGGAATCCAGAAGTTGTTGCGCACCGGTTCTTTTCCGTCACCTCGAGATTCCGGGGTCGCTCGCTGACGCGAGCGCCCCCGAGTAACGGGGGTAGAGCGGACGAACTAACTGCGACTGGTGTATCAAGCACGGTGCCGGACCTCCCCTCCCCCTTGCGGGGAGGGGTCGG
>NZ_JBMDXE010000062.1:0-20094 GCF_048594845.1 Rhodopseudomonas sp. | reverse complement strand
GCGCCGAGGATGGACTTGCGTCCGCCAACGGCGGCCCACACCACCATGGTGATCGAGAACGCCAGATCCATGAAAGTCGGCGACGCGAATTCGGAGATCACGACGTAGAGCATCCCGGCGAACCCGGCGATCGCGGCCGACACCGCGTAGAAGAAGATCTGGTAGGTCGGAACGTCGAAGCCGAGGTAGCGTGCGCGATTCTCGTCGTCGCGGATCGCCTGCAGGATCAGGCCGGCGCGGGTCTCGACCAACAGGCGCGTCGCGATCAGGACGACCGAAAGCGAGATTGCGATCAGGTAATAGGTCGGCACCACATAGGGATCGAATTCGAAGCCGCCGATGTTGAGCCAGCCGAGATCGGTGAGGCCGTTGAAGCCGTTGGTGATCGGCTGGGCGTCGATCACCACGAGCCGAACCAGCAGCACCAGCGCGAGCGTGATGATCGAGACGAACACGCCCGAGATGCGCTTGCGAAACACGATGGTGCCGATCAGCCCGGCGATCAGCACCGGCAACACGATGCCCATCGCCATGCCGAACCACTCGCTCTTGAACGGGATCCAGAGGAAGGACGCCTTGTTGATGCAGCACAGGTCGGTCTGCGCGCCGGGCTCGGCGTTCCACAGCATGAAGTCGGGCACGGGCTTGTCGGAGCCCTGCTGCAGGCTGGTCGGACTCGCCAGCTTCAGCGACATCGCCAGCATGTAGGCGCCGGCGCCGAAGAACAGGCCCTGGCCCAGATTGAGAATACCCGCGTAGCCCCAGGACAGCGCGATCGCGATGCCGAGCATGCCGAATACCAGATATTTGGCGACGCGGTTGAGCCAGAACGGATCCATGAACAGCGGCGCCGCCATGATCAATACGATGAAGGCCGCGTAGGCCGCCCAGGTGATGCTGCGCTTCGAAACCATCGTCAGCGTCCCTTGAGGGCGAACAGGCCCTTCGGCTTGAGAATGATGATGGCGATCACGATGCCGAACACCACGGCCCGCGCGAGAATGTCGTTGGTGGCCGCGGCCACGAGGCCGTTGATCTCACCGAGAATGCCGGCGGATAGCACAGAGCCGAGCAGGCTGCCGACGCCGCCCATCACCACGACTAGGAAGCCATCGACCACCATCGAGGTGCCCATGTCGGGAAACACCGTCTTGAAGCCGGACATCATCACGCCGGCGATGCCGGCAAGGCCGGAGCCGAACGCGAAGGTCAAAGCGTTGACGCGCTGGACGTTGATGCCGCAGGCGGCCGCCATCTTCGGATTGCGGATGATGGCGCGCACCTGCGTGCCGATCGCGGTGCGATACATGATCAGCCAAGTCAGCAGTGCCAGGATGGTGGTGACCACGATGATGAAGGCACGATAGCGATTGATCTCGGCACCGCCGATCATGAACGTGCCCTGCAGGAACGCCGGCACCGAGACGTTCTGCAGGCCGGGGCCGAGCCCCTGGATGTGAATGCCGAAGAACGACAGGCCGAACTCCAACCGCACGGCCTGCTGGATCAGGATCGCGATGCCCCAGGTCGCAAGCAGCGTGTCGAGCAAGCGGCCGTACAGTTTGCGGACGACGACACGCTCGATCAGCAGACCGAGCAGCGCTGTGACGATGAAGGCCAGCGGGATCGCCACGAAGATGTTGGCGCCGAGCCAGATGCCGGACAGCACCGTCACATAGGCGCCGATCATCACCATTTCGCCATGGGCCATGTTGATGACCCCCATGGCACCGTAGGTGATCGCCAGTCCCAACGCGACCAGCAGCAGCACCGAGCCGAGACTCAAACCGATAAACAGAACGTCGAGCATCGCAGCTTCCCAAGGAGAAGGGCCGCCGCACAAGACGTGCGGCGGCGCAAGAGCGAGGTGTCAGATCTTGAGCTTGGTCGTGTCGAGACCCTTGGCGGTGCAGAACAGGTTCGACTCGGTCTCGCCGTAGGCGACGTACGGCAGCGGCATCACCGGCTCCTTGTAGGCGTCGATGATCTTGCCTTGGCCGTCCGCCTGCCACTGCGCGATACGCGGAGTGAGGTAGCAATGCAGGTTCTGCGGATCGATCTTGACGTGGCCGTTCGGCGCGTCGAACTCTTGCCCCTTGACCGCCTCGCGGATCGCCATCGGGGTGATTTCAGTCGCCTTCTCCACCGCCTGCTTCCACAGGAACACCTGGAAGTAGGAAGATTCCAGCGCGTGATGGGTCACGGCCTTGGGATCCTTGACGAAGGCACGGTAGCGTTCGATGAACGCCTTGTTGCGGTCGGTATCGATCGCCTGGAAGTACGGGAACGAGGTGTAGCTACCCACCGCGTATTCAGGCCCCATCGCGGCGATTTCGATCTCCGAGGTGACGGTCGCGCAGATCGGCAGCTTGTCGTGGGTCAGCCCCTGGTTCTTGTACTCGCGATAGAACGCGATCACCGAGTCACCGACCACGTTCGACAGCACGACATCGCAGCCCGAGCTCTTGATCTTGTTGACCATGGAGCCCCATTCGGAGTGGCCGAGTTCGAGATATTCGTCGGCGATCCACTCGCCGCCGTTCTTCTCGATCAGGATCTTGGAAACCTTGGCCATCTCGCGCGGATAGATGTAGTTCGATCCGACGATGAAGAATTTCTTCTTGCCCAGCGTCTTGATGATCCAGGGGATGAAGTTCGAAAGCTGCTGGTTCGGAACGGCGCCGGTGTAGACGACGTTCTTCGAGCACTCGAAGCCTTCGTAATAGGTCGGGTAGAAGTAGAGATTGTTGCGCTTCTCGAAAACCGGCAGCACGGCCTTGCGGCTGGCCGACGTGTAGGAGCCGAACACGGTCGGCACCCTGTCCTGGATGACGAGCTTGGAGGCCTTTTCGTTGTAGGTCTTGGGATCCGACGCGCCGTCTTCGGCGATCGGCACGATCTTCATGCCCTTGACGCCGCCAGCCGCATTGATCTCGCTGATCGCCATCATGGTCGCGTCGTGCAGCGACTTTTCGACGATCGACAGACCGCCTGTGAGGCTGAAAAGCACGCCGACCTTGATCTCGCCCGCAGCCTGCGCGGCACTCGAGAACACCGCGGGCGACGTGATCGCCGCACCAGTGGCTAACAAGCCGCCCTTGATGAATTTACGCCGATCAATTGCCATACTGCTCCCTTTCCTCAGGCATGACCCATCGTTCGCGCCCGAGCGCGTTGCTTCGATCCAAAGATGACCTAATCGTCTGCCGCGCGGCGGAGCGAAGTACGCCCGCCGGCTCACGCCAGCCGCAAAACAAAAAAGCCCGACAGATCCTCGCGGATCTCTCGGGCTACACAGCCTAGTGCCGAACCAGCTTCATCGATGGTGCGGCTGCGTCACTAACAGGCAGATCCTGTGTGACGACTAAAGACTAATCATCTTTCGCACGGTACTGCAAGAGCTCATTTGCGTGAATGATTGCGGACGCCATGTCGTCCATCGATACACGTTTCGACATCGCCTGACGGCGTATACTTTCATACGCCTGCGCCTCATCGAGCCGCTGCCCCTCCATCAGAATTGTCTTCGCCTTCTGAATACGCTGAATGCCGGAGAGCTTGCGTTCGAGCTTGCGGATACGCTTCGTCGTCTCGCGCCGCTCCAACCACAGGCTGCGGGCGATCGTCAGATTTGTCAGCAAACCGAAAGGCCTGATCGGCCGCTCGATCACCGCGACGGCCCCGGCCTCAAGTACAAGTTGCAGCGTCGACGGATCTTCGTAGCTCACGACTGCAATCAGCGTCGGCCGCGCCGCGCCGTCCGATTTGAGCAGCTTGTGGATCTCCGCACGCACGTCGTGCTCGATCGCCAGAATCACGACGTCGGTTCCGTCGGGCCATGCCGTCGGCACCGGCCATTGCGATTCCACCATGCACCCGATGCGGCGCAGATGTTCGACGAGTTGCACCCGCTCGACGTCGGCGGGATGGACGACATGAACGCGCAGGCCGCGCAGATCTCGGAGGATTTGGATGGTCACCCGTCAGCTCCGTGCCTGAGGTTCACGTGACCGATGCATGAAGTTCGTCTGCCGACCAGTCATCCAGGCTTTGCACGACGCAGTAAGGATCCGGCTTGATCCGAACGCCGGGATTCCAAACGGTCCGAAACCGCCCCTGGCCATCGACACGGGCGATCCGCGGCCAGAGATAAGTGTGGTTGTTCTCGTGATCGATCCGGACGCGCCCCTGCGGTGCGTCGAATTCGGCGTCGCGCAATTCGGCGAGGACCCGCTCCGGGTCGTCCGAGCCGCATTTGGCGACCGCGCGCATCGCCAGATGCACTTGGAAATAGGCCGCTTCTGCGCTCGCCGTCACCGGCGCGTCGGGGCCGAAACGCTGCTTGAAATTGGTCACGAAGCGCCGCGCCGACGGCGTCGAGAGCGTGTCGAAGAACGGCGCGGCCGTGATGTGGCCTTCGGCGGCCTCCGCCGACATCTCCGCCAGTTCAGCCTCGCTGGTGGTGAGGCTGGCGATCGGCATCTTGGCGGGATCGAAACCGGCTTCGCGATAGGCCTGGTAGAACATCGCCGTTCCGGTTCCGACCACCGTGGAGAAGATCACGTCCGGTGAAGCCTTCTTGATCTTGGCGATGACGCGTTCGAAATCCTTCGGCTGCACCTGAAGCGGCACATACAACTCGTCCAGCACCTTGCCACGGTCCTGCGACACGAAATCGGCCATCAGCCGATTGGATTCATACGGATAGATGTAGTTCGAGCCGACGAAGACGAAGCGGTTGCCGTAGGCCGACAGCAGATATTTCGCGAGCTGGATCGAATTCTGGTTCGGGGCCGCGCCGGTGTAGATGCAGTGGCGCGAGTATTCGAAGCCCTCATACAACGTTGGATAGAACAGCAACCCACGATACGCCTCGACGACCGGCAGGATCGCCTTGCGGGTGCTGGTCATGTAGCAGCCGAACAGCAGCCGGACGCGGTCCGCCTGCAACAAACGTTCGGCCAATCCGCGGATCTGCTTGGGACTCGATGCGGGATCATAGATCACCGGCTCGATCGGCCGGTCCAGCACGCCCCCTGCCGCGTTGATTTCCTCGATGGCCAGCAACGTAGCGTTGAGCTGGGATCGCTCGACTGCAGCCGTTACGCCGGTTTGCGAGAACAAGACGCCGACGCGCCAGCTACTCGAATGATCCTCATGCAAAGCCATGTTTTTCAGAACTATCCTCGACGATGAAATTGATCAATCGAGAAATGATCCAGCCGCAGCCCAGGCGCAAGCCCCGCATCGGCGGGCGAGCTATCCGTCCGGCGGACTATCCTGCTCAAACAGCAAGCATAAATGGATAATTGATAGGCAGTCACGGTTTGTCCGGGATCGCGTCCGCGCGCTCCTCCGAACCGAACGACCAACTACAAACGGCTCGATTTCTGGGACAAGCTCAGTCCGATAATCGTGACTTGAAGCTCGATGACGGCGGAGGAATGCAGCCCACCCGCCGCCTCAAGATAAGGCGGATAGGCGGAGAGGTCAGGCCTCGGAGAAGCGGCCATGGCGTCGACCGGCGCTCGTCAGCACCGGTCCATTCGACACGGGAATGTCAGGCCTTGACGATACTCGGGAAGCGCTTTGCCGGCGGCGTGTTGCGCGAGCGCTCGGAGCGGACGATGCCGTCGATGATGGTCATGCCGATGCCCGGCAGATCGCCGAGCCGCACGCTTTCCAGCAGCGTCGAGCCGCCGGAATGCTGGGCCACGTCCATGATGACGAGGTCGGCGGCGCGGCCGACTTCGATCAGGCCGCAATCGAGTTCGCGCATCCGCGCGGTGTTGCCGGTGGCGAGGCAGAACGCCTGCTCGGCCGGCAGATCGCCGAGCGACGACAGCAGCGACACCATGCGCAGGATGCCGAGCGGCTGCACGCCGGAGCCGGCCGGACCGTCGGTGCCGAGGATGACGCGATGCAGATCGCCCATCTCGCGCGCGATCCGCAGCGTATACAGCGCCGAGCGTTCGTTGCCGTTGTGCACGAGTTCGAGCCCGGCCTTGCAGCCCTCACAGATGCAGCGGATCTGATCGTCCGGCAGCGCGGTGTGGCCGCCGTTGATGTGACCGACCACGTCGGTGCCGGCTTCGAGCACGACATCCTTGTCGATCAGTCCGGAGCCCGCGATCGACGGGCCGCCGGTGTGGATGGTCGACTGGATGCCGTATTTGCGCGCCCACGCCACCATCTTCTTGGCGGTCGGGCCGTCCTTGACGCCGCCCAGCCCGACTTCGCCGAGCAGCTTGACGCCGGCAGCGGAAAGCTCCTTGAAGTCGTTCTCTTCCATCTCGTGTTCGATCACCGGCGCGCCGGCGTGTACCTTCACGCCGGTGGCGCGGAATGCCGAGAAGCTGCGCTGCGCGGTGATCGCCAGCGCCTTGATGCCGATGACGTCGCGCGGCCGGCCCGGATAGTGCACTTCGCCGGCGGAGATCATGGTGGTGACGCCGCCGTGCAGCGAGGAGTCGATCCAGTTGAGCTGGCTCTGCCGCGGCGTCCAGTCGCCGGCGACCGGATGGACGTGGCTGTCGATCAGCCCGGGCGTCACTGCCGCGCCGTGGGCATCGACGATGGTGGTCGCGCCTTCGGTGTCGACGTCCTTGAAGCGGCCGATCGCAGTGATGCGGCCATTCTCGGCCACGATGGTGTCGGCCTCGAGGATCGGCTGATTGATATCGCCGCTGAGCATCAGCCCGATATTACGGACCACCAGCTTGGTCGGCCCCTGCGGGGCGGGCGCGTCGTGAGCCATCTCGGCTTTCTCCCTCAACGATCCGACCCGCCGGGCTTGTCAGCCGTGGGGCTGTTTGTTTGTCAGCATACGATCCTGGCGGCGCCGCGCAACGCAGATCGCTGCGCAGCGAACCAGGATCAGCGCTCGGCGAACGCCTTCTCGAGCACGAAGTCGCCGGCCTCGCCGTGATTGCCTTCCTCAAAGCCGAGCGCAACCAGGCGGCTCTTGAGATCGACCATCATCTGCGTCGAGCCGCACAGCATCACGCGGTCCTGCGATTTGTCGAGCGACGGCAGCCCGATGTCGGAATAGAGCTGACCGCTGTCCATCAGCTTGGAGATCCGGCCCTCGTGGATGAACGGCTCGCGGGTCACGGTCGGGTAGTAGATCAGCTTGGCCTTGACCTCGTCGGCGAGGAACTCGTGATCGTGCAGCGCCGTCACCATCGACTCGCCGTACGCCAGTTCGGCGATCTGTCGGCAGCCGTGGACCAGCACGATCTTCTCGAACCGGTCGTAGGTCTCGGGATCGCGGATGATCGACAGGAACGGCGCGACGCCGGTGCCGGTCGCGAGCAAGTACAGATTCTTGCCGTCACGCAGATTATCGATCACCAGGGTGCCGGTCGCCTTGCGGCCGACGATGACGGTGTCGCCTTCCTTGAGGTGCTGCATCCGCGAGGTGAGCGGCCCGTTCGGCACCTTGATGGAATAGAATTCCAGCGTCTCTTCGTAGTTCGGGCTCGCCACCGAGTAGGCGCGCAGCAGCGGCTTTCCGTCGACCTTGATGCCCGTCATGGTGAATTCACCGTTACGGAAGCGGAAGCCGGAATCGCGGGTGGTGGTGAAGCTGAACAAACGATCGGTCCAATGACGAACGGAGAGAACGCGCTCTTCCATCAGATTGCTCACGGCAGAACTCCGGAGTTGGTGTTGATCGGCCGGGACGCGGCAACGGCAAGAGGCGTCAGCCCGGCAGATTGTTTGTACACGAATGAAAATAGGATCGCAGCCCGCCCCCTGTCAACGCGGCGAACGCCCGTGCCGCGCGGACATTTCAGGCATATCGCGCCGATTTATCGGGCAACCTGAAGGGAAAGACGTCGATCAGTGGGAGCCTTGGTGGGCGCGCAGGCGCGCCACCGCTTGTTCCACGCCGCCCCAGGCGGGCGCCTGCGGGGCGAAGGAGGCGCGGAGATATGTGACCAGCGCCGCGATCTGGTTATCGTCAAAACTGTGGCGGAACCCGGGCATATCGCCCAATTCCGCGGCTGCGGGACTAGGTATTCCGTCTAGAATGACCCTAATCAGATTGTCCGGTTCCGCAGCGTGAACGTTGGTATTGAGCGCCAGCGCGGGGCGGACGCCGAACAGCGTCGGGCCGGTTTCGGAATGGCAGGAGGCGCAGGCGCCTTCGTACAACCGTCCGCCGAGCGTATCGAGCGGGCGCAGCGCCGAGGCCGCCTCGGCCTGCAGTGCCGCCGCGCGTTGCGCCGGGTCGGGTTCGGCCGCAGGCGCAAACGAGGCCAGATAGGTCGCCATCGCGCGGATATCGGCGTCGGGGAGCGGCCCAAGTTGCTCGACGACCGCGGCCATCGGCCCCGCTGCCGTGCCGTGAAAACGCGAAAAGCCGCTGCGCAGATAGGCGAACAGCTCGGCTTCGGTCCATGGGATCGGTGCGCGCGACAGCTCGGTGAGCGCCGGGGCGTGCCAGCCATCGACCTCGCCGCCGGCGAGGTAAGCGCTCTTGGCCTGCTCGGCGCCGAGCGCGTTGCGCGGGGTATGGCAGGCGCCGCAATGGCCGAGGCTTTCGACCATATAGGCGCCGCGGTTCCACTGCGCCGCGCGGGCCGGATCGGCCTGCATCGGCCCCGGCCTCAGGAACAACAGATTCCAGCCCGCCATCAACGGCCGAATGTTGAACGGAAACGCCATCTTGGCCGGCGGTGTCTCGGCTCTCACCGGCGGCTGCGACATCAGATAGGCGTACAGCGCCTGCAGGTCGGTGTCGCTGGTTCGCGTGAAGGAGGCGTAGGGAAACGCCGGATAGAGGTGGCTGCCGTCGCGCGCGATGCCTTCGCGCATGGCGCGTTCGAAGGCCGCGTAAGACCAGTTGCCGATGCCGGTCTCGGGATCGGGCGTTAGATTCGTTGCGTACACGGTGCCGAACGGCGTCTCGATCGCGCGGCCGCCGGCGCCAGGGATGCCGCCCGGCGCGGTGTGACAGGTGGCGCAGCCGCCGAGGGCGGCGAGTTGGCGGCCGCGGGCGATCATGTCGGCCGAGAACGTTGCAGGATCGGGCGGCGCGATCGGCGCGAGCGCGCCGCGGATCGGCAGTGCCACGGCTGCCATGCCGAGCGCGCCGACCAACGCGGCGCCCGCCATTGCGAACCATGAGAGCTTCCGCGCTGGCGGTGCGGCGGGCGTCTCGGGCTGTGGCAAACCCAAGGCAGCGCGGACGCGGTCCGGCGTGAACGGCGGCTCACGCAGCCGCACGCCAGTCGCGTCAAAAATCGCATTGGCGATCGCGGCTGCGGACGGCACCGAGGCCGACTCGCCGCTGCCGAGCGGCGGATCGTTCGGCCGCGGCATCAGCACGACGTCGATGACCGGCACCTCGGGGAAAGTGAGGATCGGATACGCACCCCACTCCTTGTCGGCGACGGCGGTGTCGGTGAAGCTGACGCTCTCCTTCAGCGCGCGACTGGTCGACTGGATGACGTTGCCGTGGATCTGATGCTCGATCCCGGCCGGGTTGATCATCAGTCCGGAATCCTGACCGACGACGACGCGCTTCACCGCGACATCGCCGGTCCTGGTATTCACTTCGACATCGGCGACCCAGGCCGACCACGCGGCGCCGTAGCCGGGAAACTTCGAGTGGACGTACAGCGCGTAAGCGAGCCCCTGCCCACGCACGATGTCGCCTTCGACGATCTCGCGGCGCGGTCCGGTGCGATGCGCCCAGTTGGCGCGCGCGGCGACTTCCTTGACGAGATCGACGGCGCGCGGATCGTGCAGATAGCGCAGCCGATACTCCAGCGGATCGACGCCGGCGGCGGCGGCGAGTTCGTCGATGTAGCTCTCGTGCGCGAACGAATTCGGCAGCGCCGAGACGCCGCGCAGCCAGGCGGCGCGCACGATCGGTGCCATGTCGTGCACGCGGACGCGGATGTTGTCGTAAGCGTAAGGCGGGATCGCGGTGCGATCGCCCATCTCGAACACCGGATTGTTCGCCGGCACCCGGCCTGTGAGGAGTAGCGCCAGCGTCACTGCGGCATTCGACGGATAGCGCGTTGAAAAATCATAAGCGGCCGGGCTGCCGTCGGCGGTGAGCCCGCCGGAGATTTCCATCAGCTGCGCCGCGCCCTTCGGCTCCCACGCATGCTCCTGCTCGCGCGTCAGCTGCACGCGCACCGGCCGCCCAACCGCGCGTGAGAGCAACGCCGCGTCGGCGCAGACATCATCGGCGCAATTGCGGCCGTAGCAACCGGCTGCCTCGAAGCGCAGGATTTCAACATCGGCTTCGGGGATGCCGAGCAGGATCGAAATATCCAGTCGGAGTGGATACGGATTCTGCGTGCCCGACCAGATCCGCGCGAAGCCGTTACTGACATCGGCGACGCCGCAGGACGGACCGATCGAGCCGTGCATCTGATAGGGCCAGACGTAAGTGCGATCCATCGGCACGCTGGCGCTGCTCCGCGCAGCCTCGACGTTGCCCTTGTCGAGCAGCGTGCGCGTCGTCGCCGGATTGGCGCGCAGCGCTGAGGCGAGATCGTCGAGCTTCGGCAGCGGCGGCGGCGGCTTCCATTTGACGTCGAGCACGCGCGCGGCCTCGGCGGCCTGCTCCTCGCGCTCCGCAACGACGCCGACGAAATCGCCCATGGTGACGACCGCGACCACGCCGGGAATATGCGCGATCGAACTCTCGTCGACGCCAAGCAAACTGTTGCCGATGAAATCGCCGGCGTCGATGCCCGCATAAGGCGGACGCACGACGCGACCGTGCAGCATGCCGGGCACGCGGACATCGTGCACATAGACGAAATCGCCGGTCGCCTTCGCCGGAATATCCGCGCGCGCGACGCGGCGCCCGACCACACGATGCTCGCTGACGGGCTTGATCGCGACATCGTCGGCCAGCATCAGCCGATCGCTGCGCCCCTGCAGCAGCGCCGCGTAGGACACGCCGCGGTTGGAGGCGTCGCGCGGATGCACGATGCCGTCGGTGACGGCGAGCTGATCGGCCGGCAACTCCAGATCTTGCGCAGCGAGCGCGACCAGATGATGCCGCGCCTGCGCCGCCGCCTTACGCAGCGGCACGGCGCTGACCTGGATGCTGTCGCTGGCGATGGTGGCGCCCTGATTGGGCGTGCCGGAGGTGTGGCCCATCACCATGGTGACGGCTTCGAACGGCACGTCGAGCTCCTCGGCGACGATCTGCGCCAGAGCCGTGCGGATGCCGGTGCCGAGATCGACATGGCCGCTGAAGGCGAGCACCTGACCGGCGTCGTCGAGATACAGAAACAGATCGAGCGCGCCATCGGGCGGCGGCGCGGTGGCGACTAATCCCTTCACATGCTGCGACGGCCGCAGCACCGCCAGCGTGCCGTCTCGCGTCAGCAGATCAGCCGTATCCGGCGTCGGCTCGGTCACTTGGCGCTCGCTCATGACGGGGCCGCCTCAGCGAGCGTCGCATCCGGGGCGACGCCCGCCGCGATCATCACGGCACGGATGATTTCCACATGCGTGCCGCAGCGGCAGAGATTGTAGCGCAGCGCCTCGCGGATCTCGCTAGCGCTGGGCGTCGGGTTGCGCGCCAGCAGCGCGGTTGCCGACATGATCATGCCGTTGAGGCAGTAGCCGCATTGCGCCGCCTGGGCAGCGATGAACGCAGCCTGCACCGGATGCAACGCATCGCGGGTCCCGAGCCCTTCCAGCGTGGTAACAGTTCGACCCTCGGCCGTCTTCAGCGTCACCACGCAGGACCGCGCCGGGACGCCGTCGATCAGCACCGTGCAGGCGCCGCACTCGCCGAGACCGCAACCGAACTTCGGACCGTTGAGGCCGAGATCGTTGCGCAGCACGTAGATCAACTTGGTGTCGCGCGGCAGGTCGAAGACGTGCTCGGTTCCGTTGACGGTCAAATTGACGGGCCCCGCCGAACTCATCGGCGCCGCCTCGCAGATGCGGCCTTGCACCGCAAGCGGCTCGCAGCGTGCACCGCAATAAACGACGCTGCACTGTGATGAGTAGCGGGCATTCGGGCTCCACCGCCGTTGGCAATTGCTCGGACGATTGTTTCTACACCAATGAATTCCGTCAAGCGCGTGTGCACTGCGACAATGTTTGTGCATGTGCTGCCCATTCCTTATGCTTGACTTCAAGGCAGCCCTCCCTTTTCATTAGTATACATATGAAATGAGGCAGCGCCGGATCGCCACGCGCCGACGGCCTGGAGCCATCAGTCCCATGAGCGACAGCATTCCCGCGGCGCAGCCGCCGAGCGACGACAAGATCCGCTGCGATGCCTGTCCGGTGATGTGCTACATCAAGCCGGGCGCCAGCGGCGCTTGCGATCGCTATGCCAACGCGGGCGGCGAACTGGTCCGCGTCGATCCGCATGTCGTGCTCGACCGCGCGCTGGCGCATGGCGCCGCCGTGGTGCCGTTCCATCGCGACGGCTCGTGGGACGGCAAGCTGATCGCGTCGCCCGAGACCTTCGTCACCGCGATCGGCGCCGGCACCACCTATCCGGACTACAAGCCCGCGCCGTTCATCGTCTCATCGGAAGTGAACGGCGTCGACATGGTGACGGTCGTGACCGAGGGCATCTTCAGCTACTGCGGCGTCAAGGTGAAGATCGACACCGACCGCTTCCTCGGCCCCGAGCAGGCGACGGTGCGCGCCGGCGGCGAAGCGGTCGGCCATGTCACCACGTCGGAATACGGCTCGCAGATGCTGTCGCTCGGCGGCGTGCATCACCTCACCGGCGGCAGCAAGAAGGAAGGCCGCATCACCTGCGAGGCGTTGCTCGATCTGTGCAACGGCAAGCCGGTCGAACTGACGATCGACGGCGGCTCGACCGTGGTGGTGCAGGCCGGCAAGGCGCCGATCGTCAACGGCGTCATGGAAGAGCGGATGCGCGTCGGCTGCGGCTCCGCGACGATCGGCATGTTCGCCAAGCAGTGGCTCGGCCTGGTCGACGACGTCGTGGTGGTCGACGATCACATCACCGGCGTGCTGTCGGAGCATCAGGCCGGCAAGGTCCTCGGCATCCCCGACACCGGCATCAAGATCAAGGGCCGACGCTCGACGCCGGGCCGCTACTTCCAGGTCGCCGAGCCCGGCACCGGCTGGGGCGGCACCAACATCTCCGATCCGCTGTCGATCCTCGGCCCGTTCGATCGCAAGGTCGCCTGGCCCGGGCTGCGGCTGTATTTCATCTCGACCACCGGCGAGCATGCCGCTTACTTCGAACTCGACGACGAGCTGATCCCGCGGGAGAAAGAGATGCCGACGGAGCTGGCGATGCTGTCGCAGCGCGTGAAGGACAATTGCGAGCCGGCACTGTCGACCGTTCTGTTCATGGCCGGCGCCGGCGGTTCGCTGCGCGCCGGCGTCACGGAAAATCCGGTGCGGCTGACCAATTCGGTGAAGGACGCGCTGACCTACGTCACCTGCGGCGGCGCGCCGGTCTATGTCTATCCGGGCGGCGGCATCACCATCATGGTCGACGTCACCAAGATGCCGGAGAATGCGTTCGGCTACGTGCCGACGCCGGCGCTGGTGGCGCCGATCGAGTTCACGCTGCGGCTGTCGGACTATCAGGAACTCGGCGGTCACATGGCGGAGGTTCGCCCGGTGTCGTCGATCACGCTCGACGACGGCCGGCGCCCGGTCGCGCCGCATGCCGACAATCCGTGGCCGCTCGCGCCGAACGACGTCAAACGTTACTTCGGCTGATCGCATGGCCGCCCCGCAACCCATCTCGCCGGTTCGAGGACGGCCCATCCAGGCGGCGCTGCTGGCCGACGGCCGACGCCTGCATCTGCAGGACGGCCCGATCGACCTGATCATCGAGGCGACCGGCGAACCTGAGGCGGTGCGCCACGCTTACGACGCCGCGGTACGGCGCTTCACTGGACTGCTGGACGCGCTGTGTGCCGAACTACCAGCTTTGCGTGCACCGGCTGGCGGCAACGCGCCGGCGCTGGATCATCCGGTCGCGCGGCGCATGGCCGCGGCGGTGGCGCCGGTCGCCGATGCGATGTTCATCACGCCGATGGCGGCGGTCGCAGGCGCGGTGGCAGATGAGATACTGAAGGCGCTGCTCTGCCCCGGCATCACCCGCGCCTATGTCAACAATGGCGGCGACATCGCGCTGCATCTGGCGCAGGGCGCGAGCTACACGGTCGGCCTGGTCGATCGCCCCGACCGGCCGCGCCTGATCGGCTCGGCCGAGATCACCGCGGATAGTCCGGTGCGCGGCGTCGCCACCAGCGGCTGGCGCGGACGCAGCTTTTCGCTCGGCATCGCCGACGCGGTGACAATTCTGGCGCCGACCGCCGCGATGGCGGATGCGGCCGCCACCGTCGTTGCCAACGCGGTCGATCTGCCGGAGCATCGCGGCATCGTGCGCGTCCCCGCGCGCGACATTCAGCCCGACAACGATCTCGGCGACCGCCGCGTCACGCGTGATGTCCCGATGCTGTCCGCCGCCGAACGCGCGCAGGCGCTGTCTGCCGGGATCGCCGTTGCGCGCGACCTGATGTCGCGTGGATTGATCTCGTCCGCGGCGCTGCATTTGCAGGGCGAGACCGTCAGCGCCGGCGATGCCGCCCTTCTTTCCTTGCACTCACAACAAGAGCAAACCGATGCCTGAGGTCAAAGTCCGGAAGAAGCTGCTGATCACCGAGGAGGTCTTCCACGAAGGCGGCCCGGTGGCGGCGACGCCGCGCAAGCGCGGCGCCATCATCGCGGTGATCGAGAACCCGTTCGCCGGGCGCTACGAGCCTGAGATCGCCGGCTTCATGGACGATCTGACGCCGCTCGGCGTCGCACTGGCGGGCGAACTGCTGCAGGCGCTCGGCGGCGACGCCAAGGCGATCGACGGCTACGGCAAGGGCGCGATCGTCGGCGCCGCCGGCGAACTCGAGCACGGCGCGCTGTGGCACGTGCCGGGCGGCTACGCGATGCGCGAGATCCTTGGCGACGCCAAGGCGATCGTGCCCTCAACCAAGAAGGTCGGCGGTCCGGGCACCAAGCTCGACGTGCCGATCACTCACGTCAACGCCTCTTACGTGCGCAGTCATTTCGACGCGATGGAAGTCGGTGTCACCGATGCGCCGAAGGCGAACGAGATCGCGCTGGTGCTGGTGATGAGCTGCGGCCCGCGCATTCACGCGCGCGTCGGCGGCCTCGCCGCCAAGGACATCAAGGGCGAGGACGGGCTGCGATGAGCGCCAAGATCCGCAAGATTGTCGTCGTCGTCGAAGAGACGCTGACCGAGATGGGCAGGCCGGTGAGCCCGGCCACCCGCCGCGCCGCCGCGATCGCGGTGATCGAGAATCCGTTCGCAGGGCGCTATGTGGAGGATCTGTCCGAGCTGATCGCGATCGGCGAGGAACTCGGGGGCCTGCTGACCGAGAAGGCCGTGGCGGCGCTCGGCATCGACGGCAGCAAGGCCGAGAGCTACGGCAAGGCCGCGCTGGTCGGCGAGAACGGCGAACTCGAACATGCCGCCGCGCTGCTGCATCCGAAGATGGGCGCGCCGGTGCGCAAGGTGCTGGGCAAGGGCGCGGCGCTGATCCCGTCGTCGAAGCGTCGCGGCGGACTCGGCGCCGAGCTCGACATCCCGCTCGGCCACAAGGACGCCGCCTTCGTGCGCAGCCATTTCGACGGCATGCAGGTGAGCGTCGGCGATGCGCCGCGCGCCAATGAAATCGTCGTCGCTGTGGCGGTGACGGATTCCGGCCGCCCGCTGCCGCGGGTCGGCGGACTGACAACCGCCGAGATCAAGGGCGAAGACGGACTACGCTGAACCAGGCTGAGTATCACCAGAAGAGGGCAAGAGCGTATGAAGCAGATAGCACGACTGGCACTGACGGCATTGTTGTTGACGTCCGGGGCGGCATACGCCCAGCAGGGCGAAATCAAGGTAGGCGAGATCAACTCCTACTCGTCCCTGCCCGGCTTCACCGAGCCGTATCGCAAGGGCCTCGAGCTGGCCGTCAAGCAGATCAACGATGCCGGCGGTATCAAGGGCAAGAAGCTGGTCGTCATCACCAAGGACGACGGCGGCAAGCCCGGCGACGCGCTGACCGCCGCCAACGAGCTGGTGTCGCGAGACGGCGTGGTGATGATCGCTGGCGGCTTCCTCTCCAATATCGGCCTGGCGCTGTCCGATTTCGCCAAGCAAAAGAAGGTGCTGTACATCGCCGCCGAGCCGCTCACCGATGCGATCGTCTGGTCGAAGGCCAACGACTACACCTTCCGGCTGCGCGCCTCGAACTTCATGCAGGCCTCGATGCTGGCCGAAGAAGCCGCCAAGCTGCCGGCCAAGAAGTGGGCGACGATCGCGCCGAACTACGAATACGGCCAGTCCTTCGTCGCCGCCTTCAAGGAGATCCTCACCAAGAAGCGTCCGGACGTCGAATTCGTCGCCGAGCAGTGGCCGCCGCTGGGCAAGATCGACGCCGGCCCGGTGCTGCAGGCGATCGACGCCGCCAAGCCGGACGCCATCCTCAACGCCACCTTCGCGGGCGACCTGGTGAAGCTGGTCCGTGAAGGCAACACCCGCGGCGTGTTCAAGGACCGCGTCGTGGTGTCGTATCTCACCGGCGAGCCGGAATATCTCGATCCGCTGAAGACCGAAACGCCCGAGGGCTGGATCGTCACCGGCTACCCCTGGTACTCGATCGACACGCCGGAGCACAAAGCCTTCCTCGAGGCCTATCAGGCGGCCAACAAGGACTATCCGCGGCTCGGCTCGGTGGTCGGCTACTCGACGGTGAAGAGCGTCGCCGCAGTGCTGAACGCCGCTGACGATACGTCGACCGAGAGCCTGACCAAGGCGATGAAGAACCTCAAGGTCGACACCCCGTTCGGCCCGATCGTGTACCGCGCCGGCGACCATCAGTCGACGATGGGCGCCTTCGTCGGCAAGACCACCCAGAAGGACGGCAAGGGCATCATGGTCGACGTCAAGTTCAAGAAGGGCGCCGACTATCTGCCGCCGGAGGCCGAAGCCGCCAAGCTTCGTCCGGCGAACTGAGCCGACGCTGTCTCGCCAATCGCCGCCGCTGATGTCAGCGGCGGTGTCTTCCCCAAGCTTCGACGACTGCAAACCCGAACGAAAGGCGCCGCCGTGGAACTGATTTTGGCCCAGGCTCTCAGTGGTCTCGCCAGCGCCGCGTCGCTGTTTCTGGTGGCGTCGGGGCTGTCGATCATCTTCGGCGTCACCCGCATCGTGAACTTCGCGCACGGCGCGTTCTACATGCTGGGCGCCTATATGGCGTTCACGCTGACCGATCGATTCAGCGGCGCGTTCGGCTTCTGGGGCGGCTTGCTTCTCGCCAGCCTGATCGTCGCGGCGCTGGGCGCGCTGATGGAGATGGTGCTGCTGCGCCGGATCTATCAGGCGCCCGAATTATTTCAGCTGCTGGCCACCTTCGGCGTGACGCTGATGGTGCAGGATCTCGTGGTGCTGATCTGGGGCCCGGACGATCTGATGGGCCCGCGCGCGCCCGGCTTCAGCGGCGCCTTCAGCCTGTTCGGCCGGATGATCCCGACCTACGATCTGCTGCTGATCGGGCTCGGCCCGGCAGTGCTTGGACTGCTCTGGCTATTGTTCCACCGCACCCGCTGGGGCGTGCTGGTGCGCGCTGCGACGCAGGACCGCGACATGGTCGCCTGTCTCGGCGTCAATCAGAAATGGCTGTTCACCAGCGTGTTCGCGCTCGGCGTGTTCCTCGCCGCGCTCGGCGGCGCGCTGCAGATCCCGCGCACCACGGTGACGCACGCGATGGACCTGTCGATCATCGTCGAGGTGTTCGTCGTGGTGGTGATCGGCGGCCTCGGCTCGGTGCCCGGCGCCTTCATTGCCGCGGTGCTGGTATCCGAACTCAACGCGCTCGGCATTTTGGTGCTGCCGAAGATTTCGCTGATCGCCGTGTTCCTGGTGATGGCGGTGGTGCTGGTGGTCCGGCCCTACGGCCTGCTCGGCAAGGCGGAGCGCGGCACGCGGCCCAGCACGGGCATCTCGTTCCGGCCGTGGAAGCCGATGTCACTGGTCGAGCGCGCCGGCGTCGCCGTGCTGATCGTGATCGCGGCGCTGCTGCCGCTGTTCGCCGGCAACTACCTGCTCAGCGTCGGCTCGGAAATCCTGGTGTTCGTGCTGTTCGCAGCCAGCCTACACTTCATGATGACGGTCGGCGGGCTCGCCTCGTTCGGCCACGCCGCCTATTTCGGCCTCGGCGCCTACGGCGCGGCGTTCGCGGTGAAGTTTCTCGGCGCGCCGATGGAACTGGCGCTGCTGGTCGGCCCGGCGTTCGGCCTGATGGGTGCGCTGGTCGCCGGCTGGTTCTGCGTCCGGTTGTCTGGCGTGTACTTCGCCATGCTGACGCTGGCGTTCGCGCAGATCATCTGGTCGGTGGCGTTCCAGTGGGTCGAGGTCACCGGCGGTGACAACGGCATTCTGGGGATCTGGCCGTCGGCGTGGGCATCCAGCCCGCAAGGCTTCTTCTGGCTGACGCTCGGCGTTGCGGTCGTCGGCGTTGCGCTGCTGCGCATGCTGGTGTTTTCGCCCTACGGCTTCGGCCTGCGCGCCACGCGCGACAACACGCTGCGCGCCGATGCCATTGGCATCGACCGCAAGTCGACGCAGTGGGCGGCTCTGATCGTCGCCGGCACCTTCGCGGGCGTCGCCGGCGCGCTGTTCGCCTTCCTCAAGGGCTCGGTGTTTCCGGAATCGCTCGCCATCCCGATCTCGGTCGACGGCCTGGTGATGGTGCTGCTCGGCGGCATCGAGACGGTGTCGGGCGCGGTGATCGGCGCCATCGTCTACAAGGCGCTGGCGATCTGGCTGATGAGCCAGACCGACTGGTCCAAGCTGGTGCTCGGCGCCATCATCGTGCTGCTCGTCGTCGCTGCGCCGAAGGGCATCGTCGGCTTCATCGAGGATTGGCGCCACCGCGGGCCGCGGCCCAAAAACGGCAAGCCCGATGCTTTGTCCGTCGCCAAGATGGAGGCCGCGGAATGACCACGCTGCTCGAAGTCCAAGGGCTGGTGAAGTCCTACGCGGGCGTTCACGCGGTGCGCGACGTCAGCTTCACGGTGCAAGCCGGCGAGATCCTGGCGCTGATCGGCCCGAACGGCGCCGGCAAGAGCACCTGCTTCAACATGCTCAACGGCCAGATCAAGCCCGACGCCGGCTCGATCAAGCTGGCGGGCGATGAAATCGTCGGGCTGCCGCCACGCACGGTGTGGCGCCGCGGCGTCGGGCGCACCTTCCAGATCACCGCGACCTTCGCGTCGATGACGGTGCGCGAGAACGTGCAGGTCGCGCTGCTGTCGTTCCATCACCGGCTGTGGTCGCTGATCGGCTATGCCGGCGGGCAGCATCGTCCTGAAGCCGACGAGTTACTTGCGCTGGTCGGGATGAGCGAACAGGCCGAGCGGCCGTGCGGCGAACTCGCCTATGGCGATCTCAAGCGGCTCGAGTTGGCAATCGCGCTCGCCAACCAGCCGCGGCTGCTGCTGATGGACGAGCCGACCGCCGGCATGGCGCCGAAGGAGCGCGTCGAGCTGATGCGGCTGACCGCCGGCATCGCACGCGCCAAGAACATCGGTGTGCTGTTCACCGAGCACGACATGGACGTGGTGTTCGAACACGCCGACGAGGTGATGGTGCTGAACCGCGGCCAACTGATCGCCCGCGGCTCGCCGCAGCAGGTCCGGCAGGACCGCCAGGTGCAGGCGATCTATCTCGGCGAGGGCCTGCTCTACGATGCCAAGCACCGCGCGGAGGCGCTGACATGAAGCTCGAAGTCTCCGATCTCAACAGCCATTACGGCCCGGCGCATATCCTGTTCGACGTCGGCTTCGCGGTCGGCGAAGGCGAGGTCGTCGCCATGCTGGGCCGCAACGGCGCCGGCAAGAGCACCAGCTTCCGCTCGGTGGTCGGGCTGGTGCAGCGGCGCAGCGGCAAGGTGACGTTCGAAGGCGAGGACATCTCGCGGCTACCGTCCTACGAGATCGTGCGCCGCGGCCTCGGCTACGTGCCGGAGGATCGCCGCATCTTCACCGAACTGACCGTCGAGGAGAACTTCGAAGTCGGCAAGCAGAAGCCGC
>NZ_JBMDXE010000061.1:0-4263 GCF_048594845.1 Rhodopseudomonas sp. | reverse complement strand
AGATCAACGAAGCCTTCGCCGTCGTCGCCGAGAAGTTCATCCGCGACCTCGACCTCGACCGTGAAAAGGTCAACGTCAACGGCGGCTCGATCGCTCTCGGCCACCCGATCGGTGCCACGGGCGCCATCCTGGTCGGCACCGTGCTCGATGAACTCGAGCGCCGCGGCCTCAAGCGCGGCCTCGTGACGATGTGTGCCGCCGGCGGCATGGCCCCGGCGATCATCATCGAGCGGGTGTGAGGCTAGGGCGCGCGTAGGATGGGTTGAGCGAAGCGAAACCCATCACGTCGTGCACCAGAGCTGAAGTGATCGAAGAGGGCGGCGCCATACGCGCCGCCCTTTTTGTTTGCCTCGATCCTCTCAACGCCGCCACGGCCGGGCTCGTCCCGGCCATCCACGTCTTCGAGAATCTTCCTGCGAAACGCGCCGGTTCGTCATTGCGAGCGCAGCGAAGCAATCCAGCCCAGCGCCATGAGCTGGATTGCTTCGTCGCTGCGCTCCTCGCAATGACGGAGCAGCCGATGAGGCTTGGTAGGATGGGTTGAGCGCAAGCGAAACCCATCACCCGCGTGTATCGGCCTGATGGGTTTCGCAGCGCTCAACCCATCCCACGATCGCAGACCGTCCCTATATGACGATCATGCCCACGAAATCCTCCCCCATCATCGCCCGCCCCAAGCGCCCACCACCCGTGCTGATCTGCGGCAAATGCCTGTCCAAGATCGACGGCGGCAAGAAGATCAAGCAGGCGCTGAAAGCGGAACTGAAGCAAGCCGCCGCTGCGCATGGCGGCAAACGCCCCAAGCTCGTCACCACCGGCTGCCTTGGTATTTGCCCGAAGCGCGCGGTGGTCACCGCCAGCGCGGCGACACTGGCACGCGGGGAGTATGTGCTGGTCGGAGATCGGCCCGAGGTCGGCGAAGCGGCCGCGTTGCTGACGCCGGTCGCAAAATGACTGCAACCGCGCGTGCCGAATTCTGCAAGCTTGTTACTCAGCCCAGCCGACGCTCCATTCCGTCACTTTCGGCTTGACCGACAGCAGCAGGGCGTTGTCGGACTTGATGGTCCTGTCGCCGACGATGGCCTGATACTTCTTGCCGGCCGGAATATCCATGCCGGGCGAGAAACGCAGCGTCAGACCGCAGCCGCCGGGAAGCGCGGCGAGCTTGCCCTTCAGGTCGGTGACATAACCGCCGTAGTCCCATTCGAAACCGCTCATTGTGAACGGCTGGCCGTTGAGCTGCGCAATCTCCGGGACCGTCATGCCGTTGCGGATGTTCAGAGGACCGATCCACGCGCTGGGTTGCTTGACGCCGATGCTGGAAGGACCGGCGCGCTTGGCTTCATCGCGCCACACCACCTCCACGCGCTTCGCCGGGTCCGCCTTGAACAGCACCGTCGCCTTCAGCGTCTCGCCTTCAGCGCCGTCGATCTCCTCGAACGTGACATTGGCGGCTCCAAAGGTCTTCACCAACTGCGCGTGAGTGGTGCTCTTGCCGAAGACGCCCTCGCAGGTGATGGCCGTCGGAACCGTCTGAGCGTGGGAAGGCAGGACGGGCAGCGTGATGAGCAGCACCGCCAGGATCGGAACGCGCATGATCGACTCTCCGTATGAGCCGGCATCCTTTCACCGCAACTTCGTACTGACAAGTTGTGAGCAAGGTCACGCAGTTGCCGCGCGGACGGGTGTCACGCAGAGACGATGGCAGGCCTCGTCAAGAAGTAGATCTCGTTAGCCCGCTCGCGCCGCACATCGCGCGGCGCTGCCGCGTCACTTCTTCTTCCACCCACCCCGCCGTCCCGGCGCCCCGCCGGTCGATCGTGGTCCGAACTCCGGTCCCGACTCGCGACTGTTGGTCGGCTGGAAAATCTTGCTCTCCGTCCCCGGTCCCATTTCATCCAGCGTCGGCTTGCGCGGCCTCGCGCGCTGGACCTTCTTGAATTCGTGGTAGCCGGCAATGCCCATCTCATCGAGATCGGGTTTGTGCACCTTGCTGCGCGGCGTGTTGTTGCCGCCGCGTTCGGTTGAGAGCTTCGGCATATTGGCCGAGGCGCCGTATTTCTTGTCGCCTTTGTAGCTGCCGGCCTTCGCCGCGACGCCGCGCTGCTTCACGGTCGGATCGTCGATCACCGCCAGCTCGGTCGCCCGCAGGCGTTTGACTTCGTCGCGCAGGCGGGCCGCTTCCTCGAAGTTCAAATCGGCGGCGGCCTCGCGCATCCGGGTTTCGAGATCGGCCAGCACGGCCTCGAAATTGTGACCGATCGCGGCGGCGTCGTCGGTGAAGCCGGAGCCCTTGCCGTCGCCGATCTCGACCAGCACGTGGTCGCGCTCGTACACGCTATTCAGAATATCGCCGATCGACTTCTTGACGCTTTCCGGCGTGATGCCGTGGGCCTCGTTGTACTCGACCTGCTTCTCGCGGCGGCGCGTGGTCTCGTCCATCGCGCGCTGCATCGAGCCGGTGATGTGGTCGGCGTAGAGGATGACCTTGCCGTCGACGTTACGGGCGGCGCGGCCGATCGTCTGGATCAGCGAGGTCTCGCTGCGCAAAAAGCCTTCCTTGTCGGCGTCGAGGATCGCGACCAGCGCGCATTCCGGAATGTCGAGGCCTTCGCGCAGCAGGTTGATGCCGACCAGCGCGTCGAACGCTCCGAGCCGCAGATCGCGGATGATCTCGATGCGCTCGATGGTGTCGATGTCCGAATGCATATAGCGCACGCGGATGCCCTGCTCGTGCAGGAACTCGGTGAGATCCTCCGCCATCCGCTTGGTCAGCACGGTGATCAGCGTGCGATAGCCGCGCGTCGCGGTGGCGCGGACTTCGCCGACCAGATCGTCGACCTGGGTGCGGGCAGGGCGGATGTCGACGGGCGGATCGATCAGTCCAGTCGGGCGAATGACCTGCTCGACGAACACGCCGCCGCTCTCGTTCAGCTCCCACGCCGCCGGCGTCGCCGACACCGCCACCGTCTGCGGCCGCATCATGTCCCACTCTTCGAAGCGCAGCGGCCGGTTGTCCATGCAGGACGGCAGGCGGAAGCCGTATTCGGCCAGCGTCGCCTTGCGCCTGAAGTCGCCCTTGAACATCGCGCCGATCTGCGGGATCGACACGTGGCTTTCGTCGGCGAACACCAGCGCGTTGTCGGGCACGTATTCGAACAGCGTCGGCGGCGGCTCGCCCGGCCGGCGGCCGGTGAGGTAGCGTGAGTAGTTCTCGATGCCGGCGCAACTGCCGGTCGCTTCCATCATCTCGATGTCGAACGTGGTGCGCTGCTCCAGCCGCTGCGCCTCCAGCAGGCGGCCTTGCGCGTGCAACTGATCGAGCCGCCACTTCAGCTCGGTCTTGATCGACTGGATCGCCTGGATCAGCGTCGGCCGCGGCGTCACGTAGTGCGAATTGGCGTAGATCTTGACGAATTCCAGCTCGTCCTGCTTGTGGCCGGTGAGCGGGTCGAATTCCTCGATGGCCTCGATCTCGTCGCCGAACGTCTTGATCCGCCAGGCGCGATCCTCGTAGTGCGCCGGGAAGATGTCGATGACGTCGCCGCGCACCCGGAATGTGCCGCGCGAAAAGTCGGCCTGGGTGCGCTTGTATTGCAGCGCCACCAGATCGGCGATCAGCTGGCGCTGGTCGATGCGCTCGCCGCGCTTCACCGCGAAGGTCATCGACTGATAGGTCTCGACCGAACCGATACCGTAGATGCACGATACCGAGGCGACGATGATGACGTCGTCGCGCTCCAGCAGCGCGCGGGTGGCGGCGTGGCGCATCCGGTCGATCTGCTCGTTGATCGACGAATCCTTCTCGATATAGGTGTCGGTGCGCGGGACGTAGGCTTCGGGCTGGTAGTAGTCGTAGTACGAGACGAAATACTCGACGGCGTTGTCGGGGAAGAAGTTCTTGAACTCGCCGTAGAGCTGCGCCGCCAGCGTCTTGTTCGGCGCCAGGATGATGGCGGGGCGCTGCGTCGCCTCGATCACCTTGGCCATGGTGTAGGTCTTGCCCGAGCCGGTGACGCCGAGCAGCACCTGCGTGCGATCGCTGCGGTCGATGCCTTCGACCAGCTCCTTGATGGCGGTCTGCTGGTCGCCCTTCGGCACGTAGTCCGACTTGATGACGAAGCGGACACCGCCCTCGGACTTTTCCGGCCGCGGCGGCCGATGCGGCACCCATAGCTTGACGTTGCCGTCTTCGCCCTTGAACTCGGGACGGCCGTCGCGGATCAGGTTTTCCAGCGCGTCGGCGGTGGCTTTGACGCCGAG
>NZ_JBMDXE010000060.1:0-7577 GCF_048594845.1 Rhodopseudomonas sp. | reverse complement strand
CTGGGTCTGCAGCTTCTCGACGACGTCGCCTTCCTGGATCAAATCGTGCTTCAGCTTGATGCCGGTGATCTCGCTGAACGCCTTGGCCAGGGTCTTGGATTCGTACTCGTGCGTGGTCAACGTCTCGGAGACAACGTTGATATCCATGCCCTTGAACGGCTCGGCCGCCTTGGCGTACCACTGCAGTTCCTTGAGCTGATCTTCCTTCGACAGCGTCGACGGCTGGAATTCCTCGTCGATCCACTTCTTCAGCACCGCGTCGTCGGCCGACCACGCCGGCGCCGCCAGCGTCATCGAAGCCGCCACCAGCGCCGCAGCGCTCGCCATCGTCATCAGCCGCGCGCGGCCGAGTTGATTAGTGCGTCCGATCAAGTGTCGCATCCTTGGTTCCTCCATTAAGCGACAGCACTTCAGGCCCGGGTTGATCCCGGATCTGTTCCTCATTCGCCGGCTCAGACGGTGCGAAAGATCACACCGGCAGAGACCAGCGACAGCCCCGTGGCGAGCCAGAGACTCGACACTTCGACACCCTCACCGACCGGCAGCGTGAACAACGGGTCGGTGCCGACCACCGCGATCCACACCAGGTGAATCACGGCGGCCAAGATCAGCGATAGAAACAGCCGGTCGCCGCGCGTCGTCGGAATCCGCAGCACGCCGACGCGCTCGACTTCCGGATAGGCCACGGCCAGCCAAGTCATGGTCCCGAGCGTGCAAGTCAGCGCTACGAAGAACGCCGCCGTCGGCCATGTCCACGCCATCCATGCGAAGGAGTCCATGATCAGAGTTCTCCCCGTTCGAATCCGCAATCGGCAACGTGCCCCGGATGCTGCGCAGCGCGCCGCGCTTGCGGCGTGCTGCGCTGCTGATCCGGGGCCCCGGTGTTGTGCGGTCGCCAAACTGGGGTCCCGGGTCTGCGGAGCAGCACTGCGTGCCGCACCGCGCCCGGGACACGGGCGGAGAATGCATCATGAGAGTCGTGCAAGCCCGACGTGGCGTCCATCATTCTCTCACACCCGCCCCAGCGCAAAACCGCGCGCGATGTAGTTGCGGACGAACCAGATCACCAAGGCCCCCGGAATGATGGTGAGCACGCCGGCGGCGGCGAGCAGGCCCCAGTCCATGCCGGCGGCCGACACGGTGCGGGTCATCACCGCCGAGATCGGTTTGGCGTTGACCGAGGTCAGCGTCCGCGCCAGCAGCAGTTCGACCCACGAGAACATGAAGCAGAAAAACGCCGCGACGCCGATGCCGGAGGCGATCAGGGGCATCAGGATCTTCACGAAGAAGCGCGGAAACGAGTAGCCGTCGAGGAACGCCGTCTCGTCGATCTCCTTCGGCACGCCGGAGACGAATCCTTCCAGGATCCACACCGCCAGCGGCACGTTGAACAGGCAGTGCGCCAGCGCGACCGCCCACGGCGTGTCGAACAGGTTCAGCGCCGAATACAGATTGAAGAACGGCAGCGCGTAGACGGCGGCCGGCGCCATGCGGTTCGACAGCAGCCAGAAGAACAGGTGCTTGTCGCCGAGGAAGCGATAACGCGAGAACGCGTACGCCGCCGGCAGTGCGAACGAGATCGACAGCACCGTGTTGATGACGACGTATTGCAGCGAGTTGATGTAGCCCGAATACCAGCTCGGATCGGTGAAGATCGTCCGGTAATTCTCCAGCGTCGGCTGATGCGGCCACAGCGTCATCGTCGAGACGATCTCGCCATTGGTCTTGAAGCTCATGTTGACGAGCCAGTAGATCGGCAACATCAGGAAGAACAGATAGAGCGCCATCACGACGCGGCGGCCGGGGATCGAATGCATCACGCGTTCCCTTCGGTCGGCTGGCGCTCGGCGCCCGCATTGGTCATCACGGTGTAGAACACCCAGCACACGATAATGATGATCAGATTGTAGACGATAGACAGCGCCGCGGCCTTGCCGAGGTCGAACTGCCCGAGCGCGATCTTGACCAGCTCGATCGAGATGAAGGTGGTCGAATTGCCCGGCCCGCCGCCGGTGACGACGAACGGCTCGGTGTAGATCATGAAGCTGTCCATGAAGCGCAGCAGCACGGCGATCAGCAGCACGCGATGCATCTTCGGCAGCTGGATCGCCTTGAACACCGCCCAGCGCGACGCGCCGTCGATCTGCGCCGCCTGATAATATGCGTCAGGGATCGACTTCAGGCCGGCGTAGCACAGCAGCGCCACCAGGCTGGTCCAGTGCCAGACGTCCATCACCACCACGGTGGCCCAGGCGTCGAACTCGTTCGAGACGTAGTTATAGTTGAAGCCGAGATGATTGAGCGTGTAGCCCATCAGGCCGATGTCGGGGCGGCCGAAGATCTGCCAGATGGTGCCGACCACGTTCCACGGGATCAGCAGCGGCAGCGCCATCATCACCAGGCAGAACGCCACCGACCAGCCGTGGCGCGGCATCGCCAGCGCCACCACGATGCCGAGCGGCACCTCGATCGCCAGGATGATCGCCGAGAACGCCAGATTGCGTCCCAGCGACGCGAAGAACCGCCCGCCGAGGTCGCTCGACGGATCGAGCAGTTCCTTGAACCAGCCGACCCCGTTCCAGAAGAACTGGTTGTTGCCGAAGGTGTCCTGCATCGAATAGTTCACCACCGTCATCAACGGCAGGATCGCCGAGAACGCCACGATGGCGAACACCGGCAGCACCAGGAACCAGGCTTTCTGGTTGACGACCTTGTCCATCAGGCGACTTGCTCCAGAGCGCTGCCTTCGACGATCTCGCTGTTGGCGTAGACGTGGATGCGCGACGGTTCGAATTGCAGCCCGGCCTCGTCGCCGCTCGGCGTAAAGCCGTCCGGCACCCGCGCGGCGAACTTGGCGTCGCCGACCCGCACCGAGGCGAAGCGGATGCGGCCGAGATCGTCGATGCGCTCGATGCGGCCCGACAGCACACCCGGCGCCTTGGCGGTGAGATGCACGAATTCCGGCCGCACGCCGATCTCGATCTTGGCGCCGGCGGGCAGATTGTCGTAGCCGCGCGCCAGCCGGATGGCGTGGCCGCTGACGATTGCATCGCGCCCCTTCACGTCGGCCGCCACGATGTTCATGCCGGGCGAACCGATGAAGTAGCCGACGAAAGTGTGGGCCGGACGCTCGAACAATTCTTCCGGCGTGCCGCTCTGCACGACGCGGCCGTCGTGCATCACCACCACCGTGTCGGCGAAGGTCAGCGCCTCGGTCTGGTCGTGGGTGACGTAGATCATCGTGAGGTCGAGCGCGCGGTGCAGCGCCTTGAGCTTGCTGCGCAGCTCCCACTTCAGATGCGGATCGATCACCGTCAGCGGCTCGTCGAACAGGATCGCGGCGACGTCGTTGCGCACCAGGCCGCGGCCGAGAGAGATCTTCTGCTTGGCGTCGGCGGTGAGCCGCGTCGCCTTGCGCTTGAGATTGGCGGTGAGATCGAGCAGCCCGGCGATCTCCTCGACGCGGCGGTCGATCTCGGCCTTCGGCACGCCGCGGTTCTTCAGCGGGAAGGCGAGATTTTCCCGCACCGTCATGGTGTCGTAGATCACCGGAAACTGGAACACCTGCGCGATGTTGCGCTCGCGCGTACTGAGTTGGGTGACGTCCTTGCCGTCGAACAGGATCTTGCCTCGCGACGGCGTAACGATCCCGGAGATGATGTTGAGCAGCGTGGTCTTGCCGCAGCCCGATGGCCCGAGCAGCGCGTAGGCGCCACCCTGTCGCCAGGTCATCGACACCGGCTTCAGCGCATAGGCGGCCGGCGGCAGGTCGTCACCGACCAAGTAGGAATGAGCAAGATCGACGAGATCGATACGCGCCATCGGGCTGCCCCTCAGTTCGACTTCGGCGCGGCGACGAGGCGGTCGGCCGCGTCGAACACGAACAGATTGGCGGGATCGAGGACCGCGTCGAGCGTCTGGCCCGGCTCGAATTCGTGCACGCCGTGCAGCACCGCGACCCAATTGTCGTCGCCGCGCTTCAGATGCACGAAGCTCTCCGAACCGGTGATCTCGGTGATTGCCACTTTGGTCTGGAACGCGTGCCGATCCGGATCGGCGCGCTTGACCTCGATCTGATGGGCGCGGAAGCCGACCCGGTAGGCGCCGTCGCCGAGCCCGGCGAACACGCCGTTGGCCGGCGCCGTGACGCCGCCCGCGTAGTGCACCGTGCCGGCCTTCTTCTCGGCACCGACGATATTGAGCGGCGGATCGGAAAACACCTGCGCGACGCGCAGCGTATCGGGCTTGCGATACACCATCGGGGTCGGGCCGACTTGCAGCGCCTGGCCTTCCCACATGCAGATGGTGCGGCCGCCGAGCAGCAGCGCTTCGGACGGCTCGGTCGTCGCGTAAACGAAGATCGCGCCGGAGGCCTCGAAGATCTTCGGCAGTTCGGTGCGCAACTCCTCGCGCAGCTTGTAGTCGAGGTTCGCCAGCGGCTCGTCGAGCAGCACCAGGTCGGCGCCCTTGACCAGCGCGCGGGCGATCGCGGTGCGCTGCTGCTGGCCGCCCGACATCTGCAGCGGCGTGCGCTGCAAATACGGCTCGAGCTTCAGCAGCTTCGCCGCTTCCTGCACGCGCTGCTCGATCTCGGCGCGCGGCTTGCCCTGCACCCGCAGCGGCGAGGCGATGTTTTCGTACACGGTGAGCGACGGGTAGTTGATGAACTGCTGATACACCATCGCCACCGAACGGGTGCGCACGTCGGCGCCGGTGACATCCCTGCCGTCGACGAGCACGCGGCCGGAGGTCGGCTTGTCCAGGCCAGCGAGCAGCCGCATGATCGAGGTCTTGCCGGACAGCGTCGGCCCGAGCAGCACGCTCAGCGTGCCGCGCTCCAGCGTCAGCGACACGTCGCGGATCGCCGGCATCCCGTCGATCGTCCGGGTGACGTTTTCCAGGCTGACACTCATGCCCGGCCTCCCATCTGTTGCTGGGGCTTCTCGGCGAAACTGTTCGCCGCGACCCACTCCTCGAGCGCGGCAATCGCCGAAGGCGTCAGCCGCAGACCGAGCTTGGATCGGCGCCAGACGATGTCGTCGGCGCTGCAGGCCCATTCGTGTTTCATCAGATAGCGGACCTCGGCTTCCGTCAATGTGGCGCCGAAGTCGCGGCCGAGATCGGCCATCGAGGTTGCGGTGCCGAGCACCTGCCGGGCGCGCGTGCCGTAGGCATGCACCAGGCGATAAGCGTGCGGCTGGGACAGGAACGGGTAGTCACGCATCAGTTGCGCCACCAGCGCCGGGCCGCCATCCACGGCAAAATCGCCGCCGGGAAGCGGCTGCTGCGCAGTCCAGCCTTCCTTCGCCTGCACGCCCTTGACGTAAGGCGCGAGCTTTTCCAGCGCCTCTTCGGACAGCCGCCGATAGGTGGTGATCTTGCCGCCATAGATCGACAGCAGCGGCGCGCCGCCGGGCTTGTCGAGCTCGAACACGTAGTCGCGCGTCGCCGCCTTGGCTTCGCTGGCGCCGTCGTCATACAGCGGGCGCACGCCGGAGAACGTCCACACCACGTCGGCGGCCTTCACCGGCTTGGCGAAATACTGGCTGACGGCATCGCACAGATAAGCGATCTCTTCGGGCGTCGCCTTCACCTGCGACGGGTCGCCGTGATAGTCGCGATCGGTGGTGCCGATCAGCGTGAAATCGCCCTGATACGGGATCGCGAACACGATGCGGCCGTCGGCATTCTGGAAGATGTAGGCGCGGTCGTGCTGATACAGCTTCGGAACCACGATGTGCGAGCCCTGCACCAGCCGCACTTTCGAGGTCGCATTCACACCGGAGCCGGACGCCAGCACATTCTCGACCCACGGGCCGGCGGCATTCACCAGCGCGCGTGCCTGGATGGTGCTGCGCACGCCGCTGCGCATGTCCTCGGTGGTGACGTGCCAGATGCCGTCGTGCTGGCGTACTTCAACGGCGCGCGTGCGCGTGCGGATCTCGGCGCCGCGGTCTGCCGCGTCGCGCGCGGTCAGCACCACCAGCCGGGCGTCGTCCACGAAGCAGTCGGAGTACTCGAAGCCTCGGCTGAAGCGCCCCGGGATCAGCGGCTTGCCGACCTCGTCACGGGCGAGGTCGACCGAACGCGTCGGCGGCAGCAGCTTGCGGCCGCCGATGTAGTCGTAAAGAAACAGCCCGAGCCGCAGCCGCCAGGCCGGCCGCAGGCCGGAATGATGCGGCAGCACGAAGCGCAGCGGGCCGATGATATGCGGCGCGATCTGCCACAGCCGCTCGCGCTCGATCAGCGCCTCGCGCACCAGCCGGAATTCGAAATATTCGAGATAGCGCAGGCCGCCATGGATCAGCTTGGTCGACCACGACGAGGTGCCGCTGGCGAGGTCGTTCATCTCGCAGAGGAAAACGGAATTGCCACGGCCGGCCGCGTCGCGCGCGATCCCGCAGCCGTTGATCCCGCCGCCAATGATCGCGAGATCGAAAACCTTTCCCACCGACGCTCCTCGCCAAGGCTTGCGAATTGCTGCACTGCAGCTTTCGCTTCTGTCGAATTTCTTTCGAGACGAAATAGATCAGAATACAAAACGAAAGCAAGGGTGATGTGACGATTCTGCGGCGACTTCTGGGAAGAGCCGAATCCACGAATGAAATGAGTGAGTTAGATCGGCTAGGCCGCTGTATCGTCGAGATCTTCGGCGCGCTTCGGCAGCGCTTCGATCACCTGGATGCCGTGCGCATCGCAGATGGTCTGCAGGGTCGGCGGCAGCGGCTCGTCGGTGACGAAGGTCTGGATCTGGCTCAGATGCGCGATCCGCACCGGAGCGCTACGCCGCAGCTTGGTGGAGTCCGCCACCAGCATCACGCTGCGGGCATTGGCGATGATCGCCTGCGCGGCCTGCACCTCGCGGTAGTCGAAGTCGAGCAGCGCGCCCTCTTCGTCGATCGCCGAGGCACCGATGATCGCGTAGTCTACCTTGAACTGCCCGATCAGGCTGATCGCCGTCGAGCCTATCACCGCACCGTCGGCGCGCCGCACCGTGCCGCCCGCGACGATGACTTCGATGCGCGGATACTTGTAGAGCTGCATCGCGACGTTGAGATTGTTGGTAATGACCAGCAATTCGTGATGCGACGTCAGTGCGCCGGCGACTTCCTCGGTGGTGGTGCCGATGTTGATGAACAGTGAGCAGCCGTTCGGAATCTGCGCGGCGGCCGCGGCGCCGATTGCGCGCTTTTCTTCCGCAGCGACAAAGCGGCGCGCCTCATAAGCAAGGTTCTCGACGCCCGACGCGATGATCGCACCGCCATGGATGCGCGTCAGCGAACGCTGGTCGCAGAGGTCGTTGAGATCCTTGCGGATAGTCTGTGCCGAAACTTCGAAGCGACGGGCGAGATCGTCCACCATCACCCGGCCCGACGCGCGGGCGAGGTTGAGAATTTCGGATTGACGTTGGCTCAGGGCAGTCACGCGTACACCTGGAAAGAATCTCGTCCATGGTGCGACCGTTCGCGCCCCGCGTCAACGCGGCTCGCTCCCACAAGCCGATGCCCACCCGCGGCGTCATCCTGAGGTGCGAGCGAAGCGAGCCTCGAAGGATGGGCCTCGCACACCCGTGTCCA
>NZ_JBMDXE010000006.1:0-9270 GCF_048594845.1 Rhodopseudomonas sp. | reverse complement strand
CGGTTACGCGGGCCTGGTGCTGTCGTTTCTCACCCGCGTGCCGTCGGGGCCGGCGATCATCCTGATCGCGGCACAGCTGTATCTCGCCTCGCTGCTGTTCGGCCGGAACGGCGGCGTGGTGCATCGACTGTTCACCGGCCGCCATCTCGAGGCGTGAGACCATGATCCGGATTGCCGTCGTCGTTCTGTCGCTGCTGGCTGCGGCGCTGCCCGCGTGTGCGCAGGAGCGCACCCCGCAGCGCATCGGCGTGGTCGTCAGTTTCTCGATCCTCGGCGATTTCGTCCGCAGTGTCGGCGGTCACCGCGTTGCGGGGACCACGCTGGTCGGGCCGACCGGCGACGTCCACGTCTACACGCCGTCGCCGCGCGACGCCAAGCAGATTGCCGACGCCAAGCTGGTCGTCGTCAATGGCCTTGGCCTCGAAGGCTGGCTGCCGCGGCTGGTGCAGTCCTCGGGCGGCAAGGCGACGATCGTCACCGTCACCAAGGGCATCAAGACGCGCGAGGCCGACGATGACGGCGACGCCCACGGCCACAGCCATGGCGATGACCACACCGACCCGCACGCCTGGCAGTCGGTGCCGAACGCCAGGATCTACGTCGCCAACATCCGCGACGCCCTGATCGCCGCCGATCCGGCCGGTGAGGCGACCTATCGGGCCAATGCCGAAGCCTATCTGGCCAAGCTCGATGCGCTCGATCGCGAGGTCCGCGAGCAGGTGGCGAAAATCCCGGCGGGCGCCCGCAAGGTGATCTCGACCCACGACGCGTTCGGCTATTTCGCCGACGCCTACGGCATCAGCTTCATTGCACCGCAGGGCGTGTCGACCGAATCCGAGGTCAGCGCCCGCGATGTCGCCCGGATCATCAAGCAGATCCGCGCCTCCAAGATCCCGGCCGTGTTTCTGGAGAACATCAGCGACCCGCGGCTGATCCAGCGGATCGCCGCCGAGACCGGGGCCAAGATCGGCGGCACGCTGTACTCGGACAGCCTGACGGCCGAAAACGGCGACGCCCCCACTTACATTGATATGGTCCGGCACAATATAAGGACGCTGACGAGCGCGCTCGGCCAATAGCTGCCTTGCTGCGCCGCATCCTGAGGGCTCCGCCGCCAGGCGGTGTCTCGCGGGATGAATCGCGTTTACGGCTTATCCTCGGCGGCTCGCGCCCGCGCGCGATCCCGAGGTGAGAGCCTGCTCTGGAGCACCCGCCTGATGACGACCGCCTCGACCTCGAAGATCCCCGTCACCGTGCTCACCGGCTATCTCGGTGCCGGCAAGACGACACTGCTCAATCGCATCCTGTCGGAGAACCACGGCAAGAAGTACGCGGTGATCGTCAACGAGTTCGGCGAGATCGGCATCGACAACGACCTGATCATCGGCGCCGATGAGGAAGTGTTCGAGATGAACAACGGCTGCGTCTGCTGCACGGTGCGCGGCGACCTGGTCCGCATCCTCGGCGGCCTGATGAAGCGCAAGGGCAAGTTCGACGCGATCATCGTCGAGACCACCGGCCTCGCCGATCCGGCGCCGGTCGCCCAGACCTTCTTCGTCGACGAGGACGTGATGGCGAGCTCGCGGCTCGACGCGGTGGTCACCGTCGCCGACGCCAAATGGCTCAGCGACCGCCTCAAGGACGCGCCGGAGGCCAAGAACCAGATCGCGTTCGCCGACGTGATCGTGCTGAACAAGACCGATCTGGTCAGCAAGCCCGAGCTGCTCGAGGTCGAGGCGCGGATCCGCGCGATCAACCCTTACGCCAAGCTGCATCCGACCGAGCGCTGCAAGGTCGCGCTCGCCGACGTGCTGGAGCGCGGCGCGTTCGATCTCGACCGCATTCTGGAGATCGAGCCGGAATTCCTCGAAGCCGACGATCACGATCATCACCATGATCACGACCACGGGCACGACCATCATCATCACCACGACCATGGTCACGGCCTGAAGCACTATCACGACGAGGACATGCAATCGCTGTCGCTGAAGAGCGACAAGCCGCTCGACCCGTCGAAATTCATGCCGTGGCTGCAGCAGCTGGTGCAGACCGAGGGCGGCAAGATCCTGCGCTCCAAGGGCATCCTGGCGTTCGCCGGTGACGACGATCGGTACGTGTTTCAGGGCGTGCACATGATGCTGGAAGGTGATCACCAGCGCCCGTGGAAGGACGGCGAGCCGCGCCAGAGCCGCGTCGTCTTCATCGGTCGCGAACTGCCCGAGCAGATGATCCGCGACGGCTTCGCCAAGTGCATCGTGCAATGAGCGGGTTCGAAGCTTCTGGCGAGGCGGCCTCGATCGCCTCCGTCACTGATCGCGTGGTGAACGTTGCGACCGGCGGCGCGATCACCGCCGTGCACTTTCTCGGCGACAGCGCGGTGTTCGTCGGCGCCGAGGAGAACGCCGTGATGGCGACGCTCGCAGGCGAGACGTCGACGGTCGCGCTGCACGGCGGAGCGGTGCTGAGCGCGGTCACCGACGGCAAGCGTCTCGTGACCGGCGGCGACGACGGCAAGGTCGTGCAGCTCGATGCCTCAGGCAAGGCGGAGGTGCTGGTCACCGATGCCAAGCGGCGTTGGGTCGACAATGTGGCGCTGCATCCGGACGGTGCGGTGGCGTGGTCGGTCGGCAAGATCGCTTACGTCCGCGCGCCGAAGGCCGAGGAGAAGTTCTTCGAGGTGCCGTCGACGGTCGGCGGACTCGCGTTCGCGCCGAAGGGGATGCGGCTCGCGATCGCGCATTACAACGGCGTGACGCTGTGGTTTCCCAACATGGCGGCCAACGCTGAATTCCTGGAATGGGCCGGCTCGCATCTCGGCGTGATGTTTAGTCCGGACAACCGCTTCCTGGTCACGGCGATGCACGAGCCGGCGCTGCACGGCTGGCGGCTCGCCGATTCGCGGCACATGCGGATGACCGGCTATCCGGGCCGCGTCCGCTCGATGGCCTGGACGGTCGGCGGCAAGGGCCTCGCGACCGCCGGCGCTGACGCGGTGATCGTCTGGCCGTTCGCCAGCAAGGATGGGCCGATGGGCAAGGAGCCGGCGATGCTGGCGCCGCTGCAGGCCCGCGTCAGCATGGTGGCCTGCCATCCCAAGAACGACATCATGGCCTGCGGCTACTCCAACGGGACCGTGCTGATGGTGCGGCTCACCGACGGCGCCGAGATTCTGGTTCGCCCGACCGGCCCGGCGCCGATCGCGGGGCTGGCGTGGAACGCCAAGGGCACGCTGCTGGCCTTCGCCGACGAAGAGGGTGCGGCGGGCATTCTTCCGCTGTAAGAGAAAGCCGGTTCCAAAGACCGGCAGTTTCTCATGCGCTTCCTCGCCACGTTCCAGACGACCGATTTCTTCGACACGCTGGTCAGCCTCGCCGTCGCCTTCGTGCTCGGCATGCTGATCGGTGCCGAGCGGCAGTATCGCACGCGCGCGGCGGGCCTCCGCACCAACGTGCTGGTCGCGGTCGGCGCCGCCGCCTTCGTCGATCTGGCGATGCATCTGGCCGGTGCCGACGGCGCGGTCCGGGTGATCGCCTATGTGGTGTCGGGCATCGGCTTCCTCGGCGCCGGCGTCATCATGAAAGAGGGCATGAACGTCCGCGGTCTCAACACCGCCGCGACGTTGTGGAGTTCGGCCGCGGTCGGCGCCTGCGCCGGCGCGGACCTGGCTGCGCAGGCGGTGGCCGTCACGGTGTTCGTGATCGCCGGCAACACGCTGCTGCGGCCGCTGGTCAATGCCATCAACCGCATCCCGTTCGACGAGCGCACCTCGGAAGCGACCTACTCGGTGCGTCTCACGGCAGGCAGTGCCTCCGCCGACAAGCTACGCGATCAGCTCGAGGAGCGGCTCGAAGCCGCGGACTATCCGGTCGCCGACGTCGAGGTCGAGACCGTGGAACACGCCGACGACAAGGTCGAGATCGTGGCCACGCTTGTGTCCACGTCGATCGAGCCGGACGAACTCGACGCCGTGGTCGCCGACCTCGAGCGCCATCCCGGCGTCGAGCACGCCACCTGGGAAACCAGCACTAAAGATTGATTCACTTTGTAGACAAAAGCGGCCCGTCGTTCCCGCCTGCGGCGATGGAACCCGGAACGATGGCCGGCCGCTCCTGTTGTCCTGCCGTGCAAGGGATGACGACAATGACCCAGATCGAAAAACAAAACGGCTTGAAGCGCGATCTGCTGCTGGCCGGAGTCCTGATCGCGGCCGGCGTCGCGATCTCCGGCATGGCGCTGACACAGGTCGACCGCAGCGGCCGCCTGCAGTTCGCCCAGGCCGAGCCGCAGCATCTCGCGCAAGCGACGCCGCAACCGCCACAATCCACCCCCGGCGCAGAAAGCAAGCCGGCCGCGCCGTCGCCGGAGAGCAATAAGTCAGACGCCCGCCCGCACGACATTCCGCCGCAGCCCGCCCGGCCGGACGCCGACGCCGTGCAGTCCGGCGCCAAGCCGGCCCTGCCGCCGGCACCGCCCGAGAAAGTCGGCGAACCGATTCAACCGAAGGGCGGCTAACACCCGCCACCAAGAAACGACCGACGATTGCCTCACCGGGCTCGCAACAGCGGGCCCGGCTTTTTTTGGTGATCAGTTGTAGTCGGCGAAGCAGCCCCGAGCTGCAGCGCACCTCTCCCGCTTGCGGGAGAGGTCGGATCGCGGAGCGATCCGGGTGAGGGCACTCCTATCAGCGAGTCGCTGAGTCAGGGCCTGCGTCGCCCTCACCCCAACCCTCTCCCGCACGCGGGAGAGGGAGCGCGCTGCGATCCGGGGTGGCGCCTCAGCGCACCAGCACGTTGCGGAACTGCCACGGATCCGAGCTGTCGATGTCCTCCGGGAACAGGCCGGGGCGGTCGGTCAGCGGGGTCCAGTCGGTGTAGTAGCCTTTGACCGGACCGAGATACGGCAGTTGCACTTCGAGGCAGCGCTTGTAGTCCATCTCGTCGGCTTCGACGATGCCGGCTTCCGGATTCTCCAGCGCCCACACCATGCCGGCCAGCACGGCCGACGACACCTGCATGCCGGTGGCGTTCTGATACGGGCAGACTTCGCGGGTCTCTTCGATCGAGAGCTGCGAGCCGTACCAATAGGCATTCTTGGCGTGGCCATAGACCAGCACGCCGAGTTCGTCGATGCCGTCAACGATCTCGTTCTCGTCGAGAATGTGCCACTTCGGCTGCATCTTGCCGGTGGCGCCGAACATTTCGTGCAGCGACAGCACCGCGTCGTTGGCCGGGTGATAGGCGTAGTGGCAGGTCGGGCGATACACCACGTTCTGGCCGTCCCGCACCGTGAAGTAATCGGCGATCGAAATCGACTCGTTGTGGGTGACGAGGAAGCCGTATTGCGCGCCCGGCGTCGGGCACCAGGTGCGGACGCGGGTGTTGGCGCCCGGCTGCAGCAGATAGATGGCGGCGCCGCAGCCTTCGGTGTGGGTGCGGCCGTTGTCCGGCATCCACTTCTCATGCGTGCCCCAGCCGAGTTCGGCCGGCTGCAGGCCTTCGGAGACGAAGCCTTCGACCGACCAGGTGTTGACGAACACGTTCATCGGCTTCGGCGTCTTGGCGCGCTGGGTGTCGCGCTCGGCGATATGGATGCCCTTGACGCCGAGCTTATGGGCGAGCTGGCCCCAGCCTTCGCGGCTCTTCGGCTCGTTGAACTCGGTGCCGGTGTCGCGCGCGATATCGACCAGCGCCTGCTTGACGAACCACGACACCATGCCGGGGTTGGCGCCGCAGGTGGAGACTGCCGTAGTACCGCCGGGCTGCTTCGCCTTGGCGGCCAGCAGGGTCTCGCGCAGCGCGTAGTTGGTGCGCTTCTCCGGGCCGGCGCTCTTGTCGAAGTAGAAGCCGGCCCACGGCTCGACCACGGTGTCGATGTAGAGCGCGCCGATCTCACGGCACATCGTCATGATGTCGACCGAGGAGGTGTCGACCGACAGGTTGACGCAGAAGCCCTGGCCGCCGCCTTCGGTCAGCAGCGGCACCAGCAGCTCGCGGTAGTTGTCCTTGGTGACACCCTGCTTGATGAAGCGCACGCCGTGCTTCTTGGCGAGCTCACCATCCTCGTGCGGATCGATGATCACGAACCGCTTCTTGTCGTACTCGAAGTGCCGCTCGATCAAAGGCAGCGTGCCTTTGCCGATCGAGCCGAAGCCGATCATCACGATAGGGCCGGTGATCTTGGCGTGGATCTTCGAAGTGGACGACATCAGGGATGAACTCCGGGGTAAGGGGTGAGGAAGGGGTTAGCGAAGAGATCGGAGAGCTCGGCGGAAGACCGCCGCGATCGGCGGTCAGCTCGGTATGGGAATACGACGGCGGGGTGAAATCCGGATGTCACCTCGTGCAGCAGTCGGTTCGTGCAGCAGCTATCGGCGCAGTCAGTTCGGCTCGGACACGCTCAGCACCGTCAGCGAGCGCCGCTCGCCCGACGGCGTTTCGAACGAGATCGATTGTCCGACGGAGAGGCCGATAAGCGCGGCTCCGATCGGGGTCAATACCGAAATGCGGCCAGCCTCGACATCGGCGTCGGGCGGATACACCAGCGTGACCTGCTTCTCCTTGCCGGTGGTGTCGTCCCGGAAGCTCAGCGCGGATTCCATGCAGACAACGCCGGGGAGCGGCGCTGCGTCCGGCGCAACCTTGGCGCGCGCGACCTCGCCGGCGAGAAACTCCGCGGTGGTCGGATAGCGCTGCGCGGCGGCCTCGGCGAGATGGCCGAGGCGCTCGGCGTCGCAGTGGCGCAGCGTGATCGGGGGACGGCGAACGGCAAGAGATTGGATCATGATGTTACGGCTCCTGTCATGCCGGACGCGCAAGCGCCGGCATCTCGGGATGGTGTCAGACAAAAATGGATGGGATCGGAGAGAGCGACGAAATTGCAGTTGCCCGGATCGCGCACGCGCGCGTCCGGGTCACCTTCCTGCTTGAAGGCGACCAGCGCGCAGCGTCAAACGGTTGCGGGGCAAGTTCGTCATGGTGGCTGAAACCTGGGGGCTCCCCGCCGCAAAGTCAACGGGGAGCCGATTGTCGTGCAATGAGTAGGACTTAGCTGCGGCGCTTGGCGGTGACTTCGATCTCGATCTTCATTTCCGGCTTGTACAGGCCGGCGACCGCCACGATCGTCGCGGCCGGGCGGATCTCGGCGAGGTTCTCGCCGCACACCGCGAACACCGCATCGGCATCCTTCGGATCGGTGATGTAGTAGGTGGCGCGGACGATGTCTTCCATCGCGAAGCCGGCTTCCTTCAGCGCCGCGCCGATCGTCTTGAAGCAGTTGCGGGTTTGCGACGTGACGTCCTCGGGCAGCGTCATGGTGGTGTAGTCGTAGCCGGTGGTGCCGGATACGAAGACGAAATCGCCGTCGACCACGGCGCGGCTGTAGCCCGCGGTCTTCTCGAACGGCGATCCGGTGGAAATCAGGCGACGCGACATCGAAACAATCCTGAAACTGAGGGGAGATCGGCAGCCAATGCCGCGTCTGGTCGTGCAAATCAAGGCCGGTTCAATCAAAGCCGGGCTGTCTCAGCCCTGACACATGATTGGGCTAGGCTGCAGTTGTCCCGGCATTCTCGGCACGCCGCCGACGCCAGGCGTCGACAGCGATCTTGAGCACGAACACGGCGAGCACCAGCACCGTGATACGCGGCCGCTTGGCCGGATCACGTGGCGCAAAGACGCGATGAGTCGGACGGGGAAAGCGTAGCGAAAGCATCTGTCCCTCCTCAGGCCGCGCGACGAAGACGCACCCGCTCGGCGCGCGCCGGCTTGGCGGCAGCACCGGTGGGGACGATCAGGCCCGCGGCGTCGTCGAGCGCACCCTCGCGCAGTTCGAGGCCGAGCAGCCGGTCGCGCTCGAACGGGCCCGGCAGAGCCAGTCCCGCCATCTTATCACCCGTGAAGCCGAACCGCGCGTAGTACGGCGCATCCCCGAGCAGGATCACCGCGCCGTGGCCGCGGGCGGCGGCTTCGGCCAGCGCCGCGCGCATCAGCGCGCCGCCGACGCCGAGCTCGCGGCACGACGGATCGACGGCGAGGGGGCCGAGCACGAGTGCGGCCCGGCCCCCTGCGTCGACATGCCAGAGCCGAACGGTGCCGACCAGGCGGCCTTGACGGACCGCGGAGAAGGCCAGGCCTTCCGCGGGCGCGCGTCCATCACGCAAACGCTGGCAGGTGCGCGCATGTCGGCCTTCGCCGAAGCACGCATCCAGCAGGCGCTCACGCGCGGCAATGTCGGAGCTCTTTTCCGCACGGATCGCGAACGGAACGGCTGCGACGTTCAAGGCAGTCAAGGTGGCGAGTGCGTTCGTCATGGCACGTCGATCCCCACGCTGTCCGGCGAACCGCGCCGGCAGCATGTTGTCAGCAAACAGCGATGTGACAGGGAGAGGCCGGCAAGCCGGCCTCAATTCTTCTGCTCCCTCTCCCGCTCGCGGAAGAGAGCCGGGTGAGGGCGACATGAGCCGCCAACTCACCCTGGTATCCGACCTCCGCGGCGCGGAGGAGCGGTCCTCAGATGTGGTAGGTCCGCAGCGGCGGGAAGCCGTTGAAGGCCACCGACGAGTAGGTCGACGTATACGCGCCGGTGCCTTCGATCAGCAGCTTGTCGCCGATCTCGAGCGTCACCGGCAGCGGGTACGGCATCTTCTCGTACAGCACGTCGGCCGAATCGCAGGTCGGGCCGGCGAGCACGCAGGGCGTCATCTCGGCGCCGTCGTGGCGCGACTTGATGGCGTAGCGGATCGACTCGTCCATCGTCTCGGCGAGACCGCCGAACTTGCCGATGTCGAGATAGACCCAGCGCACATCGTCCTCGTCGCTCTTCTTCGAGATCAGCACGACTTCGGTCTCGATCACGCCGGCGTTGCCGACCATGCCGCGGCCCGGCTCGATGATGGTCTCCGGGATCTGGTTGCCGAAGTGCTTGCGCAGCGCCCGGAAGATCGAGCGGCCGTACTGCACCACCGGCGGGACTTCCTTCAGATACTTGGTCGGGAAGCCACCACCCATGTTGACCATCGAGAGCGTGATGCCGCGCTCGGCGCAGTCGCGGAACACCTGCGCAGCCATCGCCAGCGCACGGTCCCACGCCTTCACCTTGCGCTGCTGCGAGCCGACATGGAACGAGATGCCGTAGGCTTCCAGGCCGAGACGCTTGGCGTTGTCGAGCACGTCCACCGCCATCTCCGGATCGCAGCCGAACTTGCGCGACAGCGGCCACTCGGCGCCGGCGCAATCGTACAGGATGCGGCAGAACACCTTCGAGCCGGGCGCC